>NZ_CP072866.1:0-300000 GCF_017948245.1 Rhizobium sp. NLR16a | reverse complement strand
CATGACGAACCGGCGCGCGCAAACCGCTCCACCCTTCATTCCGAGCCAGGTCGGCTCCGGCCTGCCGGATTGGACGGTCATTGCGGCCGGTACGTTCCTGTTCCTGCTACCGGTCGCGATCTTCACGTTCCTGCTCAGGAACCATCTCCTGCGCGGCATGAGCTTCGGAGCGATCCGCAAATGACCTTGCGCGCCTTCAACCAGAAATATCTCGAACCCGGTTCGCAGTATCTGATGATCTTGGGCATTATCGCGCTCTGCCAGCCTTGGAACCTGTTCCTGCACCGCTACGGCATGACGATGACGCTGGTCGGACTGATCGCCTTCATGGTGGCGACCAAAATCCCCCGGGACGCGCAATCAGACGAAGGCAGTCAGTCATGACGCAGATCGAGCTTCGCGCCATTCAGAAATATTTCGGTGCCGTCCAGGTCATCAAAGACCTTAATCTCGCCATTGCCGATAACGAGTTCATCGTGCTGCTCGGACAATCGGGCTGCGGGAAGACGACGACATTGCGCGCCGTCGCCGGCCTGGAGACGATCGACGAAGGCGACATCCTAATCGACGGCAAGCCGGTGCAACATATCAAGGCATCCGGCCGGGACATCGCGATGGTGTTTCAATCCTTTTCGCTCTATCCGCACATGACGGTCTACGAAAACATCGCCTTCCCGCTCCGCGCCACCCGGATGAGCCGCGCCGATGTCGATAAGGCGGTCCGGGAAATCGCCGCGGTTCTGCGCATCACCGAGTTGCTGGCCCGCAAGCCTTCGGCACTGTCAGGAGGAGACATGCAACGTGTCGCAATCGGCCGCGCTCTGGTGCGACGGCCGAAGGCCATGCTGATGGACGAGCCGATCGGTGCGCTGGACGCGAAGCTGAGAGAGGAGATGCGGGCGGAAATCAAGCGTCTGCACATCAAGCAAGGTTCAACCACGATCTACGTGACGCATGACCAGGTGGAGGCCATGTCGCTCGCCGACCGCATCGTCATCATGCACGAGGGCATCCTCCAGCAGATCGGCACGCCGGAAGAGGTTTACGGTCAACCCGCCAACATGTTTGTCGCGCAGTTTGTCGGAAGCCCGGTGATGAACATGGCGCCGGCAACCGTCAGCGAAACGGGCGACCATACGCGCGTGCAGGTTGGCGACGGCGTAACGGGCTTTGAGTTCCCCGCCGCACTGGCCAACCGTCTCTCTGACGCGAAGGCCGCGAACGGCCAGCTAACACTCGGGGTTCGGCCCGAGGGCGTGATCGTTTCACGGGAAGCACGTGAGGGCTTCGTGCCGGTCGAGGCGCATATTATCGAGCCGCTCGGCTCACACGATATCGTTGACCTGAAGGTCGGCCAGCAAATGATCAGGGCGCGAACCAAAAGCGGTTTCGTACCCGGTCCAGGCGAAGCCGTCTGGGCACGCATCGACCCCGCCCAGGCTCATTTCTTCAATACGGCAACCGGTTCATCGCTCGGGATCAGACTCTGATGGCGCATATCGAACTTAAGGGCATTACCAAGACTTTCGGCAGCCACACGGCACTGAAAAACCTGAACATCGACATCGCTGACGGCGAGTTCTTCGTGCTGCTCGGGCAGACCGGCGCCGGCAAGACAACGACGCTTCGCCTGATCGCCGGGCTCGAAAAGCCCACCGCAGGCCAGATCTACATCGACGGGCACGACGTCGCCGACTGGGGCGCCGCCGAGCGGGACGTGGCCCTGGTGCTCCAGCAGTACTCGCTTTACCCGCGCTACACGGTCCGAGAGAACCTGGAATTTCCATTAAAATCCCGCATCCGCCGCATTGAGCCAGAGGAAATCAAGGAACGCGTCGCTCGGGTTGCGAAGACCCTGCGCATCGAGCATCTGCTCGACCGCAAGACGGACCGGCTGTCGGGAGGCGAGATGCAGCGCGTATCTATCGGCCGTGCCATCGTGCGCAAGCCGCGCGTGTTCCTGATGGACGAGCCGCTTTCGGCGCTCGACGCGAAGCTTCGCGAAGCACTCCGCACGGAGTTGAAGAACCTGCAGATGAACCTCGGCGCGACCTTCCTCTTCGTCACTCATGACCAGATCGAGGCCATGTCGATGGGCGACAAGATCGGCGTCCTGAACAACGGTCAACTGGTGCAGACCGGGACACCGCAGGAGATCTACCGGAATCCGGTCAACACCTTCGTCGCGCGCGCCGTTGGTTCACCGCCGATGAACCTGATCAACGGCACGCTCGCCGGCAGCGAGGCCGTGGCCAGCGAGGGCTATCGGCTGCCGTTGGGCAGCGACCACGCAATTGCGACGGACGGCCGCCCGCTCACCTTCGGCATTCGCCCGGAGGACATCTTCCTCGACAGTGGCGCGCCGGGGGAAGCACGGGTGCACGACGTGGAAAACCATGGCGTCGAAAAGATCGTGACACTGCGCACCGGCGAGAAGTTTATCCACGCGACCGTGCCGACGCAAACGGCGCTGCGGATCGAGGATACGGTTCGCTTTTCGTGGAATCCGGAGAAGGTCGTCCTGTTTGACGCCGGAAGCGGGGTCAGCCTGCGGCACGCAGGCTGACCTGATCCACCCAATACAAATGGTCTCGGTGGCGCGGCAGGCAACCAACGTTCCCGGTCGGACGGCCTATGCCGGAAAGCGCCGGCGGTAGTGTTCTACCACTTCGGGATTGCGCAAATTGACGGGCAAGTCGCCTCTGATGACGCGCAGCGCTTCGCTGGCCGCACCTGTCCCCATGCGCATCATGCTCTCTTCCGTCAGACCAGCCAGATGCGGAGTGACGATGACGTTGGCGAAGCCGAAATAGGAATGGTCGAGCGGCAATGGCTGCGTTGCAAAGACATCAAGCGCTGCTCCGCGAATTCGGCCATCGCCTAGCGCCTGGATCAGCGCCGCATCATCGATGACGGGACCGCGTGACACGTTGATCAGGATTGCTCCTGGCTTCAGCCGACCGATGCGCCCGGCATTGAGCAAGCCAGTCGTCTCCGGCGTCAACGGGCAGCAGAGCACGACGATGTCGGCCCGCTCAACAAGCTCATCGATCGCCAGGAAGCGCGCGCCATGCGGGACGCTTTCGGGCGACCGGCTCGTTGCGACCACCTCCAGGCCAAAGCCGAACTTGGCGATCTTGAAGATCGCCTTGCCGACATTGCCCATACCCACGATGCCCATAGTGCGGCCGCCGAGGTCGCTGGCCGCATCCGACTGAGCGCGGCCCGCCGCCCAGCCGTCCTGACGCAGGTCCCGGTCCATCTGGCGGAAACGCCTGAGCAGAGCCAGTGTCACCAGGAAGACGTGCTCGGCGACAGTCGACGCATTGACAGCGGGGACGTTTGCGACAAGCACGCCGGCGCGGGTCGCCGCCTCCATTGGAACCATGTCGAGGCCCGCACCATGGCGGATCGCCGCGCGAAGCGCTGGCGCATCCTCGAAGAAGGCCGGCGGGATCGGCGCGCGCACGACGACAATACCCGCGCCGCGTCCTTCTCGCAGCAAGGTTTCCGGATCGGGCGCGGAAGCTACGCGCAGATCACCCGCCCCCTCAAGCACGGCCTTGGCCGCGGGGTGCAGGGGATGTGTGGAAAAGATGAAGCTCATCGGCCTCCCCGCCGGTTACGCCTATCCGGCCGCCGTCGCTGGACCGCCGATAAGACCCTTCCAATAGCTTTCCGCACCTTGAAGATGCGCGCTCATCAGCGCCTGGGCGAGATTGCCGTCTCGGGCAAGCAGCGCTTCGTAAATGCGGATATGCTCCTCATGCGAGCGCCGGCTTCGGGCGGCATCGGCAAAATAGATAGGCAGCCGGTGTTCGCCCATGACGTAGTAGACGCTGCACACCCGATAGAAGACGCTGTTCTTGGTGGCTCGAACGATCTCCAGATGGAAATCCCGGTCTTCGCGCGCCAGCCCCTCGCCCGCGGCAAGCTTCGCCTCGGACGCAGCGAGTATATCGCGCAAGCGCTTGTAATTCTCCTCCGTCGCCCGGCCGCAGGCGAGTTCCGCGGCCTTGATCTCATGGATCTTGCGAAGCTCCACGGTCTCGTAGATCAGAATGGGGTCAAGGGGAACGCCGGCGCGGGCAAAAAGCGCCATTGCCTCCACGCTCGCCTCCGTGGTCGTCAAATAGATGCCCGACTTGGCTCGACGCTCTACGATGCGCATTGCCTCCAGGATCGCCAATGCCTCGCGAATTTGGCCCCGGCTGACGGTGAAATGTTCTGCAAGCTCGCGCTCCGATGGCGTGCGGCCGGTGTCGCTCGAGTTTGAGAAAAGATAAGCTGCGAGATCGGAGAGGAGGGAGTTTTCTTTCATCGTCACTGTCTTTGCGCGTGAGTCTCCAGGACCCTCTGATTGATCGTGAAGCCCAGGCCAGGTCGGTCCGGGATCTCTATCATACCGTCCTTTACAGACACAGCGTCCTCGACAAGATCGTGGATCATCGGATTTGCGCCGAGGGAATATTCGATGACGAAGCTTGCCGGAGAGGCCGCGCACACGTGCAGACCGGAAAAGAAGCAGGGCGCCCCAGCCCAAAGATGCGGTGCGAAACGGAGGTTGAAGGCGCTGGCGAGCGAACTGATGCGCATCGCTTCCGTAATGCCACCGCAGAAAGCCGGATCGGGCTGGAATATGTCTGCGGCCCGGAGCATCGCAAGATCTCGGAAGGCGAAACGCGTCGCCTCGCTCTCGCCGGCAGCGATCGGCACGTTCCCGGCCGCGCGCACCTCCGCCATGCCCGGCTTGTCATCGGCTATGACAGGCTCCTCGAACCAGGCGAGGTCGCAGTCCGCAACCATCTGGATAAAGCGCTTCGCTTCGCCAACAGTATATGTGCCATGCGCATCGACCATTAGATCGACGTCGGGGCCGACAGCTTTGCGAGCGGCACGCACGCGCGCTGCCGAGACATGCGGCGCACCGTCCATCGCGCCGACGCGCATCTTGACTGACTTGAAACCGCCTGCCGCGATATAGGACCGGAGCTGCTCGCCGATCCGGTCCGTGCTCTCCCAACCGCCCGAGGCATAGGCAGGCAAGCGGTCCGCCTTGCGGCCACCCAGCAGCTTCCAGACTGGGACGCCGAGCGACTTGCCGAGGATGTCCCAGAGCGCTATGTCGACCGCACTGATCGCAGCGACCGAAAGGCCGCGCCGCGCGATCTCGGGCATGGCGTGACCCGAACTCGCCGCCGTCTCGTGGCGTACACCGTTGTAGAGCATTTCCCATATGGTGAAGATGTCGCCAGGATCGCGGCCGATGAGCTTGGGCCCTACCTCGTGATTGATCATGTGCACCAGCGTGCCATAGCTGCCGGCACTGCCCGCGGCATTCTTACCTTCCCCCCAGCCCACAATGCCGTCGTTCGTCTCGATACGCAGGATCGCACTGTCGAAGGTCATCAGGCGGCCGAAGTCGCTGCGGTGCTGACGGCTCGCCTCGATGGGAATCTTGACCCACCAGGCCTCGACGCTTTTGATACGCATGTCTCTGCCCCCGCTCCTCAAGGCCCGCGGTGGGCCGCGGGAGATATCTTCCATTCGTTACTTGATCAGCGGCAGGATCGTCTCGGCGGTGATCCGCATCTGATCGTCGTAGAATTTCTCGGTGAGCAGGCTCGAGCCGTGGTCCTGGATAAATTTCAGCTGTTCCGGGGGGATGTCGACGGGGTTGCGCTCGACCATGTCCGGATATTTGGTGGCCGGCGTTCGATCAACCGGAGCGACGAATTCGTTGGTGACGGCGCCGTCGTAACCGATCTCCTTCAGCGTGCCGATGATCTTCGGCCAGTCGAGGTGGCCGAGGCCGGCGGCGAAACGATTATTATCGGCGACGTGGAAGTCGAACAGGCGTTTCCCGGCGAGCCGGATCGCCTCATAGATGTCTTCCTCTTCGATGTTCAGGTGGAAGGCATCCAGGCAGACTCCGCATTCAGGGCTGACGGCATCGGCGAGCGCCAGCGCTTGGGCGGCACGGTTGAAGAAATAGGTCTCGAAACGGTTGAGCGGCTCGACGGCAATCCGCACCCCCCTCTTTTGAGCGTGAGCAAAACACTCCCTGGTGGCGTCCACCACCCATGTCCACTCTTCCTCCTCGGTCCCATCCGGTACCACCTTGCCGACTGTTGCCGGTACGAGCGTGAGGATCTCGCCCTCGAGTTCGCTGACCATGGTGATGACGCTCTTGACATAGTCCACGGACCGGGCGCGCTGGCCCTCATCCCTGGCGGCAAGATTTCGCTCGCCGAGCGTCAGGGTAACAGCGCCCCAGCAGCGGATGCCATGCTCTTTCAGCAGCGCACGCGTCTCCTTCACGTCGTACTGTGCCGGCTCGCCGGATATCTCGATACTCTCGTAGCCATATTTTTTGATGCGTTTCAGCGTGACGGCGAGCGGTTCAGCCCGCATCCAGTTGTGCGTAGAAAGATGCATGAGGTTCCTCCTAGACTGTTGCGGCCAAGCTCGACAGCAGCTTGGCATCGAAACGTCACCTTTTGATGGCCAATCTCATTACCGGCGGCCATCTGGTTTGGCCAATTTTTGTTATCTGAAAGCTCTAACCCAATTCCCGAGCGTCCGCAAGACGGCCTCAAAATGTCGAGAAAGTCGGCGTATTCGGTTGTTTGTCGCTGTATTTCCCGCTCATGCGCGGAATCCCCGCTCCCAGTGGTGAGCGCAGCGGCTTGACCAGAGCCGCCATTTTGGTATGACCAGATTTGGGAAGTGATAAGCGCGGACGCCGCAACGCAGTGGCGAAGTGCCAAGGGGGAGAGATGAAGATCGGCATGTGCATGTTCCTCTGGACGACAGCTGTCGGCCCAAAACACGAGGCACTGTTACGCGATATCAAGGAGACGGGTTTTGATGGCGTCGAGATCCCGATCTTTTCGGGTAAACCCGACGACTACCGACGGCTGGCGGCGTTGCTCGACCGGATCGGCCTGGAACGGACCGCCGTTTCCGCCATGGGCGACCTCCGGATGAACCTGATCGCTTCCGACGCGGCAACCCGCAGACGCGGCATTGACTACGTGAAATGGGCAATCGACTGCAGCAATGCGCTTGGCGCGACTATGCTGAGCGGGCCGCTGCATTCGACGCTCGGCAAATTTTCCGGAAGCGGGCCAAGCGCGGCGGAACTCAAGCGCTCGGTTTCCTCGCAATTGGCGATTGGCGATCATGCAGCAAAGCACGGCGTTACGATAGGACTTGAGGCGCTGAACCGTTTCGAATGTTACCTGTTCAACACGATGGACGACCTTGCGGCCCATATCGACGCGGTCGGACATCCGAATATCCGTGCCATGTACGACACGTTTCACAGCAATATCGAAGAAACCGATCCTGTCGGCGCTTTTACGCGCAACAGTGACCGCATCGTGCATGTCCACATTTCGGAGAACGACCGCGGCGTTCCAGGGCGTGGCAACATTCCCTGGGCGGAGACGTTCAGGGCACTGCGCGCGAGTGGCTACGACGGATGGCTGACAATCGAAGCCTTTGGTCGGGCGCTCAAGGAGCTCGCCGCCGCAACGAAGGTCTGGCGCGACTTTTTCGAGACACCGGAATCGGTTTATCGTGAAGGGTACCGTCATATCCGCGACGGATGGGAGGCGGCGGCATAACCGCCAACCGACCAAAGGTTTCGGTGTCGGCAGGGCTGCACAGCACGGCAGACGGCGGACACGGCCGAGCTGCCAGAAGGAATGCGGGGGGGCGCGCTGCTCACGCAGACCGCCGGTTTCTCACGCTTGCCGGCAAGAGGTGCGTTTTCAGCGCGTCCGTCTCGTGCCTCAGCCGATGGCCATCAGGCTCGCATTGCCGCCGGCCGCCGCTGTGTTGATCGAAGTCGACACTTCTTCCAGCAGCCAGTTGAGGCAGTAGGCTTCGGGATCGCTCGCCAGTTCCTCGCTTGTCGCGGCCTGGACCAGCAGAAGCGGGCCGGGCAGCGCGGCGATCTTCCGGTTGACGGCAAGAACCCTGTCGCGGTCCCCTTCGACGAGCGCACCGGAGAAAGGCCCGTCCTTTGCCCAATCCGATGTCCAGGAAAGACGCCCGGCCACAGCTGCCGGAAGGTCCGCCAGGACAGGCTTCGATATCGAACCCGCGTCGATGACGACGTGGTTACCGGTGGAAAGGGCCGCGGCTATCTGGCGGTGCAGTCCGGTTTCGGTCTGCGGCACGAGCAGGATACGGCCGCGCGGATGGAGCGCATAGAGATTGCGCTCGCCGACAGGGCCGGTGAGCTCACGTTCGAGCCCGAGCGCCGATCGGCTCGCATAGCCGCGCGCCGCTTCCCCTTCGACCGTCAGGCCCTTCTTGTCGAGCCAGACGATGTAATCGCGAAGGGCGAGGTCGGTATGAACGGAATCCTGCTGCGGCGGCACCGGGGCGCGCTGCACCAGCCGGCCGATATAGAGCGGGCCACCGGCCTTCGGACCGGTTCCCGACAGGCCACGGCCGCCGAAAGGCTGCACGCCGACGACAGCGCCGATGATGTTGCGGTTGACGTAGAGGTTGCCGGCCTTGATGCGGCTCGTCACATGGGCGATCGTTTCGTCAAGCCGGGTGTGAAGGCCGAATGTCAGGCCGTAACCCGAGGCGTTGATGTCGTCGATCAGCCGATCGAGGCCGTTTCGCTTGAAGCGGACGACATGCAGGACCGGACCGAAGATCTCCCTCGTCAGGTCAGACAGCGACTTGATCTCGATGATCGTCGGTGGAACGAAGGTGCCTTTTGCTGCGCTTTGCGGCAGCGGCAGCTGCTCCACCTTGCGGCCGGCGGCCCGCATCGCTTCGATATGCTGGTCGATCTCCGCCTTCGCGCCGTCGTTGATGACAGGCCCGACATCGATACTCAGGCGATCGGTGCGGCCGATGGTCAATTCACGAAAAGCCCCCTTCAGCATAGCGAGCGTCCGGTCGGCGACGTCGTCCTGCAGGCAGAGGACGCGCAACGCCGAGCAGCGCTGGCCGGCGCTGTCGAAAGCCGATGTCACGACGTCGGCCACGACCTGTTCGGCCAGGGCGGACGAATCGACGATCATGCCGTTCTGGCCGCCGGTTTCGGCAATCAGCGGGATCGGCTTGCCGGTCGCTGACAGGCGCTCGGCGAGCTGCGCCTGGATCATGCGGGCAACTTCGGTCGAGCCGGTAAACATGACACCTGCCGTTTCCCGAGCCCCGACCATGCCGGCGCCAAGGCGGCCGCTGCCGGGCACGAATTGCAGGGCGCCGACGGGCACACCGGCCTCGTGGAGAATCTTGACGCTCTCCGAAGCGATGATCGGCGTCACACCGGCAGGTTTCGCCAACACGGGATTGCCGGCGACGAGGGCTGCGGCAACCTGGCCGGTGAAAATCGCCAGCGGGAAGTTCCACGGGCTGATGCAGACGATCGGGCCGAGCGGCAGATGCGACGGCCCGAGGGTCTTACGCGCCTGATCAGCATAATAGCGCAGGAAATCGACCGCCTCGCGCACTTCGCCGACGGCGTTGGCGGCGGATTTGCCGGCTTCGCGCATGACGATGCCCATCAGCACCTTGATACGGGCCTGCATAATGTCGGCGGCCCGATCAAGACATGCGGCACGCTCTGCCGGCGGCACGGCCGACCATTGCGGCGCATACTCGGCTGCCATCGCAACAACGCGGGCGGCTTCCTCGACCTTCAGCTCGGTCACTGTGCCGACGACATCGCTGTGATCGGCAGGATTGGGGACATCGCGCGTCACGCCATCCGTGGAGCCATCGGCGAGAATCGGAACCGCATGCCAGGGCATCGCAGCCGTGGAAGCCAGCGTCTCCGCCAGATCCGAAAGCGTGGCTTCGCTCGAGAGATCGAGGCCGCTCGAATTGGTCCGGGCGCTGCCGTAAAGCGCCTGGGGCGCGGCAATCTGCACATGCGGGGCGCCGACGACGGGCATGGCCGCGACGGTCTCGGCCGGATCGGCGATCAGCGCCTCGACCGAAACATTGGGATCGGAAATGCGATGCACGAAAGAGGAGTTGGCGCCGTTTTCGAGCAGGCGGCGGACGAGATAGGCTAGCAGCGTCTCATGCGTCCCGACGGGGGCATAGATGCGGCAGGGCCGGTCGAGCTTATCCTTGCCGACCACCTCGTCATAGAGCGGTTCGCCCATGCCGTGCAGGCACTGGAACTCGTATTTGCCGACTGCGAAGTCGGGCCCTGCCAGATGATAGATCGTGGCGAGCGTCTGCGCATTGTGGGTGGCGAATTGCGGGAAGACGGCATCGGCGGCGGCAAGCAGCTTGCGCGCGCAGGCGATGTAGGCGACGTCCGTATAGATCTTGCGGGTATAGACCGGAAAATCGTCGAGACCATCCAGCTGAGCGCGCTTGATCTCCGCATCCCAATAGGCGCCCTTGACGAGCCGGACCATCATCCGGCGCCCGGAGCGGCGGGCGAGATCGATGATGTAATCGAGCACGAAGGGGCAGCGCTTGCCATAGGCCTGCACGACGAAGCCGAGCCCGTTCCATCCGGCAAGCTGCGGAGCAAAGCAGAGTTCTTCGACAAGATCGAGCGAAAGCTCCAGCCGGTCGGCTTCCTCGGCATCGATATTGAGGCCGATATCATAGGACTTGGCGAGAGCGGCGAGCGCCTTGACCTTCGGCAGCAACTCGCCCATCACCCGGCCGGCTTGCGCTCTCACATAGCGAGGATGCAGGGCCGAAAGCTTGATCGAAATCCCGGGGCCGTCATAAATGCCGCGCCCATCCGCTGCCTTGCCAATGGCATGAATCGCCTTCTCGTAATCCTTGAAATAACGCTCGGCGTCGGCGGCGGTCGTCGCCGCCTCGCCCAGCATGTCGTAGGAATAGCGGAAACCCCGGGCCTCCAGCGGCCGGGCGCGCTTCAGCGCCTCCTCAATGGTTTCGCCGGTGACGAACTGCTCGCCCATCATGCGCATCGCCATATCGACGCCACGACGGATCACCGGCTCGCCGGCGCGCGCGATCAGCCGCGTCAGCGCCGCCGACAGACTGCGGTCGTTGACCGTCGAGGTGAGCTTGCCGGTGACGACGAGACCCCAGGTGGCGGCGTTGACGAACATGGATTTGCCGCCGCCGATATGCGAGGTCCAGTTGCCCTCGGCGATCTTGTCGCGGATCAGCGCATCGCGGGTGTCCGTATCGGGAATGCGCAGCAGTGCTTCGGCAAGGCACATGAGCGCCACGCCTTCCTGGCTGGAAAGCGAATATTCCTGAACCAGCCCTTCGACGCCGGTGCCCTTGTGCTTGGCACGCAGCGCCTCGATCAGAGTGCGGGCCGTGTTGCGGATATCATAACGCTTCGCCTCGGAAACGCGTGCGGCGGCAACGAGCGGCGGCAGGCATTCGGTTTCCGGGCGGCGATAGGCGGCCGTGATTGCCTGGCGAAGCTCGGATTGCGGCCGGATCGGCGGCGCGAAGGCGGCGAATGGCGCGCCCTCAGCGGGATCAATGGAGGAGGCGGGGTCGATCGCTGCGTTCAACATGGGAGTCCCTGTTCAATCAAAATCTGTTTAGCGGATAAATGGAACACCTGGCTCGTCATCCCAGAGTGCATCATCCAGAAAAGCCGGACCGGAATATACCGTCTCGCGAAGCGGGCGCGCCTCCGGCTTGTCGCGCTTGAGGGTGAATGCGGCCGCAACCGCTCTTATCGCCACCGGCCTGTAGTGGACGAGCAAGTCCGGCTTCTGATCGTCATCGATTTGTTTCCCGTGCATCCATGATCCCCCTGTGGTGCGGCGCCGCTGCCGATCCCGGCAATGCGCCAGACGCTCACGCCGTCCTCCCATTTGCCGACGCATAATCTATCACAGCCGCAAATCGCGATCTCACTTGATTTTAGCCATTTTCAAGCTGTATGAACTTATAAACCGATCGCCAAGAGTTCATATGGCCACAGAAACCGACACATATAGTGATTTGGACCAGTTCGACAGAAAGATCCTCGCGGCGCTGGCCGAGGATGGCAGGTTGTCGATCACCGATCTCGCGGCGCGCGTCGGGCTTTCGAAGACGCCTTGCCAGATCCGCTTCAAGCGGCTGATCAACGACGGCTATATCGAAGGCTTCAAAGCCGTCCTCAACCCCGCGAAAATGCAGCTCGACCATATTGCCTTCGTCGAGGTGAAACTTTCCGACACCCGCGAGGCTGCGCTCAAAAGCTTCAACGAGGCCATCAAGAAGATCAGGGAGGTCGAAGAGTGCCACATGATCGCCGGCCGGTTCGACTATCTCCTGAAGATCCGCACCCGCGATATCGGCCGCTACCGCCGCGTCCTGGGCGAACGCATCTCGACCCTGCCGCATGTTGCCAACACTTCGACAAATGTCGCGATGGAAACGATCAAGGAAGGCTGGGACAAATTCGGTTCGAGTCTTTCGTGATCATGAACGTCTAAGCCGTTGGGGCAGTTGCCTCGCGGGCCGCGCAGCCGTGTCTCGGTTTCCTGCCGCGTGCGCTTGGTTTCATCGGCAACGATCGGCCTGGCGCTGCTGACCACCTCATTCGTGCTGCAGAACGACGCCCGTGATACACCCTCCCCTTATGCCTGGGCGACGCGCTGACCTCCCCAGAACGCGCCTTCGACGGTCTTGCTTTCACACAAAGCACGCCATCTGATGTAGTCAGGCAAGACCGCCAAGGCAGACGAACAGCCGACGGCGGAATCTGAGAATGAGGAGCACGATGGATCACAGCCCGCAAGTATCGGCGAGCGAAGAGAACGAACCACGCCGGCTGCGATATCTCCCCTGGGAACGCATCGCGTCGGACCTCGACCATCCCACTCACCTCGCCCGCAAAGCCGCGCTCAGGCGGTCCTGCGGCGCGGAACTGGCAGAGACCTCCTATGTCGCGGAGAACGCCGCGATCTTCACCGAAAGCCTGACGATGGGCGAGCGGTCGTGGATTGCGGGGCACGCTCTCGTGCGCGGCGATGTCATCCTCGGCGACGATTGTTCCGTCAATCCCTATGCCTGCGTTTCCGGAAAGGTGACGTGCGGCAATGGGGTCCGCATTGCCTCGCATGCATCGATCGTCGGCTTCAATCATGGCTTCGACGATCCTGATCGCCCCATACACCGCCAGGGCGTCATCAGCCTCGGCATTGCCATCGGTGACGACGTCTGGATCGGCGCCAATTGCGTAATCCTCGACGGCGTCACAATCGGCAAAGGCGCCGTCATTGCCGCCGGGGCAGTCGTTACGGGGGATATTCCCCCCATGGCGATCGCCGGCGGCGTCCCTGCGCGGGTGCTGCGGCGTCGGGGCAGCGCGCCCCCGAAATCCACAGCGAGAAACATTGAAGACCAGTTGGTCAGGCTCGGACAGAAGGCGAAGGAGCAATGGCCGGAGATTCTTGCGCGCTGGAAAACCGAGGTTTCCTATGAATCGCTCGAGGCGGATGGCGTCAAAAGGCCGGCGATCCGGCATCTCTGTGATGCGATCGAGATCGCAGCCGGTTTTGGCCAGCTGCCGCCCGGCCTCGATCCGTCCGAGACAATCGAGCGGCTACAAGGCCTCCAGGATCGCGAGACAGGCCTTTTTCCTGAAGACCGTACGGGCGTGCACGGAACGTCGCTGAGGGATGATCCGAAAGCGCTCTACAATGTTCTTTCGGTCGGCTACGCGCTTGAACTGCTCGGCTCGAATCCGCGGCATCCTGTCGGGGCGGTCGATCTCGATGCCGGAGAGCTGGGCGAATGGCTGAGCGCGCTGCCCTGGCAAAGCAGGGCATGGCACGCCGGCAGCGCGGTCGACGCGATCGGCACGGCCATGTATTTCAACGCCCGGTATTTCGGCCTCCGGCAATCGCGCCAACCGCTGTTCGAGTGGCTGAACCGCAATGCCAACAGCGTCTCCGGCCTATGGGGCGAGCCGACGGCGCTGGAGGGATGGCTCCAACCGGTGAACGGTTTTTATCGCCTGACACGCGGCACTTACGCCCAGTTCGGCGTTCCGCTTCCGCACCCCCACGCCGCCCTCGAAACGGTTCACCTCAACTACCGCAACCACAAGGGCTTCGTCGGCGCGAAGCATAATGCCTGCAACCTGCTCGACACGATCCATCCCCTGCTGCTGATTGCCCGACAGACCGATTATCGGCGGGCAGATGGTGAGGCGATTGCCCGTGATCTCATTGCAAGGGCGCTGGACAGATGGCGGGACGGCGAGGGATTCCCGTTCGCCGATGGTACCGAGCCGAGCCTGCAGGGAACGGAGATGTGGCTTTCGGTCATCCACCTGTCGGCTGATTTCCTCGGCCTTGCGGATCGTTTCGCCTTCATTCCCAAGGGCGTACACCGGACGGCAACGCCCGGGCTCGGCCTGTAATCAACCAGGCGGCGGCGAGTTTGCGGGCATTGCTGCACCTGGCCTCGACCGCACGATCACTTTGTAGCGATCTTCGGCGGCAAGCTCGTTTGTCTCGAAGCGCACCAGGGCTCCGTCCTCGGGAAAGTGCCGATCAGGCAGCCGTCGGCTCGATCGCCCGGTGATACGCAGGACCAGCGGCTGGCCGAGCTCCTCCTCGAGGGCAGCGACCTGCCGGCTGACGCTTGCCTGGGTGACGCATGCTCAATGTCGAAAGCCTGATCGACGAGCCGGCTCCGGGAGCATCAATCTGGAAACCCAGGGTCACGACGAAGGGCGCGGAGCGGCTGGACAGCTTCCCTGGGAGGATATCTGAAACGGTCTCGTGTTCAGTGCGCTCTCAAAGCCGCCGCGCGATGCTGCGAGGGTGTCTGCCCGAATGTGCGCTTGAACGTCCTCGTGAATTGCGATGCGTTTTCGAAGCCGACATCGAGCGCGATCTCGATCAGCGGCGCCTTCGACTGGGCAAGGATCGATTTTGCCCGTTCCATGCGGACTCGATTATAGGCCTTGGCGGGAGACATTCCGGTCTTCTCGATGAAGATCCTCTCCAGCTGCCGCCTGGATAGCCCGACCATGGCGGCAAGCTTCTCGATCGGCATGCTGCCATCGACGAACTGCTCCATGGTAATCATCGCCGCCTTGACGCGGGCGTCGTCATAATCGTCGTAGAGCGGACGCCTGGGCTGAATGTCGGCCGGAGCGCGGGCCTTCTCGATCTGCAGCACTTCAAGCGCATTCCGTTCAGCATCGCGGCTGATGTATTTCCTGACCAGCAGCGCTGCCATATCGGCACTGCTGCTGCCGCCCGCGCAGGACCCACGCTGGCGATCGAGATTGAAGAGCCGGTCGGAGCGAACGCTGAGGTCGGGGAACCGCTCGCGGAACTCCTTATAATGCAGCCAGCTGACGCAGGATTCATGCCGCTTCATCAGGCCCGCCGCGGCAAGGATGAAGGTACCGGTGCACACGCCGATCAGCGGCACCTTCTTGGCATCCGCCTGCTTGAGGAAGGTGATGGTCTGCTGATCGACGGGGTTCTCCACGCTCAGAAGGCCGCCGACGACGGCGATATAGTCGAAGCGTGCGGGATCGACGAAGTCCGACGTCGGAGCGACCTGGACGCCGCAGCTCGAAGTGATCAGGTGCCGCGTGCTGCCGATCACCTGCCAGTCGGCAAGCACCCGTCCGGAACGGTCCTGCTCGTCGCTGGCAAGCCGCAGCGTATCCACGAACAGCGCAAAGGCGGACAACGTGAACGACCGCGACAAGACAAACCCAACCTTGAGACGGGCGGCGGGTTTCGCAGCGCCGTCTGCCTGCCGATGCTGCCCAGGTCGGATATTCATCTCATCACCGTTTCTGAATGCGCTCATCTAATCTGAAAACCGTGCGCCAGCGGGTGCCGATCGTCAACACAAATGGTGTTGTGGCCGATGACGCGCGCCCAGCCTCCGCAAGTGAACCAAGAGTTCATCACGATAATCAATACCACGAAGCGATCGACGCATTGATCGAAGCCGCGATATCGATCATCCTGATCGCGCCGTAGATCATTTCTCCCCAGATATTCAGACATTTTGCCGATGTCATTCCGAATGCCTCGAACTGGGCCGAGGGACATCAATGGTCCCGCCGCGGCGATTGATACTATCGCGGGGTCACTGCTTGTAGCCGACGTCGAGGCGAATTGCCGGAGCCGTAAGCCGCGAATTGAGAGCCGCCCTCGATCAATAGATGCCGAACTCGATCGGGGAGCGCCGGCACGCCAGCGCTCCCCGGAAGGTTCAGGCAGCCAGGACGCCGCTCCTCTTGGCGGTCCAAGTTGCGATATAGTCCATCAGGCCGGGCGAGAGACAATCATAGGGCTCGAGGCCCAACGCTTTCAGCTGCGCCCTGACGGCGTCCATCTTCGAAGGATCGAAGCCGCTTTCGATGATCGACGATACGAACGCCGCAAAAGTCGGCCTTGCCCAGCCGCCCTCCTGGAAGCGCTCCGGGTGGACGAAGGACAGTCCCTGGAAAGGATGTTCGCGCTCGACCGGCCCGTACATATGCACGCCACATTCCTTGCAGGCATGCCGCTGGATCAAGGCTGCGGAATCGACGACTGCGAGCTTGTCGCCGTTTTCCAGCACCTCGACGCTTTCGGTCGGCGCTACAGCCACAACCGAGAAGACGGCGCCTTTCGGCTTCCAGCACTTGGTGCAGCCGCAGACGTGGTTGTGGGCGATGTCACCCTTGATCCTCACCTTGACCGGGTTGCTCGCGCAGTTGCACACGAGCGTTCCGCCTGCGAAAGCAGCGTCAGTCGCTCGAAAGCCTGAATCCACTGCGGGATGTATGGCTATGCTGGTCATCGCTTTTCTCCTTCCCTCCCTGGCCGTTTGCATTATGCCCGGCCGAGCTCTGCAACTACTTTGCCAGCCTCTGCGCGTGCCAGCGCAGATGGTCCTCCATGAATGTGGAAATGAAGAAGTAGGAATGGCCGTAGCCTTCCTGCATGCGAAGCCTGAGGTCGATATCAGCCGCCTCGCAGGCTTGCCTGAGTTCGTCGGGGCGCAAACCGTCCTCCAGGAAGCTATCCGCCGTTCCCTGGTCGACGAGCAGTTCGGGGATCCGATGCCCGTCCTCGATCAGCGAGCAGGCGTCATAGGCCCGCCAGGTCTTTTCATCGGCGCCGAGATATTTTCGGAAGGCCGGTCTCGACCAGCCGGAAACCGAAGGATGGCTGATCGGCGCGAAGGCCGAGCAGCTGCGGAAACGGTCGGGGTTCTTGAGCGCGATCGTGATCGCGCCATGTCCGCCCATAGAGTGACCGAAGATCCCCTGGCGCTCCATGTCGACCGGAAATTCCGCAGCAAGGAGCCGCGGCAGCTCGTCGACGATATAGCTGTACATGCGATAATTCGCCGAATAGGGCGGCTGGGTGGCGTCGACATAAAAGCCCGCACCCTTGCCGAACTGCCAGTTGTCGGCCTCATCGGGAACGTGGTCACCGCGGGGGCTGGTATCCGGGCAGACAATGACGAGACCGAGTTCGGCGGCAAGCCGCCGATACTCGCCCTTGTCCATGACGTTGGCATGCGTGCATGTCAGGCCGGACAGATACCATAGGACCGGCAGCTTGCCCTCGGCCGCCTGCGGCGGCAGGAACACCGCGAAGGTCATGTCGCAATCGCAGGCCTCGGAACGTTCGACATAGACGCCCTGTGTGCCGCCGTGAGACTTATCAGCCGATATCGTCTTCATTCTCAGTACACCACCACGCCGCGGATGCTTTCGCCCTTGTGCATCAAGTCGAAGCCCTTGTTGATGTCTTCGAGCGGCATCGTGTGGGTGATCATCGGATCGATCTGGATCTTGCCCTGCATGTACCAGTCGACGATCTTCGGCACGTCGGTGCGGCCGCGCGCGCCGCCGAAGGCGGTGCCCATCCAGTTGCGGCCGGTCACCAGCTGGAATGGCCGCGTCGAGATTTCCTGGCCGGCGCCGGCAACGCCGATGATGACCGATTTGCCCCAGCCGCGATGCGAAGCTTCCAGCGCCTGGCGCATCACCTTGGTATTGCCGGTGCAGTCGAAGGTGTAGTCGGCGCCGCCGATCAGGTCGCCGTTGCGCTTGGTCATGTTGACCAGATGGGGAACGATGTCGTCGCCGACCTCCTTCGGATTGACGAAATGCGTCATGCCGAACTTCTCGCCCCAGGCCTTGCGATCCGGGTTGATATCGACGCCGATGATCATGTCGGCGCCGGCAAGCCGCAGCCCCTGCAGCACGTTGAGGCCGATGCCGCCGAGACCGAAGACGATCGCCGTCGATCCGATCTCGACCTTGGCGGTGTTGATGACGGCGCCGATGCCTGTGGTGACGCCGCAGCCGATGTAGCAGACCTTGTCGAAGGGCGCGTCGGGATTGATCTTGGCGAGCGCGATCTCCGGCAGCACCGTGTAGTTGGCGAAGGTCGAGCAGCCCATATAGTGGTGGATCTTGTCCTTGCCGATCGAGAAGCGGCTCGTGCCGTCCGGCATCACGCCCTGACCCTGGGTTGATCGAATCGAGGTGCAGAGATTGGTCTTGCGGGAGGTGCAGGAATAACACTCGCGGCATTCCGGTGTATAAAGCGGGATGACGTGATCGCCCTTCTTCACCGAGGTCACACCCGGGCCGACATCGACGACGATGCCGGCGCCCTCATGGCCGAGGATGGCCGGAAACAGGCCTTCCGGATCGGCGCCCGACAGGGTGAAATCATCGGTGTGGCAGATGCCGGTCGCCTTGACTTCCACCAGCACTTCGCCGGCCTTCGGGCCGTCGAGTTGCACGGTCATCACTTCGAGCGGTTTTCCAGCCTGAACGGCAACGGCGGCGCGAACGTCCATTTGATAATCCTTCCTATTAAATCAATCTCGATAGTCAGATATGCTGAGATACGACCGAGAGATCGAAACGATCTTCGGCGGCACCTTTGTCATCCCGGCTCGACCTGACACCAGACGGCGAGAAGCGGCTGGGCCGTACATCGGATCGCGAACGATTGCCCTGCATCGTTCGCGAAGACGGTTCCGGTCGCGGCGGAAAACCATTGGGAATCGCCGAGACGGACTTCGCCCGGCGACAGCAGAATGAAGGCGCGCGGCTGCGTCTGAACATGATCGGGGAAGCGGGTGTAGCGATCCATATAGATCACCCCCACCCGGAGATCTGCTCGTTCCTCCATGCCGCCCGGACCGACCAGAACCGCATGCGAGTGCATGTTGCCGAAGTTCAGGCTTGCAAAGGGGCCGGTCCGGCCGCGTCTCCACAACAGCTTGTCGGCGAGACTCTTGAACTGGCCGGCGATCGCCTCATATTTCCGTCCGGATTTTGCCAGATGACCGATGGCGTCATCCAGACCTTCGGGCACGCCGGGAAGAGGGCCGGCCTCCGGCCGCACCTTGCCTGTCTTGAGCAGCCTCTGCAGGACCTTGCCGGCGACGAAACTGGCCACGGCGGGAGCCTCCGCCGACAGCATCAGCCCGCCGATATCGTTGAGGAATTCCTGCAGCGGTCGAGGACGCCTTTCCCTGCCGATGTCGTGCAGCCTGATATAGGCCGGCTTTTCCTCATCGTTCAGGAGAAGGTCGGCACCAGGTCTGATTGGACGTCCCACCGCACGCGCCACGTTCAGTCTCCTCGCTCAGAGCGCCTTTTGCAATTCCGGCAGTGCTTCGAAGAGATCGGCGACGAGGCCATAGTCGGCGACCTGGAAGATCGGCGCCTCCTCGTCCTTGTTGATGGCGACGATCACCTTACTATCCTTCATGCCGGCGAGATGCTGGATGGCGCCGGAGATGCCGCAGGCGATATAGAGATCGGGCGCCACCACCTTGCCGGTCTGACCGACCTGCCAGTCGTTCGGGGCATAACCGGCATCGACGGCGGCACGGGATGCGCCGACGGCGGCGCCGAGCTTGTCGGCAACCGGCAGGATGACTTCCTTGAACTTCTCGGCCGAGCCGAGTGCGCGGCCGCCCGAGATGATGACCTTGGCCGAGGTCAGTTCCGGACGTTCCGACGCCGACAGTGCATCGGAGACGAAACGCGACAGGCCCGGATCGGAGACGGCCGGGATCGCCTCGACCGTTGCCGAACCGCCTTCAGCCGCGGAGGCAAAGGAAGCGGTGCGCACGGTGATCACCTTCTTGGCATCGCTTGATTGCACCGTCTGGATGGCGTTGCCGGCATAGATCGGCCGCTTGAAGGTGTCGGCGGAGACGACCTCGATGATCTCCGAGACCTGGGCGACGTCGAGCAGGGCGGCAACGCGCGGCAGCACCGTCTTGCCGACCGAAGTGGCGGCCGAGACGATCGTGTCGTAGGAGCCGGCAAGCGAGACGATCAGATCGGCCAGCGGTTCGGCGAGATTGTTGGCAAGCGCGTCGCTTTCGGCGAGCAGCACCTTGGAGACGCCGGAGAGTTTTGCCGCCTGATCGGCCGCAGCCCTGGCAGCCTTGCCGGCAACCAGCACATGCACGTCGGAGCCGATCTGGCTTGCCGCCGTCAGCGCCTTGGCGGTCTGGTCGGAAAGGTGATTGCCGTCATGGTCGGCCAGAAGAAGAATGGTCATGATAGTTGCTCCTGTTCCAGCCCGATTACAGCACGCCGGCTTCGTTCTTCAGCTTGTCGACAAGCTCAGTGACCGACTTGACCTTGACGCCGGCCTTGCGGCCGGACGGCTCCTCGGTCTTCAGCACCTTCAGCCGCGGCGTCGTGTCGACGCCGAAATCGGCAGGAGCTTGTCTATCGAGCGGCTTCTTCTTCGCCTTCATGATGTTCGGCAGCGAGGCATAACGCGGCTCGTTCAGTCTGAGATCGGTGGTGATGACCGCCGGCAGCTTGATCTCGATCGTCTGCAGGCCGCCATCGACCTCGCGGGTGACCTGCGCCTTGCCGTCCCCAATCTCGATCTTCGAGGCGAAGGTTGCCTGGGCTGAGCCCAGCAGCGCCGCCAGCATCTGGCCGGTCTGGTTCGAATCGTCGTCGATCGCCTGCTTGCCGACGATGACAAGCCCCGGCTGCTCGGCATCAGCCACCGCTTTCAGGATCTTGGCGACGGCGAGCGGCTCGACCTGATCGTCGGTCTCGACCAGGATCGCCCGGTCGGCGCCCATGGCGAGCGCCGTCCGCAGCGTCTCCTCGGCTTTGGCGGGGCCGATCGACACGACCACCACTTCTTCCGCCTTGCCGGCCTCCTTCAGCCGCAGCGCTTCTTCCACCGAGATCTCGTCGAACGGGTTCATCGACATCTTCACATTGGCAAGCTCGACACCCGTGCCATCCGGCTTCACCCGGATCTTCACGTTGTAGTCGACAACCCGTTTGACGGGCACGAGAATCTTCATGGCAAGCCCCTTTATCCAAAGCGCGCCGCGATCTTTCAGATTCGCTTGCTCTGCGCTTTAACTCGTTTTTACGTAAGCCGTTGCCGCAACCGCCGCACAGCTTTGCGCGACATGCTTTAGACAGCCGGCCGCCAATGCGACCGCTCGGCAAGCAACGCCCAGAAGGCGAAGAGCGGCGTCTCCGCCGACCGCATGGCATGTTTGATCCTGGGAATATTATAGAACGACCCGCCGATACCAGGCGAGAACCAGTTCCCCTCCCCCTGCTGGAACTCTCCCTTGGACAGCATGAGATAGACTTCCTCCGGCGCATGGTCATAATCGGGATAGCGCACGTGAGGCGCCATCAATGTCACGCCGAACCACAGGTCACTTCGCTCCTCCAATCCACCCGGCCCGACGATCATGGCATTGGCATGCCCATCAACGAAATTGTCGCTGGCCGTGGTGTGGTCATACTTTGTGCGGCGACGCCATTCAAGCATTGGCTCGATGCCTTTGAACCCCTCGATCAATCGCGCCAGCGAAGCATAGGACGTATCGACGGCGAGCGCCATATCGAGGTGAGCGCAGACCGGTAACCGGCTTCCCTCTCCGGCGCGCGCAGTCCCCTGACGCTCCAGCGCCGCGAAGAACTGCCCGATCGAGCGGCGGGCTTCCGGAGCCCTGGCGAACTGGCCGAAAGCGACCGAAGCGGCTTCCAGGAAATGCTGGAGGCTTTCGTTGCGCAGACTCATATCATCCCCTCCCGATCGGCCGACAGGCGGCCGCTCTGACAATCATATATCCTTTGCGATGCGCAGACCGTCATAGACAGCGGCATGCGTATTGCGGGCAGCGACGGCGTCGCCGATCCGGAACAATTGGAACTTGCCCTCTGGATTGCGGATGACGGATTGCGGTTGCCCCTGGAGAAGCTGGTCGTGCGAGACCTCGCCGAGATTATTCGACTTGGGCTTCAGCTCGAAATAGAGTTCGTCGAGCGGGATGGTCCCGTGATTGACGACGATCTGGTCGTAGCTGTGCTGACGGGCAATTCCGCCGTAATCGCTGCCGATGAGGGCGACGAGCTGGTTACCTCTCTTCTCGACGGCCTCCAGCCGATAGGTAACGGTGAAGGTCACGTCGTACTTTTGGAGCGAGCGCATATAGGGAACCAGGTTCATCGCCATGACCTCCGGCGCGAAGGACCGGTCCGGCGTCATGATCTCGACTTTGGAGCCCGCCTTGGCAATGAACTCCGCCGCCTGAAGCGCTGCATGATCGCCGGCGTCGTCGAAAACAAGCACGTTGGTTCCGGGTTTCACATCGCCGGAGATGATGTCCCAAGAGGAGACCACCAGCTCGTTGCCGCTGGTGAGCACCTCGGTATGCGGCAGGCCGCCAGTGGCGATGATGACGACATCGGGGTTCTCCGCCTCGATCGTGTCGGGTTCCGCCCAGGTGTTGAAGTGGAAGGTGACATCGTATTTCTCACACTGGGTCATGCGCCAGTCGATGATGCTGATCATTTCCCTGCGGCGTTCGCTTTGGGCGGTGAGGCGGATCTGACCGCCTGGATTGTTCGCCGCTTCGAAAACCACCACCTGGTGGCCGCGCTCGCCAGCGACGCGCGCAGCCTCCAGCCCGGCCGGGCCGGCGCCGACAATGACGACCTTCTTTCTGACGTCGGCCTTTGCCAGGATATGCGGCATCGTCAATTCGCGGCCGGTGGCGGCATTGTGGATGCAGTAGGCGGCCCCACCTTGATAGATGCGGTCGAGACAGTAGTTGGCGCCGACACAGGGGCGGATATCCTCTTCCCGCTTCTCGATGATCTTGCGGACGATGTGCGGGTCGGTCATGTGGGCGCGGGTCATGCCGACCATGTCGACTTTTCCTGCTGCAATCGCATGTCGCGCCGTGGCGACGTCGGGAATCTTCGCCGCATGAAAGGTCGGGAAGTTGGTCGCGGCGCGGATTTCACCGGCAAAATCCAGGTGCGGTGAGTTCGCCATGCCCTGGATCGGGATGACGTCGGTCAGACCGGCGTCGGTGTCGATATGGCCGCGAATGACGTTCAGATAGTCGATAAGCCCGCTGTCGCGCAGCCGCTTCGAAATCTCTATGCCTTCAGCTTGCCCGTTTCCGCCGGGCAGGCACTCGTCCGCCGTATAGCGTACGCCGAGGATGAATTCGTCCCCCACTCTCTCGCGGATCGCCCTGAACACGTCGAAACAGAAGCGCATGCGGTTCTCGAGCGCACCCCCATAGGGGCCGTCGAGTTCGTTGGTGAGCGGAGACGCGAACTGGTCGATCAGGTGGCCGTAGGCCTCCAGCTCGATTCCATCCATGCCGCCCGCCTTCATCCGTTCGGCCGCGTCGGCAAAATCCTTGATGATGCGCTCGATGTCCCAATCTTCCACCTTCTTCGGGAAGGCGCGATGCGAAGCCTCGCGAAGATGCGACGGGGCGACGACCGGCAGCCAGTCACCCTTGTCCCAGCGCGTGCGCCGGCCGAGATGGGTAAGCTGGATCATGATCGCCGCACCCTCTTCATGCACGGCGTCGGTCATTTCCCTGATCCAGGGGACGATCTCGTCCTTATAGGCGAGCAAGTTGTTGAAGACGGGCGGACTGTCCCGGGAAACCGCGGCGGAGCCTGCCGTCATCGTCAAGGCCACCCCGCCCTTTGCCCGCTCCACGGTATAGGCCCGATACGTCTCCTTCGGCATGCCGTCCTCGGGATAGGCCGGCTCATGCGCGGTTACGATGATGCGGTTACGCAACGTCAGATGCTTGAGTTGGTAGGGCTGAAGAAGAGGATCGTTCGACATGGGCCGTGGTTCCGGATTAAAAACATCGAAGCAGACGCTAAGTGCAATGTACACAAGTGTCAATCTTGAAAACAATACAGTCACCATATTCGACACTTATGTACATTTTTCTTGTGCGAGGCCGCGGAATTTGCTAGGAGAGAATGCATGGACCAGGCTTTGAACGACACCGGTTGGCGCGGATCGCACGAGGGATGGCTGGAAGCAGCCTACCAGGCGCTGCTGGAATCTGGCGTGGATTCGGTGAAGATTCTGCCGCTCGCAAAAAAGCTCAATCTCTCGCGGACGAGCTTCTACTGGTTCTTCAAGGATCGGGAGGAACTCTTGAGCGCGCTGGTGGCGCGATGGCGTGAGAAAAACACCGGCAATATCGTCAAACAGTCCGAAGCCTATGCAGAGTCACTGGCCGAAGCGATGCTCAATGTCTTCGATTGCTGGCTGAACACCGATCTCTTCGACGCCAAGTTCGAGTTTGCCGTGCGCAGCTGGGCGCTGCAGTCGGACGAGCTTCTGGCCGAGGTCCACAAGGCCGATCAGATCCGGTTGGAGGCACTCAAACGCATGTTTATGCGGTTCGGAGTACCAGAAACGACATCGGATGTCAGAGCGCGGACAACTTATCTCGTTCAGATCGGGTACATTTCCATGCAGTCGAAGGAGGAACTCGCCGTCCGCATGAAACGGATTCCGGAATATATCGCGATCTACACGGGCGAAGTGCCGCAGCAGAGGGAGCTCGACCGCTTCTTCGCGCGGCACGGCTATAGGTCCGGCTGAGGAAACCGAGATGAGCGTTTCCTTGAGGATTGGTATTATTGGCGGTGGCGGCTGGCTTGGTGGAGCCATCGCGGGCTCGATCCTCGATTCCGGCCTGGTTGATGCTCGAAATCTCTGCCTCTCCTATCGCAGCCGACAGCCCGACTGTTTCCCGGATTCCTTCTGGACCAGGGACAATCAGGAGCTTACCGACCGCTCTGATGTGGTCCTTCTCTCCGTCCGCCCCGATGACTGGCATCCGCTCGCCGTCGACGCCTCCGGCAAGCTCGTCATCTCAGTCATGGCCGGCATTCGCCTGAGCGCCCTTTCGGAGCGCCACAAGACCGGCCGCGTCGTTCGCGCCCTGCCAAATGCCGCTGCCGAAGTGGCAAAATCCTATACGCCATGGATCGGGGCGAGCGGCATCACTGGAGATGACCGGGCCATGGTCCGCGCGATCTTCGAGACCTGCGGATCTGAGGACGAAGTCGCAAGGGAAAGCGACATCGATTACCTCACAGGCCTTGCCGGCTCAGGGCCGGTATTCCCGGCGCTGCTCGCCGCCGCCATGATGCGCGACGCCGTCGCCCGCGGCCTGCCCGCCGAGGTTGCGCGCCGCGCCGTCAATACAGTGATATCAGGCGCCGGCCGGCTGCTGGAGCGCCGCAACGAATGTCCCGACAACGTCGTTCAAACCTTTCTCGACTATCGCGGCACCACCGCGGCAGCCATCGAAGGCATGCGCGCCGCCGGGTTCGACGCTGCGGTGGGGGAAGGACTATCGGCAACATTCAAGAAATCGGTGAGTATGGGAGCTGTTTCCTGACGACCGTTGAGGGTGGGTACTGCGGCACCCCGCCTGGCCAGATCAGCCGCTAAATAGAGGGAACGAGAATGAAGAAACTACTTGCATCGACATGCTTGACGTTCGGCCTGATCGGCGGCGCGTCCTTCGCCGGCGCCGCCGAATGCGGCAGCGTCACCATCGCCAGCATGAACTGGCAAAGCGCCGAAGTTCTCTCCAATCTGGACAAGTTCATCCTGAACGAAGGTTACGGCTGCAGCGCCGACATCACCGTTGGCGACACTGTCCCGACGATCACCTCCATGGCCGAAAAAGGCCAGCCGGATATCGCGCCCGAAGCCTGGATCGACCTCCTGCCTGACGTCGTCAAGAAGGGCACCGAAGAAGGCCGCATCGTTCAGGTCGGCTCGCCACTGCCGGATGGCGGCGTACAGGGCTGGTGGATTCCGAAATATCTCGCCGACGCCCATCCCGATATCAAAACGATCGGCGATGCGCTGAAGCATCCGGAACTCTTCCCCGATTCTGAAGATCCGAAGAAGGGCGCCGTCGTCAATGGCCCGCAGGGCTGGGGCGGCACGGTCGTCACCTCGCAGCTCTACAAGGCGTTTGATGCCGAAAAGGCGGGCTTCACCCTCGTCGACACCGGCTCTGCCGCCGGTCTCGACGGTTCGATCGCCAAGGCTTACGAGCGCAAGGAAGGCTGGGTCGGCTATTACTGGGCGCCGACCGCTCTGCTCGGCAAGTATCAGATGGTCAAGCTGGAAGCCGGCGTGCCGGAGGATGCCGCCGAGTGGAAACGCTGCATCACCGTTGCCGACTGCCCCGATCCGAAGCCGGCGGCATGGCCGGTCGATCACGTCGTCACCCTGGTTGCCAAGCCTTTCTCCGAAAAGGTCGGGCCTGAGGTCATGGACTACCTGAAGAAGCGCTCCTGGAGCAACGACACCGTCAACAAGCTGATGGCCTGGATGACGGATAATCAGGCGACCGGCGAAGACGGCGCCAAGCACTTCCTGGAAGAAAACAAGGACATTTGGACCAAGTGGGTCTCGCCTGAAGCAGCCAAGAAGATCGAAGCTGCTCTCTAGGCCAAAATTGCGGTGCGCGAAAAGCGCACCGCCCTCACGCGCCGACAAAATCAAAAAGACTGCTACGGCTCTTTGACAAAAGGGGAACCGAGATGGAATGGTTTTACAAATTCCCGCACATGAACGATGACGCGCTTCGGAATCTGAAGAAGGCGATCGATGACGGCTTTCGCGGCTTTACCCGCAGCTATGGCGACGGCATCGAAAGCCTCTTCGTTCCGCTGCAGCACTTCCTCATCGCCGCCGAACGCTTCATGACGCAGACGCCATGGCCGATCATCACCTTGATCGTCCTCGTCATTGCATGGTTTGCGAGCCGCAGCTTGAAGATCGTCGTCGGCTGCCTGGTGACGCTGATGCTGATCGGCTACTTCGACATGTGGGACGACACGATGCGGACGGTCTCGATGATCTTCGTCTGTACCGTGCTCTCCATCGCCATCGGCATCCCGATCGGGATCCTGATGGCTCGCTCCGACCGGCTGCAGCGCGTCGTCAATCCGATCCTCGACGTTATGCAGACGATGCCGAGCTTCGTCTATCTCATCCCCGTCGTCATGCTGCTCGGCATCGGCAAGGTGCCTGGTCTGATCGCCGTCGTCATCTACGCGATCCCGCCGATGATCCGCTTGACCGATCTCGGCATCCGCCTGGTGGACAAGGACGTGCTGGAAGCGGCCGACGCCTTCGGGACGTCGCGGTCTCAGAAGCTTTTCAAGGTGCAGCTGCCGCTGGCGCTTCCTACCATCATGGCCGGCATCAACCAGACGATCATGATGGCGCTCGCCATGGTGGTCATCGCTTCCATGATCGGCGTCCAGGGTCTCGGCCAGCCGGTGCTCAAGGCGATCGCCAACCAGTACTTCACGCTGGGCATTTTCAACGGCCTTGCCATCGTCGGCATCGCCATCATCTTCGACCGGGTCAGCCAGGCATATGGCAAAAGGCTCCAGAAGCATCAGGAGACCGTCCATGGCTGAGCATCGTTTCGGCGGCATCAAGATCCGCCACCTCTACAAGATCTTCGGCCCCAATCCCGCCTCTTATGTCGAAGCGGTGCAGAAGGGGCTGACGAAGACCGAACTCAACGAAAAGCACGGTCACGTCCTGGGCCTCAGGGATATCAATGTCGAGATCCCCTCCGGCTGCATTCAGGTCATCATGGGCCTTTCCGGTTCGGGCAAATCGACGCTCATTCGCCACATCAATCGCCTGATCGATCCGACATCCGGCGAAGTGCTGGTCGACGGCGTCGATGTTGTGAAGATGAACGAAGCCGAATTGCGGACGTTTCGGCGGCAACAGACGGCGATGGTGTTTCAGAAATTCGCACTTCTGCCGCACCGCAATGTCCTCGACAACACCATCTTCGGTCTCGAAGTGCAGGGGATGGAGCGTGCGAAAGCCGTTGAAATCGCCATGCGCTGGATCGAGCGCGTCGGGCTGAAAGGCTTCGAGCAAAAATACCCGAACCAGCTTTCCGGCGGCATGCAGCAGCGCGTCGGCCTGGCGCGGGCCCTTTCCAACGATGCGCCGGTGCTTCTGATGGACGAAGCCTATTCGGCGCTCGATCCCTTGATCCGCACGGATATGCAGACTGTCCTTCTCGACATTCAGAAAGAGATCAAGAAGACCATCGTCTTCATCACCCACGATCTCGACGAGGCTTTGCGCCTGGGCGACCAGATCGCCATCCTGCGCGACGGCGAAGTGATTCAGCAGGGCACCAGCCAGGACATCGTGCTGCGCCCGGCCGACGATTACATCGCCAACTTCGTCAAGGAAGTGAACCGAGGCCGGGTCGTCCATGTCGAAGCCGTCATGACACCTTTGCACTCCGCCGCAGCGCCTGGCGGCTTGACGATCGCATCGGGTACGACCGTGGAAGAAGCCGTCCGAATACTGGCTTCGACACCGAACGACGATGCCAGGGTGGTTTCGCCGTCGGGAGAAACCTTGGGCCTTGTCACCTTCCGCCAGCTCGCCGGTGCAATGGTGAACTCGCTGGAGGTGGCTCCCCCACGCGAAAGCGCCCTTTCGATCGCGCTCTGAACCTACGGGCGCGGGCTCTCCCGGTCTGGCCGGCGGCACCGACGTTCGGCGCGTCACCACGCACCGCAATCGGCAAGCCGGCTGCTGAGGGATCACGAATGCGGGCTCGGGGAGATCCTCGGCCGGCGCGAGCGGCGCCTGACAAAGCTCGCGGGCAGTCGTTAGACTTGACTCTTATATCGACACGTCGGATGTCGAGGCGATCGGTACCGATGCTGTCGCCCTGCCAACGGGTTTGATTCTCCGAAACCTGCTTTCAGAGGGCTGATGCCACCTGTCGAGGTCCAGGCATCGACAAATGAATTGTCTTTATACCAGATCTCTATGCCTTCTCCGACAGGAGGTGAGTCGGACTGGATCTTTAATTCAGGGGCAACCAAAGAGTGGGGAGGGAGGGCTAGCCTATACATTTTGCGCAGGACCGGTCCATACTGCGTCGCGAAAAGCCGATTGACCGACAATATCGGAACGCGCCAATTGCTCCATTGCCGTAGAACACTAATCTCAGTCCGACCGGGGCCATGATGGTCTACGGTTTGCAAGCCCCCCTCCATCGATGACCCCAAGCGATGGAAGGGTTTACGTCCATACGCACTCCATCCCGTGCGTATGCCAACTGCCTGTCAGCCTGCCGAAGGCGATCTCGAGCGGTCCACTTCAGAACCTTCGGCAGGCGACTCTTGGATGGCGCCTTGAATGTGCTTCATGGGCACGTTGGCTAATCGTTTCATCACCGGACCACCATCAAAGCTGCAGTTCCAAGGCTTGCCAAGTGCAACCGGTTCTGTGGGTTCCTGACGACTGGCCGGGAAAATTCGACGGATGGAATTATCGGTAAAGTATCTAAAAGCTTCGCGTTTTCCGGCGCCCGCCACGCTCGGGCTCGGGCTGGACCGCCTTGCCCAGGCCAGCAAAACCGACACCCGGATCACGCTGAAACTTGCCCGCCTGGCTGCCGCTTACTGCGCTCTGGCCTGTTATTGGCTATTATACGGCGAAGCTTCGTTCATCATGCCCTCCACAAGGTCCTGACAGGCGCGAGAAGAAAGATGAGCTCGGTGACGTGCAACCAGAATGAGGGACGTACTTCATCTATGGCGATGCGGCCGGGGCGTCACGCCGTGCGACGCCAGATGAAATAATGGGGACAGCATGACGGAAAACAGCGCCCAGCCATTCTCCTTCCGATTCCACGGTTCGTCTTTCGACAATATGGTGGAAACCCTTGGCGGCGCTTTCGGCGCGTTTGATGCCGAGCCTGTCAGCCGCGCCAAGGACTTTCATTGGGGATTGGATATTTCGGTGGCCGAGAGAGCCGTCCTGCTGACGGGCTATCATGAGGCGGAGTTCCAATTCAACATCGAGCCGACCGTCACCACGGCAGAGTACCTGTCGCTCGTCGTGCCGCGCCGCGGCGGCATGGGAGTTACCTATGGGTCGCGCAAGGCCGAGGCCGGGCAAGGCAAACTGCTTCTCTACAACAATTTCGAGCCCGACAGCGTTCTCATGCATGGGCAAGGCAACGTCATCGACGAGTTGCTGATCAACTGGCCCGTCATCCTCCAGGCGATTGGCCAGACATTCGAAATGCCGTTCAGCGGCTCGCTCGACTTGCTGCCGGAACTGGATCTGTCAACGCCGGCCGGTCGGACGATCGGCAACCTCACGGAGACGATCATATCAGGAATGCGCGACGACGGTCCCCTGCTGCAGTCGCCGATCGCCATGGCGCACATGACGCAGGCGCTCGCCGATCTCGTCGTGCGCATCGTGCCGCATCGACTGTCGCATTTCCTTGAAAAGGCACCCGCCCTTATTGCTCCGAGGCATGTGCGCAGGGCGATCGAGTTCATGCAGGCCAATATCGATCAGCCGATCACCATGCCAAAGGTGGCGCAAGCGGCCGGCGTCTCCAGCAGAGCGCTCGAAACCGGCTTCCGCGCATTCAAGGGAACGTCCCCCGCCGCTTATCTGCTGACGCTTCGCCTGCGCGCGGCGCGGCAGGATCTGATCGATCCCGAGTGCAAGGAGACGATGAAGGCCATCTGCCTGAAATGGGGCTTCTTTCATTTCGGCCGCTTTTCCGCGGTCTACAAGGCAACATATGGCGAATACCCTTCCGATACGAGGAAGCGCGTGGGCCGCCGGTAACTTGCATCTGACGCGCACCGCGACCTTTCAAGTTCGATCTTTGCGCTATGTTTAGAGCGCGGCCAAGCTGTAGTGCACTCGCATCGTCCTCGGATCCCGCTTGACGATCCGAAGCTTATCATCACGCTCCGTCAGGGCGCTGAGGTCCCGCAACACAAGGGCATGTGCGATCCCGAGCATACGCGCAAAGGAGCGGCTGTCGGATGCGATCCCGAGCTCGGCAGCAACGAGCAGACCGGCCTGTAGGGAGGTCAGTGCGGCGTCCCCGTCTTGGGTCGCAGCGACAAGGGCAAGAAACCTATCGACCGCTTCGCTCACGCGCCGTCTCGCTTGCGCAAGGAAACCATGATCGACTTCGAGGTCGGCGTATCGCTTTCCTCGCCGGCGCTGCCAAGCGGCACGAGCACGTTCAATTCCGGGTAATAACCGGCAATGCTGCCCCGCGGAATATCATAGGGCACGAAGCGGAAATCCGGCGCGATACGCTCGACACCGTCATCGTGCTCGCCGATTACGTCGGCACGGTCACCGGCCCCGGCATTCATCGCCTTCAGATCCGCCGGATGAATGAAGATGACCTGCCGCTCTCCGTAGACGCCGCGATATCGGTCATCGAGACCATAGACCGTCGTATTGTATTGGTCGTGCGATCGGAACGTCTGCAGAGCGAACCGCCCCTCTCCTCTTCGCGCACGCTGGTGCACCGTCTCCTCAGGAAGCGGCTGGCAAGAAAATGATGCTCTGCCTGCCGGCGTCTGCCATTCCCGGTGGGCCGCCGCGTTGCGCAGATGGAAACCGCGCGGCTTGCGCAGGCGCATATTGTAATTCTCGAAGCCGGGAATGGTTGCCTCGATATGATCACGGATGCGGTCGTAGTCGTGGGCAAGCTCCGCCCAGTCGACCACGGAGGAGCCGACCGTCGCCTGCGCAATGCCGGCAATGATGGCGACTTCCGAGCGGAGATGCGGCGAGGCCGGGCGATTGATGCCGGCGGAACCATGCACCATGCTCATCGAATCTTCGACACTGACGAGTTGGGCATTGCCGGCAGCGTTCAGATCCATCTCGGTACGCCCGAGGCAGGGCAGAATGAAGGACGCCTCACCGGGCAGCAGATGCGAATGATTGGGTTTGGTGGCGATGTGCACCGTCAGCTTCAGCCGCCGAAGCGCTTTTTCGACCAGTGCGCTGTCGGGCGTCGCACGGGCAAAATTGCCGCCAAGCCCGATGAAAGCCTTGGCCGAACCGTCGAGCATCGCTCCGATCGCGGCAAGGACATTGTGACCATGCTCCCGCGGGACGGTGAAGCGGAAATGTTTCTCCAGCGCATCGAGGAAATCATCCGACGGTTTTTCATTGATGCCGACGGTGCGATCGCCTTGCACGTTGGAATGACCACGCACCGGGCAAAGACCAGCGCCGGGCTTGCCAATATTGCCGCGCAAGAACATGAAACTGGCGATCTCGCGGATCGTCGCCACCGAATGCAGGTGCTGGGTCACGCCCATCGCCCAGGTGCAGATGACCCGGTCGGCCTTGATATAGACGTCGGCCGCCTGTTCGATGTCCTGTCGGCTCAGTCCCGATTGCTCTTCGATATCAGCCCAGGCCGTCGCCTCGACCGCTTGCAGGTATTGCGCAAATCCGACGCAATGGTCGGCCAGGAACGCATGATCGAGGACCGGTGGCAGACCGGCGGCAACCGCAGCGTCTTCGGCAGCCAGCACCGCCTTTGCCATTCCGCGCACAGCGGCCATGTCGCCACCGAGCTGCGGTTGCAGATAAAGGCTGGCAATGTCGGTCGAGCCGCCGCGCAGCATCTCGATCTTGTCCTGCGGATCGGAGAAGCGCTCCAGCCCGCGCTCGCGGATCGGATTGAAGACGACGACCCGCGCGCCGCGCATCGCCGCCCGGCGCAGATCGCCGAGCATTCGGGGATGATTGGTGCCGGGGTTCTGGCCGATCACGAAAATCGCATCGGCCTCCTCGAAGTCCTCCAGAAGCACGGTGCCCTTGCCGACGCCGATCGCCTGATTCAGGGCGATTCCACTTGCCTCGTGGCACATGTTGGAACAATCGGGAAAATTGTTGGTGCCGTAGATGCGCACGAACAGCTGATAGAGGAAGGCAGCCTCGTTGCTGGCGCGGCCGGACGTATAGAACTCCGCCCGATTGGGATTATCGAGGCCCTTCAGAATGCTGCCGATCTCGGCAAAAGCATCCTCCCACCCCACCGGCAGGTAACGGTCGCTCGCAGCATCGTAACGCATCGGATGGGTGAGGCGGCCATTGAGTTCCAGTTCGTAATCCGACAACCGGCGAAGCTCAGCGACCGCATTCGCCGCAAAGAAAGCGGGGGTCGCCCGCTTTTCCGTGGCCTCCCATGCGACGGCCTTCACGCCGTTCTCACAAAATTCGAACGACGATCCGTGTTCCGGATCGCCCCAGGCGCAGCCCGGACAATCGAAGCCGTCCGGCTGGTTCGCCTTCAGCATCGTCCGCGCACCCGAGACCGGCGTGCCGCTTTGCAGCAATTGTTTGCCGCAGCTTTTCAGAGCGCCCCAGCCGCCAGCCGCCGCCGATTTCTTCCCGATGAATTTTGTGTCCATGCGCCCTGTATTGCTGAAGGGCGCTAAACATCAAGGGCGTACGAGCGATGACTCGATAGAAGAAACCTATCGAGAGATTCTGAAGCGCGGAGTTTAACCGGTTTCCTTCAGGGCATGCCCGTTCTCGCGGGAATGCGCCAGGATGCGGTTGCGGCCTTGCGTCTTGGCCTCATAGAGCGCGGCGTCGGCCTCTGCCAAAAGCCGGTTCGGGCTGGTCCGCAGGGTCGCGCCTGTAGCGCAGGATAGGCCGATGCTGGCGGTGACCCGCCCGAATTCGCTGCCGGAATGAATGATATTCTCCTGGGCCAGGCGACGCGCGAATTGCTCGGCGACGATCATCGCCCCCTTGGCGCTGGTATCGGGGAGGAACACGGCGAATTCCTCTCCGCCGTAGCGCGCGACGATGTCCGCGGGCCGACTGACGGCCTGGCGCAGACACTTGCTGACGACGCGCAGGCATTGGTCGCCGGCGGGATGACCATAGGTATCGTTATAGGCTTTGAAGCGGTCGATATCGACCATCAACAGGCTGAAAGGCGTGTTTTTCCTGGCGCTGCCCGCCGTCTCACGCGCGAAGGCCTCGTCGAAAGCGCGGCGATTGACGATGCCGGTAAGCCCGTCGGTCTCGGCAAGATTCTTCAATTGCTCCGCCGACAGCCTGAGCGCGATTTCCGCCTGTTTCGTCGCCGTGATGTCGGAGACGACGGCCATTGCCGTGCCGTCCCCGGAAATCCTTGTGCGGATGCTGCGCCAATCACCGTTGTGAAGCTGAACCTCCTCGTCCTTGTTGCTGTGCAGTGTCGCGGTGGCGGTCTTGATCCACTCTTCCGCATTACCCTCTGCGATAGCGGGCCGCTCGCCGGTTTCGACGACGCGGCGCAGGATGTCGCTGATATGCGCGCCGACCACGCGGGCAGCCCCGGAGAGCGGAAAGGCGTTGCGGTATTGATCGTTGCAGAAGAGAAGAAACCCTTTGCTGTCGTACATGGCGATGCCGTCGGACATGTTCGCCATCGCATGTGACAGCAGGTTCTTGCTGTCGCGAAGCTCCCGCTCCAGCGCTGTACGCTCGGTCACATCACGGGTCACGCCTGCAAGGCCGATGATCCGTCCCTGCTTGTCCCTGAGCGGCACTTTGGAAGCGAGCAGGAAACGGCCTTCGATCCGCTCGGTGGAGTCGATCAGCGGCGTCCCTGTCTCCATCACCTGCTGCTCGAGATGATACAATTCTTCTGCGAGCGGCTGCGACATCAGATTGAAATCCGACAATCCGGTCATCTCCGCCGTCGTCCTGAAACGGAAGAGGCGCGTCATGTTTTCATTGACGGTGATGAAGCGGCTGTTTCGGTCCTTCACATAAAGGTAATCCGGCGATTGCGAAAATGCCGTCACCAGAATGCTGCGTTCGAGTTCCCATCGTTGCGTCTTCAGGAGAACAAAGCCACCGAGCAAAGTCGCCAGACAATTCGAGGCCGTCACGGGGAAACCCACGCCGGCCAGCACATGGGCAGCCACGAGAGTGGGAAGCAAGGCCATCGCTGCAACCAGTGTGCCGCCAAGGGCAAGGCCGAGCAGAACGACGTCGGTGAAACCGGGAGATCTCTTGCGGGTCCAGACATGGCCGGCGACGCCGATGCCGGCTGCGCATGCAATGGTGATAATGCCATCGACCATCGCCGTGCCGCCGACGGCAAAGCGGAAGGCGATCGCCAGCGACGCGGCAAAAGCCGCCGCCATCGGCCCCCCGAACATGCCGGCCAATGCCAGCGGCGAAAAACGCAGGTCGATATAGATGCCGGGATGAAACTCGATCGCGAGCAGTATGGACCCGATGGAGGCGCCGCCCGCTATTATCCCGAAGGCGATCTTCTCTTGCGCGAAGGAACGGCGCTGAAACTGGATAGAAAAGAGCGCCCACAGCGACATCGCCAGAGACACGAAGGAAAGGTTGCCACCAAATTGCGTCCAGATGCCATTCACCGCGTTGGGTCCACCTTCCAAACCATGTAATAAACATGTCATACGACAACACTGGTTTGGGCTTCGTTAAGTCGGACAGCCGGTTGCGCCATTCACCGGCTAATGCACCGGATATCGCGCTCTTCTGCGGGATCCGGCCGGATGGGACGCCATTGCCCGGACCACCGCAGACCGAGGTTTCTCACTTCAGTCTCGATTCCACGCAGAAGCGTTATTGGTTAGAATGCAGTGTCGACCACGAGCAGCAAACGAATATGGAATGCGGAGCCTTGACATGAGGACGCGACATTGGGACCGCAGGGGCGACGGCGGGCTGACCTTTACCGAACTCGGGTTCGGCACCGCGCCTCTCGGCAATCTTTATCGGGCGATAACCGATGAAGAGGCGGCAGCAGTCTTGGATGCGGCCTGGCAACACGGCATCCGTTACTTCGACACTGCGCCGCTCTACGGGCTTGGCCTCGCCGAGAGGCGGCTTGGCCGCTTTCTCGCTACGAAACAGCGTAAAGACTTCGTCGTCTCGACAAAAGTCGGCAGGCTCCTCAAGGTCTGTCGACCCGAACAGCGGACCGGCATCGGTAAATTCTTCGACACGCCCAATCGCCGAGAGGTTTTTGACTACAGCTACGATGGCATCATGCGATCGTTCGAAGCCTCTTTCGAGCGCACCGGGCTCGACTGCTTCGATATTCTCTTCGTGCACGATCTGGATGTCTTCAATCACGGCAACCAGGCCGCCTGCGACCATTATCTCGAGCAATTCATGAACGGTGGGTATCAGGCCATGACCTCGCTGCGCGATCAGGGAGTGGTGAAAGCCATCGGTGGCGGAATAAACGAGTGGGAGATGTGCCAGACGCTTGCCGAGCGTGGCGACTTCGACCTGTTTCTGCTTGCCGGACGCTATACTCTGCTCGAGCAGGAGGCGTTGGAATCCTTTCTTCCCCTGTGCGTCGCCCGCAATATCGGCATCGTGCTCGGCGGTCCCTATAACTCCGGCATACTGGTGACAGGCCCGATTGCCGGCGCGCAATACAATTACTCTGACGCCCCGTCACACATCCTCGATAAAGTCCGGCGCATCGAACAAGTCTGCCTGAAATACAACGTCGCTCTCTCGGACGCGGCTCTCAACTTTCCGCTCTTCCATCCGGCTGTCGTTTCCGTCATCCCAGGCGGCCAGTCGATCGATCAGGTGGCGTCCAACGACCGGGCGCGGAACAGACATATCCCTCGCGAACTGTGGGAGGACCTGAAATCGCTGGGCTTGATGCGCGGTGATGCGCCCCTCTCGCGCTGACTTACCTACTTCATTGCGGATGAAAAATTGGCCCTGCACATCAAACGAATCTACGAGCCGAAAGAAGACAGGGATGGCACGCGTATTCTGGTCGACAGGCTGTGGCCGCGCGGCTTGAAGAAGCAGGTGGCGGCGGTCGATGTCTGGCTGAAGGACATAGCGCCGAGTCCGGGGCTGCGCCGATGGTTCGGCCATGATCCGGCCAAATGGAGCGAATTTCAGCGTCGTTACCGCGACGAGCTCAAAAAGAACTCATCAGCCGTCAAGGAGCTCGAACGCCTGATCGGGCGGTCGGACGCCACGCTTCTCTATTCGGCGAAAGACCAGGCTCACAATCATGCGATCGTGCTTCAAAGTTTTATCGGCGAAGCCTGAAGCGCTTCGAAAATTTCCGGGAACCTTTTCGATCGATCTGCATCCAATGCTCGCTTCCATCCGACAAAGGAGACAGATCATGTTCAAACGAATTCTCGGCGCAACCTTCATCGCGGCATCGCTCGGCACCGCCTCGATCGCCGCCGACGCCAAGCCGACCGATCCTCAGATCGCCCACATCGCCTATACGGCGGGGCAGATCGATGTCACCGCCGCCGCGCAGGCGTTGAAGAAGAGCAAGAATGCCGAGGTTATCGAATTCGCCAAAACCATGGAGCGGGACCACAAGGCCGTCAACGACCAGGCGCTCGCCCTCGTCAAAAAGCTGAAAGTGATGCCTGAGGACAACAAGATCAGCCAATCGCTCTCGACCCAGGCGAGCAAGGAACTGAAGACGCTTGACGCCCTCGACGGTGCAGCCTTCGACAAGGCCTATGTCGAAAACGAAGTCGCTTATCACAAGTTAGTCAACGATGCCCTTGCCAAGGTGCTGATCCCCTCAGCTCAGAACAAGGAGCTGAAATCGCTGCTGGAAACGGGCCTGACCCTGTTCAAGCAACACCAGACGCATGCCGAGCATCTCGCTTCGATGATCAAGTAGGGTCGCGATGGGATCGCTGATGAAACTGCTGCCGCTGTTGTTGGCGCAGCTCTGGGCAAGCAGCGGGGTCGCCTCAGCGGCGGAATATCAGGTCACGATCGCGGGCATGAAATTCGGGGTGCCGCCTAACGAGCTGCATGTCGGCGATGTGATCGTCTGGCGAAACGATGATATATTCCGGCATACAGCGACGGCTCGCGACAAGAGCTTCGATGTCGACCTGCCGCCGAAATCGGAGGCGCGGATGACGGTCAACCGGGCGGGAGCGGTCGATTTCTATTGCCGCTTTCATCCCGCCATGACGGGCGAACTGGACGTCCGGCCGTAAGGCCGGGCTCCGATCCAAAGCAATGCGGAGATTTGCATGACAGCCATTGCGGTTCCGGTCGCGCGACGCCGGCAGAATATATCAGCGCTCCCCGATGTCGAACTCGTGCCCCTTGCGAGGCAGGGCGACGAACCCGCCATCCGCGTCATCGTCCAGCGGTACAATCAGCGCCTGTTCCGCACGGCGCGCGCCATTATCCGCAGCGATTGGGAAGCCGAAGAGGTCGTGCAGGCCGCCTATGTCAAGGCCTTCACCAATCTCGCGACATTCCGCGGCGAGTCCGAGCTTTCGACATGGCTGACGCGGATTGCGCTCAACGAGGCGCTGGGCCGCGTGCGCAGCCGAAAGAACACCGCCGGGCTTGAGGAAATCGACATGCAGACGACATCGGGGGGCGGCGAAGTCCTCCAGTTCCCCTCCTCGCTCTCCGCGACCGACCCGGAAAGCGAGCTTTCGCGAAGCCAGGCGCGGCATCTTCTCGAACAGGCCGTCGACGACCTTCCCGACGAATTTCGCGCCATCTTCGTGCTGCGGGATGTCGAGGGCATGAGCACGGAGGAGGCCGCATCCTATCTTGGCATCAAACCCGAAACCGCCAAGACCAGGCTGCATCGGGCGCGGAAGGCGATGCGCCAGTCGATCGAGAAACAGCTCTCGGGCGCATTTGCGGCCCTGTTCCCCTTCGACGGCGCCCGTTGCGCCTCAATGGGCGACCGCGTCATCGCAGTTCTTCGTCAGACATCGTGAGTTCCGACAACAGCACGCGTTTGCTTCGACGCAGCAGGTGACGGGCGCGATTACCCGCGACGCCACCTCTCGTTGGGGCTGGAGTCGCCAACTGAAGGGTGCCGCCGAAGCACGATGATTTCCGCCTTGGGCACGGCTCTGCTGTAACAGGAATATGTCATCGCAGAAGCTCAAAAGACGCCTGCGACCTGCTGAAGCGGCGCCGAGAAGGCTCACCCCGCGCGCCGACAGCGCGGCGATATCCACAATTCGCAAACATATCCGATAAGCGCAGCAAACAGCGAGCCGGCAACGCATCTTCTATCGCGAACGGAGAAATTAACAAACGCTCAAGTTTTCCAGATACATCTTGCTTTTGCTATTTTTTGTCTTGCGTCATGGTGTGTTTTGAAGTCGGCTCTTTCATATGCGCTTGCTCGAATTACGAGCGCCCTCCGCAGTCTCGAAAGGGACAGAGGCGGTAACGTCGCCATCGTCGTCGCGCTCAGCCTCGTGCCGATGCTCATCGCCGTCGGCGCGAGCTTCGACTATATTCGCAGCTACAATGTCCGGCAGAGGATGCAGAGCGATCTCGACGCGGCCCTGATCGCCGCGGTCAAGCAGATCAACAACACCGAGGATACCGACGCTCTCAAGGAGAAGGTTGCCGACTGGTTCCATGCGCAGGTGGACAACAGCTACACGCTTGCTGATATCGACATCGATACCGTGAACCACAACATCACGGCGACGGCGAGCGGCACCGTTCCGACGACATTCATGAAGATCGCCAACATCGAGACCGTTCCCGTCAGCGTGGCAAGCGCCGTCAAGGGCCCCGCCACGTCCTATCTCAATGTCTATATCGTCATCGACACATCGCCGTCGATGCTGCTGGCGGCCACGACGTCCGGCCAGTCGACCATGTATTCCGGTATCGGATGCCAGTTTGCCTGCCACACGGGTGATGCGCACACTATCGGCAAAAAGACATACGCCACCAACTATGACTACAGCAAGGAAAAGGGAATAAAGCTGCGCGCCGATGTCGCCGGCGACGCCGTACGCGAAGTGCTCGACATGATCGACGAATCCGACGAGAATCATGAACGTATCAAGGTCGGGCTTTACAGCCTCGGGGATACGCTTTCAGAGGTTCTGGCACCGACGCTGAGCACGGATACGGCGCGGACCCGCCTCGCGGACGCCAGCTACGGCCTCACCAGCGCGACCTCGAAGGCCGCCACTTATTTCGACGTTTCGCTATCGACGCTCAAACAGAAAGTCGGCGCCGGAGGGGACGGAACCTCCTCGAGCTCTCCGCTCAAACTGGTTCTGCTGCTGACGGACGGTGTCCAGTCCAAACGCGAATGGGTGACCAACGGAGTGGTCTGGAAGAGCGGGAAGGCGATCTCCGGATCCTACTGGAACAAGGTGGCGCCTCTTAATCCCGACTGGTGCGGCTATCTGAAGAACCAATCCAATACGATGGCCGTGCTCTATACCGAATACCTGCCGCTCACTTCGGACTGGGGCTATAACGCAACCGTCGGCTCGACCATGGCGAGCGCCAACTGGAAGAACACCTGGGGCGGCACCATGGACAGCGGCGTGTCGACCAGCATTACGAGACGCGATTATATTCCCTACGCGCTTGCCGACTGCGCATCGTCGAAGAGCCTGTTCATATCGGCATCATCGTCGACGGAAATCACGGCGGGCCTGTCGACGCTCTTCACTCAATATCTCTCTTCCGTCCGGCTGACCCAATGACCGCAAGAAACCGCTTTGCATTGCTTCGCCGCCTGCTCGGCGATCGCAAGGGGGTGGCTGCGATCGAATTTGCGATCCTGGCCCTGCCGCTCTTCATCATGATCTTCGGCATTATCGAAGTGTCGCTGATGTTCTTCGTCAACTCCTCGCTGGACGCTTCCGTTCATAAAATCTCCCGGATGATCCGCACCGGCGAGGTGGCGTCATCGAAGATCACACTGGCCACTTTCAAGAGCAAGATTTGCGACGACATGCTTCTGTCCTTCAGTTGCTCGAGCGGCCTCGTCGTCAAGGTCAGCGTGCTTTCCGACCTGTCCTCCGCCACCCGCGCCGATCCGATCGACGACAGCGGAAATCTCGCCGTCACCCAGACCTATGATATCGGCAAGGGCAGCGACTACATCCTCGTGCAGGCATTCCTGCCCTGGGAGGCCACCGTCAACTTCTTCAGCCTGTCGAGCGCCAAGCTTTCGGACGGCCGCTATCTCCTCGGATCCTCCGCTCTGTTTCGCAATGAACCTTTCTGACATGATCACGAAACGGAACCTCATCCTTCTCGGTCTCGCCCGATCCTGCACCGGCCGCCTCGCATGCGACCGCACGGCCGCTTCGGGCGTGGAATTCGCATTGGTGCTGCCGATCCTGATCGTGCTGCTGTTCGGCACCGTCGATCTCGGCCATGCCCTCACCGTCAGCCGCAAAATAGACGAGATCGCCTCCAGCACAGGCGACATGATCGCGCAGCAGAGCACCTGGACGAAGACCGACGTCACCAAGCTTCTTTCCGGCGCGAGCTTCATCCTGCAGCCCTATGAGACCACCGGGCTGACAATCACGGTCACGGTCAATGACGTCGACAACAGCGGCAAAGCGACGGTCAACTGGTCCGCCGCGTTCAACACCGCGTCGCTTGCTTCCGGGATGGCAAGCGCGATCGACATACCGGCGAAGATCCAGGAGACAGGCGTCCAGGTGGTGCTGACGCGGGTGCAATACACCTTGACGACACCGGTATCGGCATTTTTCTCGAACTTCACCGGGCAGAACGGCTACAGCTTCGACCACCATTTCTTCAATCGCCCGAGAGTCAGCGACACGATCAGTTACAACTAGACTGTATGTTCGTGATCGGTGGATTATGAGATCCCGGTCGCTTGCCGTCACGTCGACAATGATGCATTGCTCGCCGGCTTGACCTGCCTTCTTAGGCAAGATGAAGGACGGGATTCCCGAGGTCGGGGGCATCGATCTCGCCGATGGATACAGGGCCGGCCGTTTTCATGGCGACATCGGCGGGCAAGCCGATCCCGATCCGCAGGATAGGATAGACGCCTTTCGTATCGCGGCCGAGGCGGCGCGGCTGGTCAGCGCCAAATTTGGGGCCGAGAAGAATGCGGGACCAGCGCGCCATTATGGAGAGCTTGTCAAGACATTGGAACAGCAGAACGATTGAATGACTTTCATATGAGCGCGTCACTGCAACGGCGATCCAGCGCTTCGCCCTGTCGCAGGCCGATAACCGCGAGATCGAGCCGGCTCACCCGGCGAGCTTGACGATGCCGTAGGGATTGAACTTGAACTCATCCACGTCATAGGTGGAATCGAAGGAGAGGCTTGCGCCCCGTGCCTTGAGCGTCGCATCGAGACCCTGCTTGCCGATCTCCCCGGCAACTGCATCCATGATGGCAACGACCTGCCTTTCGCTACCGGCCGTCTCCGGCACATAGACCTCCGGCAGCCCCACGAGATGGAAGCCGACGCTTTCCAGATAACCGCGCGCCGAGAGCGGCCTCTTGGCAAAGGCCAGGCGGCCGACGCGCTGCTGGGCGAGCGGATCGCCGGCTTTCTGCGCTTCGGCGCCTTGGCCGATCAGTACTCTCCATCGATCGAGCCCATGTGCGATACCGGCGCTTTCGCCCTTGACGGCAACCGCTCCCGCGTCAATCAGCTGCTCGACGAGACGCAGAGCCGTCATCGACACCTTGATGGTGTCTGCCTGCGTCATGCTCGGCCCGAGGACATAGAGGACGGATTGATGATCGGCGACGGCTTTCTCGTCCGTCTCGTTCCAGGCATCGGGTTCGACCCGATCCCAGCAGACATCGAATGACCGGCTCATTCGGTCATCCGGCTCCGCCTGCGAATAATCCTCATCGACGCTGAAGCCGGTGGCGAAATCACGGATCGCTTTGGCCGCCGCTTCGGACAAGCGGCTGAGGTCGCGATCTCTCCCGAGAAAACAGAGGACATGCCGGGGTGTCACCGACGACGCCTCCTCCTGGGCGATTGTCTCCGGACTGGTGTCGATAGCGAAAGAAGGTTTCCAGCCAACCATGGCCCATAGGGACCCCAACAGCGCGCGACGCAGGATATGCAAGAGCGATGCCTCCGTTCGGCCGAATCTTTACAGCTTCCGCTTGTAAACAAATGACACCCGAAACGAAAGCGGATCTCGCGACTATACGTCGTGCTATTCAATCCCAGATATCCTCTTGAGCAGAGCCTTCAGGGTAGGGATCGTCATCGTCTGCCACCTTTAATCGGGCCGTCCTTTCTTGGGCGATGCGCTGGTTCCATGCGCCGGTCGGGGGCAGCGTCGACAAGATCACGTGAAAAAATTAAATTTGCCTGCAAGCTGTTTTTCTGGCGCAATGGATACCAGGTCGAGAGAAAGGGACTTAAGTGTCTCAAAGAACCGAAAATGAAGCGAATTCGCGGAACGGGCTCGAAGGACATTACCAGGTCAACAGCATCGGATTCGTCGGAACCGGCGTCATCACCGAGGCGATGGTTCGCGGGCTCCTCGCTGAGCCGGCCTATGCCTCGCAGATTCACGTCTCTCCGCGAAGCGCCCACATTGCGGAAACGCTGGCAGGCGAATTCGCCGCCGTGAGGATCGCCAAGGACAACCAGGACGTCGTCGATCGCAGCGACACGGTGTTCCTCGCGATACGACCGCAGATCGCCGAGGAGGTCGTGCGGGAACTGTCGTTCAGGGCCGGGCAGACAGTCGTCAGCGTCGTCGCGGCGACGGAGCGCCAGGCTCTCATCGACTGGATCGGCGCCGACGTGCATCTCGTGCAGGCGATCCCCCTGCCCTTCGTCGCAGCTCGCCAAGGCGTGACCGCCATCTACCCGCCTGATAATACGGTCGCAGCGCTGTTCGACACGCTCGGTGCCGCCGTCCAATGCCAGTCGAGGAAGCAATACGATCTACTCGCAGCCGCAAGTTCGATGATGTCGACCTATTTTGGGATCATGGAAACGGTTGCCGGCTGGCTGGAAAGGAGCGGCCTCGAAAGGGCGAAAGGCCACGCCTACATTGCCCCGCTCTTCGCAAGCCTGGCGCAAAAGGCGAGCGGCCCGGGCGCTGAGCCCTTCAGCACACTGAGCCGCGAATTCGCAACCATGGGCGGGCTGAACGAGCAGGTTCTGTCCGACTTCGAGAAAAAGGGCGGCATCGCGGCGCTGACCGAAGCGCTCGACGGCGTGCTCGCTCGCATCGAGGGCAGAAACTAAAAAGTAGGCGGCGTGCAGGCGCTGATGACTTCGCAGGCCACCGGCCCGACGCAGCGGAACCGGTGTGGGCGCCGGCTTTCGAAATAGTAGGCGTCACCAGGCCCCAGCACGCGCCGTTCGTCGTCGACCGTGACCTCGAGCCTTCCCGAGAGCACGATCCCGCCCTCCTCTCCCTCGTGGACAAGAGGAATTTTTCCGGTGTCGGCGCCCGGCTGGTAGCACTCCTTGAGCATCTGCAGGCTGCGCCCGAACAAGGTTTCGCCAACCTGCTTGTAGGAAATGGCACCCTTGCCGATCTCCACCAGTTCCTCGGCCGCGTAGAAAGCCTTTTTTGGACGTTCGGGTTCGAAGGCGAAGAATTCCGCCAGCCCGATCGGGATGCCGTCGAGAATTCGCTTCAGGGCTCCAACCGAGGGATTGGAGGCGTTCGATTCGATCAGCGAGATCGTCGAGTTCGGCACACCGGTGCGTTTGGCGAGCTCACGCTGGGAAAGCTTGTGGGCGATGCGGAGATGGCGAAGGCGGCTGCCGATGTCGACTGACATGATGCGGTCCGTTTGCGTTGTCCAGAATAGCGAAAATATGTCAGATGAACCAATATATTTCAACAGCTTGCGCGGACACAGAAAAGGACTTGTTCGTAAAGGAGAAATCATCATTCTCGGTCCATCCCAAGGAGGCCAGAATGGATCAGCTGAACAAGACGAACGCGCCCGTACTCGAAAATTTCTGGATGCCATTCACGGCGAACCGGCAGTTCAAGGCCACGCCACGGCTTTTGGCCACTGCGGAAGGAATGTATTACACCGACGTCGATGGAAACCGGGTGCTGGACGGCACGGCCGGGCTCTGGTGCTGCAACGCCGGCCACGGCCGCAAGAAGATCGCCCAGGCGGTCGAGCGGCAGCTTGCCACCCTCGACTATGCCCCGACCTTCCAGATGGGGCATCCGATCGCCTTCGATTTCGCCGCGAAGCTCGCGGCAACCGCGCCGGGCGGGGCTGACGCCAATCTCGACCGGGTCTTTTTCACCGGCTCGGGCTCGGAATCGGTCGATACGGCTCTGAAGATCGCCATCGCCTATCAGCGCGCGATCGGCCAGGGCACACGCACGCGCATCATCGGTCGCGAGAAGGGCTATCACGGCGTCGGCTTCGGCGGCATTTCCGTTGGCGGTCTCGTCAATAATCGGCGGGTCTTCCCGCAGATACCGGCCGACCACATGCGCCACACGCTCGACGTCGAGCGCAACGCGTTTTCGAAGGGGCTTCCCGCCCATGGCGTGGAACTGGCCGACGATCTCGAACGCCTGGTGCAGTTGCACGGTGCCGAAACCATCGCCGCTGTCATCGTCGAGCCGATGGCGGGATCGGCAGGCGTTATCCTGCCGCCGAAGGGTTATCTGGAGAAGCTGCGCGCGACCGCCGACAAGCACGGCATCCTGCTGATCTTCGACGAGGTCATCACCGGCTTCGGCCGTCTCGGCACGCCTTTCGCGGTGGATTACTTCGGCGTCGTGCCTGACCTGGTCACCACGGCAAAGGGCCTGACCAACGGCGCGATCCCGATGGGCGCGGTCTTTGCCAGCCGTAAAGTCCATGACGGGCTGATGATCGGACCTGACAATGCGATCGAACTCTTCCACGGCTATACCTATTCCGGCCATCCGGTCGCTTGCGCCGCGGGACTCGCAACCCTCGAAATCTACGAGGAAGAAGGGCTGCTGACGCGTGCATCCGACTTGGCCGAATATTGGCAGGACGCTCTCCATTCGCTGAAGGGCCTGCCCAGTGTCGTCGACATCCGCAATCTCGGACTGGTCGGCGCAGTGGAACTCGCTCCGCGTGACGGGGCACCGGGAACCCGCGCCTACGACGTCTTCGTCGATTGCTTCAAGAAGGGCCTGCTGATCCGTGTGACCGGCGATATCATCGCGCTTTCTCCACCGCTGATCGTCGAGAAAGACCAGATCGACACGATCGTCTCGACGATCGGCGATGCACTGAAGCGCGCGGCATAATCCCACCGCTTCCTGCCGATGCGGTGGCGAACCGGCCACCGCATCGGCTTACTCCAGGGGCACGCCAAGCCCGACTTTGACCCGGTCCATCGCAACAAAGGTGCGGAAGCGCTTGACGTTGTTGTTGCCGAAGAAGAGCCGCCGGGTGAGCGCCTCGTAATCGGCCATCGACAGCACGACGATGACAAGAATGAAATCGGCTTCGCCGGTGACGTAATAGCATTGCTGGATTTCCGGCGCGGCTGCGAACTCCGTCTTCGCCCGCTCGATCTGATCGCGGTTTCCCTGATCACCTCCACCTCGACGAAGATCGTGATGGACTGCCCGACTGCCTCCGGCGCGACGACCGAGACGTCCGCCCGGATCACCCCTTCCTCCCGCATCCGCTTGATCCGGCACTGAACGGCGGGCGCGGACAGGTTCACCGCATCGCCGGTCGTGCGCTGCGGGGTCATATTGTCCCGCTGGAGAACGGCGAGAATCTTGCGATCGAAGGCATCGAGAGGCGATGGCTGAACGCGCTTGTTCAAATGGCCGGCTGGTGGTGACCAACCTGCAGACCATCGTCTCCAGGCGACTCGACCCGGCCGATATCGGCGTCGTCTCGGTTACCGAACTGATCACCGACGGAACGCGCAATGCGCTTCCCGGCGTCGCCCGCATTCTCGGCGATGCCCGCAGCTTCCGCTCCGAGATCAGCGAGACGATCGAAAGGCAGATGCGGATAATCGCCGAGGGCACAGAGGTCCTCTACACCAGGGAATTCGTCCCTCTGGCGAATGACCCTGGCTTGACCGAGGAAGCGCTTGCCGTCGCGCGGGATGAATCCCGGCCGTGGTTAGCGCGTCGGCGCCCTAGCGCTTTGCGGTCTGCGACGGCAACTGGCCGAAGCGCTTCCTGTAGTCGGCTGCAAATCGCCCGAGATGGGTGAACCCCCATCTCAGCGCGATTTCGGCGATGGCCTGGGTTCCGTCTGATTCCAGCAGCTCGCGATGGGCGGCAATCATTCTGATTTCATGCAGATAGGCGATTGGAGTGGTGTTCCTGAACTGACGGAAGCCCTGCTGCAAAGTCCGAACGCTTACCTTGGCCGCCACGGCGATTTCGCTGAGGGAGATCGGTTCGGCGATGTGTTCCTGCATGAAATCCATGGCCCATTTCACATGGCGCGGGGCCGGGAGCGGAGCGGCACGCGCCAACTCCTCCGAATAGTGATGGGGACATGTCTCCAGAAGCAGGTAAACCGCCGCATCGCAGAGCGATTTTACGGCCAGTGGTGAGCGCTGCAGCAAGCCGTTGCCAGTGAGACCGCTGTGGAGGTTCGAGACAAGTTGCTGCAGGAGGAATCCCGGACCGGCCGTCAGATCGATGTCGGTATGGAAGCCGATATCGCCGCTGATCGTCCGCTCGCACATATGGGTGAGCTGCGCGGCGATCTTGGCGCGATCGATGAAAAGGCAGAAATGACGGCGGGGGCCGATGATCCTTGTTCCCTTGACGGCGCCCTGTTCCAGGATCACCCCGCGACCGGGTAGCGAATATATCGGCTCCCGCTTGCCGCCGAACAACATCATCCCCTGCGTCGGCAGGAACACAGCCAATCTATCAGCGACCCCGTCTCGCCTGCTGGAAATCGAGCCTTCATAAGAGCAATCGGCCACGCTTACATCTTCCATCGAGATGAAATTGCAGCGATACGCGATGGGCATCGTGCCTTCGGTCGAGACCCTTATTGTGGATGTCGGCGTCGACAGTGCTTCCGCGAGCTCATCCGCGTCGGTTCCGTTCTGCACCGTTGCCCGAAACGACACATTCGATACGGCCGACGATTGGACCACGCTGCCTGGTGCATGCCGATCGGGGCTAACGGACATTCGTGACCTCCTACGGTGATGCCCGCGAGTGACAGGCAATTTGTACCATATCGTTCATTCCTCCTGTCGTCCATTTCGCGTCAGCCGTATCGGCTGATTGCCAGGTCCTTGGCGTCGATTTCGGGCGAACGGTTGCTGACGAGATCGCCGATCAGCCGGGCCGAACCGGTGCTCATGGTCCAGCCGAGCGTGCCGTGACCGGTATTGAGGAACAGGCCGGCGACCTTGGTCGGGCCGATGACCGGCGTGCCGTCCGGCGTCATCGGGCGGAGGCCGGACCAGAAGGAAGCCCTGGAAACATCACCGCCGGGGAAAAGGTCGGTGACGGAATGTTCGAGCGTGCTGCGGCGAGCGAGACCGAGATCATTGGTATAGCCTGATATTTCGGCCATGCCGCCGACGCGGATGCGGTCGCCGAGCCGAGTGATCGCGATCTTGTAGGTTTCGTCCATGACGGTCGATTCCGGCGCGCGTGACGCATCGTTAATCGGGATGGTGAGCGAGTAGCCTTTGACCGGATAGACCGGCAGGCGGATACCAAAGGGCTTCAGCAGCAGCGGCGAGTAACTGCCCAGCGCGACCACCACAGCCTCGGCACTGATCCGCTCGCGGTCCCGAACGGGATCGGGAGCGGTGACAATCCCGCGCACGCGGCCTCCCTCGACATCCAGCGCCTTGATCGTCGTCCCATAGGCGAAACGCACACCGAGCGCCTCGGCTTTGGCGGCGAGCGCATTGGTGAACTTGAAGCAGTCGCCGGTTTCGTCCTTGGGCGTCAGCAACCCGCCGACGATCTTGTCGCGTACGTGCCTGAGCGCCGGTTCGACGCGAATGCAGCCGTCGCGGTCCAGCAGTTCATAGGGAATGCCGTCGGCGGCCAGCGCCTTGACGTCCTTGGCCGAAGCATCGAGCTGCTGCTGCGTGCGGAACAGCTGCAGGGTTCCCTGCATGCGTTCGTCATAGGTGATGCCGGTTTCTGCGCGAAGCTCGGCGAGCGCAATGCGGCTGTAATCGGCAAGGCGCAGCATGCGGCTTTTGTTGATCGCGTAGCGCTCGGAGCTGCAGTTCGACAGCATCCTCGCCATCCATGAGAGCATGGCCATGTCCAATTTCGGGCGCAGGATGAGCGGCGCATGTTTCATGAACAGCCATTTCATTGCCTTCATCGGAATGCCGGGTGCCGCCCATGGCGAGCAATAGCCGAAGGAGACTTCGCCGGCATTGGCAAAGCTCGTCTCCAGCGCCGGCCCCGATTGCCGGTCGACGACGGTAACCTCATGGCCTGCCTTGGCCAGCTGATAGGCGGATGTGACGCCGACGATGCCGGCACCCAGAACGATGACTTTCATGATGTCCCCAAGAATGAAGCCAGCCGGCTCTCAGCGATATTGCCTGTGATACCGATCGCCGAGACCGGTCAGGATTTCATAAGATATGGTGTCGGCATCGCGCGCAATATCCTCAAGCGTCTGATGCTGCCCGAGCACCTCGACAAGACTGCCGAGCGTCAGCGCGCCTTCGGGCAGCGCCGATATATCCACCGTGATGCTGTCCATCGAAACGCGGCCGACGATCGGCAGGCGCGTGCCCTTGTAATAGACGGCGCCGCGGTCGCTGAGGCAGCGCGGCAGGCCGTCGGCATAGCCGGCGGCAATGGTGGCAAGACACATTTCCCGTTGCGCGACATGCGCGCCGCCGTAACCAACCTTCGTGCCCGGTGATACGGTCCGCGTCTGCACGACGGCGACATCGAGGCTGACGACCGGCTCCATCAGGTTCGGCGCGCCGGCGCTCGCAGCGCCGCCATAAAGCGCGATGCCCGGCCGGGCGAGCACGCCATGATAGGCTTCGCCGAGGAAGACGCCGCCGGAATTGGCGAAGGAGATGTCGAAGCCTGGAAATTCGTCGGCGATGCAGGACATTTCTGCCAGCTGGTCGCCATTCTGCTCGCCATCGGTCTCATCGGCCGAAGCCAGATGGCTCATGATGAACAGGACTTCGATATTGGTGCCATTGCGAAGGGCTATCGCCAGATCCGCCCTTTCCTCCGGGGGAAAGCCCAGCCGCGACATGCCGGTGTCGAATTGCAGGACGGCCGGCAGGCAGCGCTTCAGCGCGCGCGCCGCCGCCGACCATTGCTGCCACTGGGCTAGCGAATTCAGAACAGGGACAATATTCATTTCGGCGCAGGCAATTTCATTACCCGGCTGCAGGCCGTTCAGCACGAAAATCTGGGCGTCCTGCGCAAGCACCGGCCGGAGCATCGCCGCCTCGACGAATTGAGCAACGAAGAAATGCCGGCAATCTTTGCCGTAGAGCGTTTTCGCCACCCGTTCCGCGCCGAGTCCATAGGCATCGGCCTTGACGACGGCGCCCGCACGAACCGGCGCCAGCATCGACACCAGCTTGCGATAATTGCGGCCGAGCGCAGCAAGATCGACCGTCAGGTAGCCTGTAGCCCCCTGCATGGTCGCGGCAGTATGTGCATGCGAAACCAAAATATCGCTGTCCATGTTCACCCTCTTGTTTCCCTGCAGTGTATGAAAGAATAAGCGATATTGCAGGTCAAATTTGTCATTGATCATTGCATCCATTGCATCTTATGCGCATGATCGGTGAAAATTTGGAATAATCGATCATGCCCGCCCTTGACACCACAGATCGCAACATCCTCAGGCTCCTGCGCCTCGACGCCCGGATGAGCAATGCCAAGCTTGCCGTCGAGGTCGGCCTGTCGCCGTCTGCTTGCCTCAGACGCATCAAGATCATGGAAAAGACGGGCGTGATCCGCGGCTATACGGCGCTTCTCGATACGAGCAATGCGGATGCGATGATTGCCGTTATCATCAACATCACCCTCGAACGGCAGACGGAGGATTATCTCGACCGTTTCGAGGCGGCCGTCCGCCGTCATCCGGAAATCCGCGAATGTTTCCTGATGACGGGTGGATCCGACTATCTGCTGCGCGTGGAAGTCGCCAATGCCGGCGAGTTCGAACGGATCCACAAGGAAATATTGTCGGCCTTGCCAGGCGTCCTCAGGATTCACTCCAGCTTCTCGATCCGAAACGTTCTGGCGACGCGCGGCAAAGGCAAACGCTGAGCAGGGACCGGACAGGCTTATATCAGTTCGAGCGCAATCGCCTTGGCGACCGCTTCGCTCGTTGTCGCGACAGTCAGCTTCCGGCGCGCCGAGGCGAGATAGAGCTGCACCGCGCTGAGCGAAATGGACAATCGGGCGCCGATCTGCTTTGCCAGAAGGCCATTGGCCGTCATCTCAAGGCATTGCATCTCGCGGCGCGACAGTTGTGGAAAATCCGCAACCGCGCGCATGCCCGACAAGACCATTGCCCGGTCGTGAAGGTGATGGGCGAGATACTGGAGGTCGCGCATGCTGTCGATGCGGAACTGCCGCCAGTAAGCATCGGGGTGATTGGAGGTGACTGTAAACAGCGATCGCTCACCTTGCGGGCCCCGCACCGGGAGGGTCACGCCCTGCCGGCCGACGCCGAAGGCCATCGCCTCCTTGAAGAAGCCGTGCGCCCGGCCTGTATCCCATTTAGACGCCGACCATTCCACGGGCAGGAAGCCGCGCCGGCCGAGGCGCACGACGGGATCGATGCTGAAATAATCCCGGGCAAGATATTGTTTCACCCATTCGGGCGGATAGGTCAGCATCAGCAATGGATTGGCCGGCGCCGCCCCTGCGAAACGGGTCACATGCAGAACCATGTGCGAGATCGCATAGATATGGCGGACTTCGTCCAGCGCTGTTTCCAGATCCTGCAATGTCGGCGATGCGGAGATCCGCTCCAGACAGTAGAAAAAACGAGAACTGCTCAGCATGAGTGGACTCGTGGTTGTCTAATTTTCCAACTGCTCGCATTGGTAACATTTCGCGGATGCCGAGAACAGCATATTTTCTAACAGCCGCGGCGCGACATGAAGAACAGGTTAAAGACTGACGATTCCATTACAGAGCGGCGGGATAGCGACTGGGCTTACCGCATGCCGGCATCGACAAGGGCTCCGGCAGGATTGGGAGAGGCTTGCTCCAGAAGTTGGGACAGGTTGGCACGAAGTGTCCGACAATTCTCCGCCGTCACATCCCATAGGCCAACATACAGCGTACCGATCTCCGGCCGGGATCGGGCAAGCGCCGTCGGCCTCCAACCGATCCTGCGGTACACAGCAATCATCGCAACGTCATAGACGCCGACAATGCTCTCGATACCGGTGTCGAGCGCAAGATCGCAAAGCCCTGAGAGCAACTCCGTGGCAACTGCGCGCGATTGCTCCAATTGCCCGGCATGCGGATGGAGGCAAAAGCGGGTACATTCCCAGGTCGTCGGGCTATCGACGTCGATGGGCTGATCGAAGAAATGCCGGAACTCGCTTTTGAGCATCGTCGCTCCAGTGGTCGGCAGCAGTCGCAGCGAACCTGTCAGCGTGCCGGAAGGTTGGTGCGTGACGAGATAGACGGGATCCTCGGCCTCGTCGTATCGGTCCCTCTCCCATTGATCCCGGACATCGACCTGCCATCCCAGTCGATCGCGAAAAACGGCGGCGCGAGCCCGAAACATTTCATCGAAAGCACGTCGATCGGTATCGAGCATGTCTTTGGTGAGTATCCGCAACATATCCGTCCCTCCTGATGTGCTGACGTTTCACAACAGGAGGCCGAGCGGGAGCAATCTGGATATTTCACCAGATTGACCGGTGCTTGGTTTTGCCTTCCCCTTCCATAAGAAGTTTCTGATATTCGTAATCGAAAGCTCTTGGTTATTGCCAATTTTAACGCAACCAGCGGGAGGATTCTTGATGACCCACGACATTGCACGCGGCAGACGTATTCGAGAGGCGATATCCCGGGGCAAGTTCCGGAAAGTTCACGCCCTGGCGGCCGAACTCGACGTATCCGTCGCCGCCGTCTCGCGCTGGCAGAATGGCGGTCATACCTCGCTGGAAAGCGCCTGCGCGCTCGCCGACCTGCTGGACGTCTCCCTCGACTGGCTGCTGCTCGGGCGCGGCACGATGGACTGGCATAGGAACAGCGCGATCTCCCCCACGGAATTGCAAATGATTCTGGCGTTGCGCAACCGGTCAGCGGCAACACGGTCCAATCTCGTTGGGCTGGTCGAATCCATCCCGCCGGAGCACCCGTAAAGCCAAGCGCAATTCTCTGGGATTTTTTGACCTGAAGTTAACACGTTAAGGTTGCCAAAAAACAAAATGTCAACGATCTTTCCAGTTAAAGGTGCAATTGTAGCGAGGGCAGACGGCCAACCACCCTGCCCTCCGCAGAGACCTTGTGTTCACTCTCAACGCCCATTCGACCGCAATATTTCTCTCATCCGGGTCCGGAATATTTCCTCGATTCCGGCAAGTCTCAACCGATTTTGGAGTCCGTCAAATGACAGTTGCGCTTTGGAGTCAGTCCATGACGGGTGCGAACCCGGCCCATATCGGCGCCAATGCGCCTATGGTCAAACCGCGGCCTGCCTTCGCGCAGACAGATCTGATCGCATTGTCGCGCTATTTTTCTCTTCTGATGATGCGCAACATCACAAGCGATGGCTATGTCATCGAGGATCCCACATCGCCGGGCGTCTTTTCGGCCCCCGGCTGCGTCATCGCCGCCCCCTCCTACCCTGCGAACACGCCAGGTGTCGACCAGGACTACGTGTTCAACTGGGTCCGCGACGGGGCCATTACGGCCATCGAGATCGCGCTAGCCGGATTGCTGCCCGTTCCGGGCGGAGTTTTGCCGAGCTTGGTCGACTATGTGAACTTCGCGGCGCTCTGCCAGGCAAATGCGAAGAATTCCGCGACCGTCACACTTGGCCACGCCTGCTTCACCATCACCGGCGAGGTTCGCCCGTGGTCGGAGCAGAATGACGGGCCGGCCATTCAGTCGATCGCGATCCTGACCTTGTTCGATCAGCTGGATGGCGCCACCCAGGCGACCGCCAAACAATTGGTCGAAGCCAATCTCGCTTATCTTCTCGACGTTTACCAGAACAAGACCACAAATCTCTGGGAGGAATATGAAGGCTATTCGTTTTTTGCACGAGCCGTACAGCTGCGCTTCTTCCGGGAGATTTCCACAAACACGATCGGCATTGCGGTGCCTGCCGGGGTGGCCGATGCCATCTCATGGCTGGAAAGCCAGCTGGCCACCCACTGGAACGGGCAGCTCTATGTGAGCATTCTGGATGCTGCCGCGGAGCAAGCCGGTTATGACGCGAACATCGATATCGTCTCTTCGATCTGCTACGGCGGGATCGAGCCGACCGATACCAAGCTTCTGGCAACGGCGGCCATCCTGCGGCGTCAGTGGGCCGATCCTTCGTCTTCGAACTATTACCCGGTCAATGGCGCCGACGCGGCCAAAGGGCTCGGACCACTCTTCGGGCGTTATCCAGGCGACCATTACGATGGCGATGTGGCGGCTCCAGTGGTCGGCGGGCATCCCTGGGCTCTGTGCACCGCCAACTTCGCCGAGTTTCAATATCGGCTTGCCAATGCCATCGATGCCAGCGGCGCCATCCCCCTCGATCAGTTCTCCGAACCCTTCTTCGCGGAGCTGGAACTTGGCGCATCCAGCAGCGCCGCCGACGCGTCGGCTGCCCTGCGGGCTTCGTCTGACGCCATGCTGCGCGCCATCGTCTATCACAGCGATCATTATGAGCTGAGCGAACAGTTCGATGGTACCGTCGGCTACGAGAAAAGCGTCCGGAATCTGACCTGGAGCTATGCCTCCTTTCTCTCCGCAGTCAGAGCCCGCTCTGCCGCCGCCCCCGCCGCCAAGTCCAAACCCCGAAACTCCCGCGGCCCGAGATCATGACGATTTCAGGCCGTCCGGCCTGAAATCTCGATTGAGTTCAGAACGCATGATCCGCAAAGCCTGATGCGGCTTCCGGGACTAATGGAGAACCAAAGTGCTTTTTCCCCTCGAATCAGCGATAAGAGCCGATGCCAAAACCGTCGCAGAGTCTGATGACTACGATATCGTGATCGTCGGCAGCGGCGTTTCCGGAGCAATCATTGCCAAGCAGGCTGCGGAAGCGGGCAAGCGTGTCCTTGTCCTGGAAGCCGGAACCGGTGCCAATACCACTCTGGCAGGCTATGACAATCTGCTGACGACCTTTTATTCGGCAGCCTCCAAGGACAACCAGTCGCCCTTTCCGCTGAATGCGAACGCGGCCATCCCCCGCAGCCCGCAGCTTCGCAAGCTGCAGGCGGGGGAAACCGATAGCTCGAACTATATCGTTCAATCCGGCCCTTATGTCAGCGATACGACATATACCCGTATTTTCGGCGGAACGACTATGCACTGGGAGGCGAAAACGCCCCGTCTGCTTCGCTCGGATTTTAAAACGCGCACGCTTTTCGGCCAGGGGCTGGACTGGCCGCTGAGCTTTGAGGAAGTCGAGGAGGATTACCGCCTGGCCGAGCGGGAAATCGGCGTATCCGCGAATGTCGAAGATCAGCAATATCTCGGGCAGACCTTCCCGGACGACTATGTCTTTCCCATGCGCGGCCTGCCGCTTTCCTATCTGGATCAGCAGGTCAACAAGGGCATCGAGGGCACCAGCGTCGAACTTTACGACAAGACCTATCCCCTGAAGGTCAGGCCCTACCCCCAGGGGCGCAATGGCATACCAAACCCGGCCTATGACGGTGGGAAGGGCTACCGTCCAATCGGCGCGGTCGATACGCATCAGGTCGAAGAGGGCGGTCGCTGCCAGGGCAACACCAACTGCGTACCGCTCTGTCCCGTGCAAGCGCGCTACCACTCCGGCAAGACGCTAGCCAAGGCGTTCGCGGTAAGCGGGGAAAGGGGCGAGGGGCTTGTCGAACTGTTGCCGCAGGCGGTCGCATCCAAAGTCAACATCGATCCGGATAACGGGAAAGTCCGCTCTCTCGAGGTCAAGATTTACAAGGACCCGGCCTCACCGGCCCACGAGACCATCACAGTGAAGGGCAAGGTTTTCGTGCTTGCGGCAGGCGCCATCGAAACGGCGCGTCTTATGCTGGCCTCCGGCCTGCGCAGCACCAGCGGTCTTGTCGGACGCAATCTGATGGACCACGCCTATCTGCTGAACTGGGCGCTGATGCCGGAAATCTGCGGCACGATGCGCGGAACAAGTTCGACGGGCGGTATCGTCGACCTGCGGGACGGCCCTTTCCGCGAAAGGCAAGCCGCCTTCGCCATCGATATCCATAATGACGGCTGGGGTTGGGCCACGGGTGCGCCGACCTCCGACCTTCTCGAACTGGTCGATGACCGCAACCTCTATGGGGCCGATCTTCGGCGCGGCATGATCGACCGGGTCTCGCGGCAGTTGCTGCTCGCATTCATGATCGAGGTCATGCCCGTCGAAAGCAACCGCATCACGGTGGATCCGCAATATACCGATGCTCTGGGCAACATGCGGCCCATCCTGTCCTTCACGGTTCCGGAATACACCATGAAGGGTGCGGCCTATGGCCGCCAGTTTGCGCGCACCATCTTTACCCGCCTGGGCGCGCAGGATCACACCCGCTACGATCCCAGCGATTTCGGCTATGTGGCCTATGAGGGACAAGGCTATGCGATTCGCGGCGGCAATCATCTGGCCGGCACCCATATCATGGGAACGACGAGGACCAATTCCGTCGTGGACAAGAACCAGCGCAGCTGGGACCACGAGAATCTCTATCTCGTGGGGGGCGGCAGCATGCCGACGATCGGCACCGCCAATGTCACCTTGACGCTGGCTGCCATGTGCTTCCGAAGCGGTCGCAACATTCTGAAGTCTCTGCATTGAATGAAGGCCGGCATATCCATTGCGGGACCGAACCGATGGGTTCGATGCGAGCGACACGAAGCCGGCCAGTGCACCCAACTTATCTTTCATGGAGCATGAGCATGGATTCCTACAGTATCAAGACGCTCGACGAGCTGAAAGAGTTTCTCTTCCGGGCGATGCAGCTCGAGCATGCGACGATTCCGCCGTATCTGACGGCGCTTTACTCGATCAAGCCTGGCGTCAACCAGGATGCAACCCAGGTTCTGCGTGTGATCGTCGTGGAAGAAATGCTGCATCTGACGATCGCGGCCAATATTCTGAATGCCATCGGCGGCAAGCTGGATCTTGTCAGGCCGGACTTCGTAGCCAGCTATCCCGCCGCCCTGCCGGACGGTGAGACCGATTTCAAGGTCGGCATCCAGGCTTTCGGCCGTGAGGCGCTGGCGGCCTTCCTGAAAATCGAGCGGCCGGCCCGGCGTCCTGAACATCTTATCGGCAAGGGCCTGATATACCGCAAAACTCCGCCCGGTATCACCGCGCTTGGCAGCCATCCGAGACATGAGGACTTCCATTTCTACAGTATCGGCGAGTTCTACTCCACTATCGAGGAAGGCATCAAATACCTGGAAGCCGAAGCGCATGGGGCGGGCACAACCATCTTTACCGGCGACAGGTCGCGCCAAATCACCTCGGAATATTATTACTCCGGCGGCGGCGAGCTGTTTCCCGTGACCGATCTGAAAAGCGCCTTGGAAGCCATCGAGCTCATCATCGAACAGGGCGAGGGCGACGGTGGCGGTATCTATGACGATGACGACCACGAACTGGCTCATTACTATCGTTTCGAGGAACTGGTCAAAGGCCGCTATTACCAGAAGGGCGACCAGCCCGGCCACCCCACGGGTCCGCACTTGCAGGTCGATTGGGAGGGCGCCTATCCCATAAAAGAGAACCTGAAAGTGGCGGACATATTCGAGGGTTCGGAACTGCGTGAGGCGGCGATCGCCTTCAACACCCGCTATGGCGAATTTCTCCAGCTTTTGACGCGAGCCTATAACGGCCAACCCAGCCTGCTGCTGGAGGCCGTTCCGATGATGTTCGAATTCCGCAACATGATCCTCGAACTCATCCGCAATCCGCTGCCGAAGCATCCCGGCAAGAACGGCAGCCCCACCTATGAGATCCCCGGCGGTATCAAACAGCCAGCCGTCACCCGGCAGGCGGAGGTGAACGCATGACCAGCCGTTTCGAGCCATTTCTGGGTCTTTCCGCGGAATTGACGGCCTTTTCCCACTTCGATCTTCTGGGAACCGGCCTGGCGGAAAGCTATCTCGCCACGCTCGACAAGGTAGTCGGCGGCGAGATCACCGACGCGCTGCTGGCCGCTTTCACCGCCCTGCCACCGCCGGAAAGTGAGGCCCGTATCCAGGCAGTGCGCACGACCATTCTGGGTCATGAATTGCTCGGAGACGTGGCCCGCGCGCTGATCAAGCTCTGGTATTCCGGCACCTGGTTCGAGCTGTCCTCCGCCTGGACGGAGCGCTTTGGCCCCAGGCCTGCGAATATCACCTTCGTCGTTTCTCCCGATGCCTATGTCGAGGGTCTGCTCTGGAAGGCGATCGGAGCCCACCCTGCAGGCGCCAAGGGGCAAGGTTTCGGCTCCTGGGCCTTTCCGCCGAAGATTCCGGCTTTTTCTCCGGCTCTCGATTTCCAAAACCTGACCTGACGTCACGTCCGCTTGTCTTCAAAGAACTGGATCATTGCCATGACGACATATCTGCATCGACTGACGCCCGCCAAGGTCTGGCTCGGTGTCATCCCCACGCTCTGGTGGAATGACGATTTTATCAACATCGACATCGGCATCCCCTACGAGCAGGCACTGAGTGAAATGGCGCTCGCCGGCTATGTCGGATGCGGCGTCGGCCATAAATATCCGACGGATCCGAAAATCTTGCGGCCTGCCCTCGAACTCAGGGGATTGCGGATTTCCGAGCCTTGGGTGAGCACCTACTTCACCATCAAGGCGATGAACCGTCACACGCTTGAAAGCGTCGATGCTCAGCTCGACTTCCTCGAAGCGATGGAAGGCGGCAGCGACGATCCGCGCAGGGCCGATCTCGTCGTCGCCGAATTTGGCGGAGCGGTCAATCCGCTTCCGGTCGCACTGTTTCCGAATTGCCCCGAATTCTCCGAGGACCAGTGGAAACAGCTGATCGAAGGCCTGCACGCAGCGGGAGAGAAAGCCAGGGCCCGTAACCGCCGGCTCTGCTATCACCCGCATCTCGGAACGGGGGTGATGAAGACGGAAGCGATCCACCGGCTCATGGATGAGACGGATCCTCGCCTGGTCAATATGCTTCTCGACACCGCGCACCAGGCGGCTGCCGGTGTCGATCCGCTGGCGCTGGCCAGAAAATACGGCCACCGCATCAAGCATGTTCACCTGAAAGACATTCGCGCCGAGGTGGTTACGAGGATTCACAACAGCGGATTGTCCTTCCAGCAAGGGATCGAGGCGGGGATCTTCACCGTGCCGGGCGACGGCTCCATAGAGACCTTTCCGGAAATTCTCGATGCGTTGGCCGAGGCGGATTTCGCCGGGTGGATCTGCGTCGAAGCAGAGCAGGACCCGGCCAAGGCCAATCCGCTGCAATACGCGAAAATGGGCCGCGAATATCTGCGCAAGCTGCTTGGATGGTAGCCCGGCGCGGACCGCTTGTTTCAGCCCGATGGCAATGTGAGGGAGGCGGGACGGATCTCGCCTCATCACAATGCAGGGCGAGACGTCATCCTGAACCACGCATTACTGGATAGCCACAGCTGGAGTGATGAAGATGGAAGAGGCACGCAGACGAGATATATATTTCAGCTTCTTTATGTTTACAGCCGATCTGAGGCCGAATGACGCGGGCTATACCCAGGTTCTCGTCAGACATCTGAAAGCTCTTACCGAGATCGGCTACACCGGCTTCGATGTGCATATCGCCCCTGGACCGGCCCATGTCAGTCATCATGCTGAGGTTGAAAGCTATATCAGCCTCAGACGAGCGTTCGATCGGGCAGGCTTCCGGGATGTGAAATTCACTACCAATGTGGGGACCACGCGAACCTTCGATCCGACCTCGTCCTACGAGGAACAGCGCAAGCAGGCTTTGTCCTATCTCAAATCCCGCGTCGACATTACTTCGGTGCTGGGCGGGGAGAATACGATCATGTCGGGGCCGTTCCTGTACCCCTATGGCATCTTTCCTCTGACGGATGACGGTGAAGGGATCTGGAGCGACGCGCTTCAGGATTGGATGACGCCACGATATGCGGCGGCCGCCTCCATCTTCCGGGAATTGGCGCAATATTCTGCCGAGAAGAGGGTGAAGCTCGCCATCGAACCCGTCAAGAATTGGGAAACGCCCGGGCCGACCATGGTCTCGGAAGCGCTGGATTTTCTCGAAAGCGCCGATATTCCGGCCTGTGGCGTCACGATCGATACAGCTCAGGTCGTGATGGAAAGCCAGGGGCCGGCAATCTTCAGGAAAAATGTCGCCCGAGCAGCACAGCAAAGCCGGCTGAATTACGTTCATATCTCGGCGCCGGACCGGGGCACGGTCAGAGATAGCTGGATTCCCTGGGAGATCATGCTGGATGAAATCGAGCCGGTCTATTCCGGCCCTTATCTCGTCGAAGTCTTTAACGCAATTCCCCCCTTCGAGAGCTCGATGCGAATGACGCGCAGACGATTCTGGCGGCCCGGCGAGGACGCGCCAGAGGCGGGCGTCGACAGCGCCTACGACGTTGCGCGCGCAGCCCTGATGACATTGCAGGAAAAGATCGCGTCCCACGGTCGTCGAACTCATCCGTGACGGCGCTCTGGCGCACATTTTGGAAACAAACCTGGGAACGTCTCCGCCATGCCGGGCGAACGTCAAACCGCAGCAACCGACCTTTCAATCAGGGAGATACCTATGGTGGCGCAATTGCCGGATCCCATCAAAATCGTCAGGCGAGCAGGCGATGTCCGCATTCATACTTTCATTTCAGCTTTCACTGATGACAACATCGCCAATGCAACGCACATCATCGAAAGCAGAAACAAGCTTGTTCTCGTCGATGGGCAATTCCTCGTCCCCTATGCGCTGCAATTCAGGGCGTATGCCGACAGTATCGGCAAGCAAATCGACCGGATTTACCTGTCGCACAGGCACCCTGACCATTGGTTCGGCCTGGGAGCCGCATTCAGCGACATTCCAATTCATACATTACCGGAAACGAAGGAATTCCTGAGGCAGCATGGGCAGGAGTCCCTGAACGACCATTGGAAGCTGGGCAACCTCGTTCCGAAGAGCTTGGTAATTCCTGAAAACACCGTCCGCGCCGGCCACGAGATCATCGACGGAGTCAGATACGTATTTGATAAAGTCGTCGATACGGAGATCGATTTTCTCCTCACCATAGGTCTTCCAGACCTGGGCGTTTTTATTGCGCAAGACCTGATCTACAGCGGAACGCACCTTTATCTGACGAAATACATGGAGCATTGGATCGGGATTTTGCAGGGCATGCTGCTGTCCGACTATGACCTGTTCCTTCCCGGTCACGGCTTTCCGGCCGACAAGAACGAAGTTGCCAGAAATATAGAGTATTTGTCAGCCGCCATGGAGGCTGCCGGCAACGGGCTCACCAATGATGCTTTCAAGCGCTTCCTGCTGGAAAGATTTCCCGAGCGAAAATGCCCCGGAATATTCGACATATACATACCGCGCTTATTCGATAACGCGAGCGAGTTCTAATATTGATCAATTTCCGTCAACAGGGGAGCCGTTGGACCATGGGCGATACATACACGGTTGGACAATATCTGGTCGACAGACTTGGCGAACTGGGCCTGGGACACCTGTTTTCCGTAGCGGGCGATTATTCGATCGAATGGGTAAACAGCTATGTCGAAAAAAGCGGTATTCAGGTCATCGAAGAGGTGAACGAACTGAATGCCGGTTATGCCGCCGACGGCTATGCGAGACTGAAAGGAATTGGCGCGCTGTGTGTTACCTATTCCGCAGGCTCGCTTTGCGCGACAAATGCGATCGCCGGATCTTACGTCGAGAAAGTGCCGGTCGTTCTGATCAACGGTGCGCCAAGCATCCAGAAAACGCTGACATTCGAACAAACCGGCTACAGTTCGCATCACTTCATCAGCGGACGGGAAACGGATCTTCAGGTGTTCGAATACATAACCGCCGCTACCGTCCGCATCGACAGCCCTCATCTTGCGCCAATGCTCATAGATTATGCGCTGACACAGTGCATCACGGAAAGACGTCCGGTCTACATCGAGTTGCTGGAGGATATGGTCGACCTGGAATGCGCGCGCCCGTCGAATGCATTGAAGGCGGCGCCCGTCATATCCGACGAGGACAGTCTCAATCAGTCGATCGCCCAAATCAGCGAAAGATTGGAGAATGCCACCAAACCCTTGATCTGGATCGGTGTCGAGATCGACCGGTTCGGCCTTCACGACCAGGCGGAGCGGCTCCTTCGCGACCTCAAAATTCCCTACGTGACCGAGCTCCTGAGCAAGGCCATCCTGTCGGAAGACGATGTCCAGTTTGCCGGGGTGTTCGATGGCAAATCGTCGTCACCCTATGTCCAGTCCTTGGTCAAAGACGCCGACTTCGTATTGGCGCTGGGCGTCTGGTTGACTGATATCAACGATTTGGACTGGCCTATCGATCTTGATAAAACCGCATTCGCCTCTTGGGATACGGTAAAATACGGCACGATCTTCAACGCACAGGTTTCGCTGGCGGATCTCGTCAACGGCTTGATCGACAAAAGGCTGACGTGCAAAGCCCAAACTCTTCCGGCGAAAACGGCCCGGCAAGCGCCGGTCGTGAATCCGGCAGCCGAAATCACCTATCAGGGCTTCTACGATTTCATTCAGCAGCAGATCGACGATAATACGATCGTTGGTGCCGACGCCAGTTTGAATTATTTCGGGAGCCTGCTTCTTGAAGTGGGTGCTCGCCGCGGTTTCATCGTCCAATCATCCTATTCGGCGATCGGTTATATCGGCCCGGCCGCGACCGGGGTTTCGCTGGCGAAGCAAGATAAACAGAGACTGCTGGTCTTTGCGGGGGATGGCGGGTTTCAGATGACCGCTCAATGCCTCTCGACTCAAACCCGTTTCAATCTAAACCCGATCGTCTTCGTGATGGATAACGGCATCTATGGCGTGGAGCAGTGGCTTGCCGATGCATCGGTTTTCCACGGCAATAAGCCGTTCTACAATTCATGCATTCTGCACCGATGGAATTACAGCAAGTTGGCGGAGGTCTTTGGCTGCCAAGGCTGGAAAGTGGATACTTATGGCGAACTGCAGAGCGCCATAAACGGCGCCAAAGAAAACCTGAACAGCCCGTCCATCATCCAGGTCGTCGTGCCTCAGCGGTCGATCCCCGACAATGCGAACTGGAAAGCAAGGTAGAGCGATTCAGCTTTAACGACCCGCATAACCGCTCTAGCCTGCTGTATTCTACGCAATTCCGACGGAAAACAGTAGGTTGACGGGGAGAAAATGGTGAGGCCGCCGAGTTCTCTTCATCAACGCGCACGCACGACATCCGGTTGCCCGAACTCCAGTGCCTCCTGCTCCAGTCGCGCCGCCAGATCGGCAAACGACTGCGGCCGTCCAAAAGCATAACCCTGGAGAGTGTGGACGCCGAGATCGGCGAGTACTTTGGCATGGTCGAGCGTTTCCACCCCTTCCGCAATCACTTCCATGTCAAGCGCCCGTGCAATGTCGACCAGTGAACTTACCAGCCGACGGCTGGGCACGGATTGTAGAATCGGCATCACAAGCCGGCGGTCAATCTTGACACGGTCTGGTCTCAGCTCGAGCAGGCCCAGCAAGGAGGCATGTCCCGATCCGAGATCGTCGATCTCGATGTCGATACCGAAGGACTTGATGGCCTGGATGTTCTGGCGCACGCGATCGCTCAGGCTGTCCAGGAATATCGTCTCTATCAGCTCGAAGCTCAACCGGCCGGGCGGGATCTCATAGCCGCCGAGCTTCGTTGCCAATTCGGGATCATCGAGACGATCGGCGGAAAGGTTGACGGATAGCCGTATACCCTCCAGCAGGGAGGCCGAGGATTTCATATCCGACAGGACAGCCCTCAGGACGACATCGTCAATCTCTGCGACCAATCCGTGCGACGAGGCCAGAGACAGGAAATGCGCCGGGGCGAGAATTCCTCTCGTCGGGTGGTGCCACCTCGCCAGCGCTTCGACACCGTTTACCCGCAATGACTTGGCGTCGACCTGCACCTGGTAAAATGGACGGATCTGGCCAAGCGCCAGTCCGGATCGCAGATCCTGGGCAAGCTGCCTTTCATTCGCGAGCGTCGAAGCCATCTCCTCGGAAAATATCTCGGCGCGATTCCGGCCGTTCCGCTTGGCGTGGTACAAGGCCAGGTCGGACTGGGACAGCAGCTTGGCGAAGTCTGCGCTCATGGCGCTGGCCACGCCAATGGAGCACTGCACGCTCAGCATCTGGTCGCCACCAGGAAGCGGGCTCTCCAGACGTCGCTGAATATGATCGAGCACGGCCTTGGTCTTGTCGGACTCGCCCTCGATGATGACGACGGCGAACTCATCGCCGCCGAGCCGTGCCGCGACGTCACCCCCGGAGATGGCCTCCAACAGAATCTTGCTGACGTGACAGAGAACGAGGTCGCCGACCGCATGCCCGAAACGGTCATTGATCTCCTTGAAATGGTCGACGTCTATATGGAGAAGCGCGACCTTGACGCTCGCCTGCCTGGCAAGCTCGGCCAGGGCGAAATCGAAGCTGCGCCGGTTCAAGAGACCGGTGAGGTGATCGTGATCGGCGGCAAACCGAGCTTCCGCCCGGCTCCTCTCCAGCTCCTTGTTGAGGAGAACGTCGTCGGTCACATCCCATTCGGCGCCGACAAAGCAGGGGTCACCGGCCGCATCGACGAAGTAGCGAGCGCGCGAGCGCAGATGGCGGATCGCTCCATCCGGCCGTATGATGCGAAATTCGGATGCATAATCCGATTTGGTTTCGATGGCGCGCAGAAATACTTCATTGGTCGGCGCCAGATCGTCGGGGTGGACGCTGTCGAGCCAGATAACGTCGAAAGGTGCCTTCGGAACGCCATAAATCAGCTTGAGCTGCTCGTCCCAACGCGTCTGATTTTTTGCGATGTTGTGCTGCCAGATTCCGATCCCGGACGCCTCAAGGGCCAGACCAAGCTGGCGAAGCAGGTTCTCAAGCTCGACGTTTGTTCTGGATTGTTTATTGCTCAAGGCGATCTCGCTGTTTCCTCCGCCCGAATGTCGCATTGAATATTTTAAAGAGTGCTAATCGAGGGGCAGACAACGGAGGCGAAAGTCCCAGTTGGCCGTGGCACGGCTGTGTCATAATCCGCCCACCTCTGAGAACGAGACGACGGCTCCAATCGCGCTGTTCGCTGCCACGCTTCACCCGCGCCCATTTTTATACCTGTCAGGGTGCTGCGGCCGTGTGCGCTGCACAAATATAGCGCTCTCGCGAATGCGGCCGCCATCGTAGCGCACAAATCATAATCATATTTCAATATTGCACAATAAATAACCATATTTCAAATCACGGATTCTTTCTTTTTATTCAACCCATTACCGACTTTACCTCGAACTGGCACGCCGGTTGCAGGTTCTTCCTCGCCCGGTCAACGGCGACCGAGCGGATGGGCGCAGCATAAGCGCCCGCATCAGACAACGGCGTCGCAAGGTCTTTGCTGTCGGGGATTTCCCATCCCCCGAACGCAAACTCCGGCGGCGTTTTTTTGCGTCCGAATTCACCAAGCAGAGGGGAACCTGCAGATGAAGAAGATTTCGACGACTGGGATTTCGACAACCGGCATCACCCGCCGGAGCATGCTCAAGACGACTGCAGCGGCCGCCCTCATCGGCGCAGTCAAGACTGCCTTTCCCTCCGGCGCCTTTGCGGCCGGGACCGGCCCCGAAGTAAAAGGTGTGAAGCTCGGATTCATCGCGCTGACCGATTCCGCGCCGCTGATCATCGCCAAGGAAAAAGGCCTGTTCGAAAAATATGGGCTCCCGGAAACTGACGTCGCCAAACAGGCGTCATGGGGTGCGACCAGAGACAATCTGGTGCTGGGTGGCGCAGCCAACGGCATCGATGGCGCTCATATCCTCTCGCCGCTCCCCTATCTCATGCATACCGGCAAGGTGACACAGAACAACAAGCCGGTGCCGATGGCGGTCCTTGCCCGGCTCAATCTCGACAGCCAGGGCATTTCGGTCGCCAAGGAATATGCCGAAACCGGCGTGCAGCTCGATGCCTCGAAGCTGAAAGCCGCCTTCGAGAAGAAGAAGGCCGAAGGCAAGGAGATCAAGGCCGCTATGACCTTCCCGGGCGGAACCCACGACCTCTGGATCCGCTACTGGCTCGCCGCCGGCGGCATCGATCCGAACAAGGACGTCTCGACCATCGTCGTTCCACCGCCGCAGATGGTGGCCAATATGAAGGTCGGCAACATGGACGTCTTCTGCGTGGGCGAGCCGTGGAACGAACAGCTCGTCAACCAGGGCATCGGCTTCACCGCGGCCACCACCGGTGAGCTCTGGAAGGGCCACCCTGAAAAGGCGCTGGGTCTGCGCGCCGAGTGGATCGAAAAGAACCCCAATGCGGCAAAGGCCCTGCTGATGGCCGTCATGGAAGCCCAGCAATGGTGCGACAGCATGGACAACAAGGCAGAGATGGCCGACATTCTCGGCAAGCGTCAGTGGTTCAATGTTCCGACGAAGGACGTGCTCGGCCGGCTCAAGGGCGACATCAATTATGGCAACGGCCGCGAGGTCAAGGCCACCGACCTCTACATGAAGTTCTGGAAAGACGGCGCCTCCTATCCGTTCAAGAGCCACGACACCTGGTTCATGACCGAAAACATCCGCTGGGGGAACCTGCCGGCAAGCACCGACATCAAGGCGCTGGTCAACCAGGTGAACCGCGAGGACATCTGGCGCGAGGCCGCCAAGGATCTCGGCGTCGCTGCCGCCGACATCCCCGCCTCGTCTTCCCGCGGCAAGGAGACCTTCTTCGACGGCAAGGTCTTCGATCCCGAAAATCCCGCCGCTTATCTCGACAGCCTGTCGATCAAGGTCGTCTCCTGACCCCGCTCCGGCGCGCCACAAGCGCGCCGGCCCCTTTTCTCGTGAGGAACGCGCGATGCCCGCCCTGGCGAATCAACACAATCCTTCGACCACCGCCCCCATCAAACCGGCGGCAAGGGTCCTGCCGTTTTCCGGCAAACATGCACCGCGGATCGACTTTCGTCATGCGGGGCTGATCGCACTGCGGAACGTCGTTCCGCCAACCGTCGTGCTGGCGCTCATCCTGCTCGTCTGGCAGGTACTGTGCTCCTCGACCGACGCGTCTTTACCCTCGCCGCATCAGGTCTGGCAGGAGAGCTATGACCTGATCGCCTATCCCTTCTTCAACTACGGCTCCCAGGATATCGGGCTCGGCTGGCGCGTGCTTGTCTCGCTGCAGCGCGTCGCTTATGGATTCGGGCTTGCCGCGGTCGCCGGCGTCATTGTCGGTGCGATCATCGGCCAGTCGATCTGGGCGATGCGCGGCCTCGATCCGATCTTCCAGGTGCTGCGCACGGTCCCGCCGCTCGCCTGGCTGCCGCTGTCCCTCGCAGCCTTCCAGGATTCCAATCCTTCGGCGATCTTCGTCATCTTCATCACCTCGATCTGGCCTGTCATCATCAACACCGCCGTAGGCGTCCGCAACATTCCACAGGATTACCGCAACGTCGCCGAAGTGCTGCGCCTCAACCAGCTCGAGTTTTTCTGGAAGATCATGTTGCCTTCGGCAGCCCCTTACATCTTCACCGGCCTCAGGATCGGCGTCGGCCTTTCCTGGCTTGCCATCGTCGCGGCGGAAATGCTGACCGGCGGCGTCGGCATCGGCTTCTTCATCTGGGACGCATGGAACTCCTCGCGCCTTCCAGACATCATCGTCGCCCTCGCCTATATCGGCATCGTCGGCTTTGCCCTCGACAAGCTGGTGGCCGCGCTCGGCAAACTCATCACCCGTGGCGCTATGGCCAATTGAGGAGCACGTTATGGACGCCTATTTGAAGCTCGATCGTATCGACAAGCATTTCGACCGTGGCGGCGTGCGCGCCGAGGTCTTGAAGGACATCAACCTGACGATATCAGAGGGCGAGTTCGTCTCGATCATCGGCCATTCGGGCTGCGGCAAGTCCACCCTGCTCAATCTCATTGCCGGCCTGACCCCGGTTTCCACAGGCGCGGTGCTCCTTGAAAACCGCGAGGTCAACGAACCGGGCCCGGAACGCGCCGTCGTCTTCCAGAACCACTCGCTGCTGCCCTGGCTGACGGTCTACGAGAACGTTAATCTCGCCGTCTCCAAGGTCTTCGGCAGAACAAAGACCAAGGCCGAGCGGCATGACTGGGTGATGGCCAATCTCGATCTCGTGCAGATGGCGCATGCGAGCGACAAGCGGCCTTCGGAAATATCTGGAGGCATGAAACAGCGCGTTGGCATTGCCCGCGCCCTTTCGATGGAGCCGAAAATCCTGCTGCTCGATGAGCCGTTCGGCGCCCTCGACGCCTTGACCCGCGCCCATCTTCAAGATGCGGTGATGGAGATCCATAGCCGGCTCGGCAATACGATGGTGATGATCACTCATGATGTCGATGAAGCGGTGCTGCTGTCCGACTGCATCGTGATGATGACCAATGGTCCGGCGGCCCGCATCGGCGAAGTGCTTGATGTAACAATAGCTCGTCCCCGCAATCGCATCGAACTTGCCAGCGATCGGACGTACCTCAAATGCCGTGAGGCCGTGCTGAAGTTCCTCTACGAGCGCCATCGCTTCATCGAGGCCGCGGAATAGACACTGCGGCGATTGCCGACCTAAACCGCTGCCCGATTGCCAATCGGGCAGCGGTACGCATACTGGCCTCATGCAGCAATTTGACAATCACCCGGCCGCCATCGATGTCGTGCTTTGGCAATATCCGCAGAACGAAGGCGACGGGAAGCGCTGGAAACAGTCGCTTTCATCGAATGAGCTGGATCGCGCCGCAGCCTATCGGTTCGGCCGGGATCGGACCTCGTTCATCGCCGGCCGGTATCTCTTGCGGCGAATGTTGAGCGCGCATGCCGGTATTCCGCCGGGCGAGGTTGTGCTGCTGGCCGACAAGCACGGTAGGCTGACACTCGACCGGCGTGATGCACCACAATTCAGCCTCGCCAATACTGACGGGCTAGTCGCGGTCGCCGTCGCGTCAGGTAGCAAGTGCGTCGGAATAGATTGTGAGCCCGCCGACACCGAGATCGAGGAGGCAGCGCTGGAAACCTACTGCAGCGCCGACGAGCGACGCTGGCTGGATGATCTGCCCACGTGTGAACGTCCGCGCGCGGCCGTTGCGCTTTGGGCGCTCAAGGAGAGCCACCTCAAGGCGCTGGGAGTGGGGCTCGGTGAAGATCCTCGCAACATCACCTTTTCCTGGGAGGATGGCACTCCTGTCGCGGCAGAGGCCGGCACTGTCGACCGGCGATGGCATCATCGCCTGATTGTGGGCGGCAGTCAGCACGTCATCGCGCTGGCTGTCCGCTCTCAATCCGGTTTCCCCGATGTCCGCGTCCATAAGTTTCAGGACGACAGCATACCGTCCGAATAGCCGGCCCGCAGCTGATGTGGCATGGCGGAAGCGGGCTGCGTCGCCCAGATCAACTGTGCATTGTCTGGTTCGGCATCGAAATGCTGCCGGCCGAGAAGCGCGTTGACGATGGCGGCGCTGCGCCAGGCCATCAGGCTGAGCTGCGAGTCGGCGATGCCGTGCGAGTACCGGCCGGCATTCTGCGCGAACAGCCGGTTGGTCCTCGGGCCCGTCCACTGCATGGTGTAATCGTCGTTCAGCGTGGGATAACCATTTCTGTCGAGGCTTATCCTTTCGCTGAGCGAGCCGAGCGCGTCCGGCAATCGGAACCTGTAGCCGGTCGCCAGTACGACGGCATCGGCATGCAGCACTTCTATGCCGCCGTCGAAATGGTTTCGGACGATGAGCCGATAGGCATTGCCGTTTCGCTCCATCTGGATCACATCGCGGTTCGGCGACAGGGATGCATTGAGCGCGCTCGGCTCGAGGTAACGCAGCGCGTAGAGGCGGCGGTAAATCGAGTGGATCGTCGAAATCGACAGGCCGTCGCTGGTCAGGATCGAGTTCGTCAGAGCTGCCTGCTTCTGCTCGGCGCCGAGCTTCAGATAGGCCTGCACATATTCCGGCGAGAAGACCTGGTTTGAGAACGGCGTATCGTTGATCGGCTCGAAATTATGGCGCCGGCTGATCCAGGTCAGTTCCATGATCGAACCGGGATCGCCAAGCAGCGCATCGACCACCTCGCCGCCGCTCTGGCCGCCGCCGACCACGACGATGCGGGAAGCGCCGAGATTGCCGAGACGCGATTTCGCCTCGCTGTTATGGAAGCAATCCGCACCCAGGAAGGGTTTTGCCCAATCGGGCACGAAGGGCGAAGAGCCCGTGCCGATCACCAGGTTGCGCGCTTCCTCCTGGCCGTCATCGAAGCGCAGGACGAAGCGGTCGTCGCGGTGCTCGACGTCGCGGATCTCGCTCGAAAAGCGCAAGCCTTCCACGCCCTTAGCGACCCAGGCGAGATAACGTGCGAATTCCTGCCGGGGAACGGCGTTGTAATTGGCGTTCAGGAAGGCGTAGAGCCTCTTATGGGCGACCAGATAGGAGATAAAGGACCAGCGGCTGGTCGGAAGGACCGGGGTGACGAGGTCCTTCAGGAAGGAGGACTGCAACTCGACACCGGGCATCATCATGCCGGGATGCCAGTCGAAGGCGCCGCGCCGCTCGAAGAAGCGGCTGCGGACCTCGGGCACGGATTCCAGCAGGCAGGCAAGGCTCAGATTGGAGGGACCGATGCCGATACCGGCAAGATCGAGCGGCTCGTTGAGGGCATCCCTGCGGGTAAAAGCGACCGTCATGCGTTATCCTTCTCTGTTTCCTTGAGACGCAGGGCAAGCCTTGAGTGGAAGGCGGGCGACCCGATCATGTGCAGGTGGTTGGTGCCGGTGATGATCTCGGCCGGGTGCGCGCGCGGCGACAGGCGGCGCCAATCGATCAGGTTGAGGCCGCGGTTGAGGCTGTCGTCGGCTGCCCAGGGATAGATCGGCACGTCATGGGGAACGAGCCGGTGCTTGCGGAAGATCAGGGCATTGTCGATCAGCACCCAGAACGTATGCTCGCGGCTGCTGATATCGGGCCCGTCTGTGGGAAGCGGGTCCTTCTCGTCGCCGACGAAGCGCAGGAACTGCTCGTAGGTGTCGGCATCCATCGTCGACAGCAGCCGGTCCCATTCCGGCCGCATCGCCGTCTTTTGCAGCCATGCCTGCACGTCCCGGTGAAGCGCGTCGCGTTCGCCCGGCCGGAAACGCGGCTTGGCGCCGATCGCAAATTCCGATCCGAGGTCGCAAACATCGACCATCGCCATCATCCGCACATCGACCTCGTTGGCAAGCGTGCGGGCAGCCTCATAAGCCAGAAGCCCGCCCCAGGACCAGCCGAGGAAAGTGCAGGGCGCGCCGCCGCTGTGCTTCCTGATATAGTCGACATAGCTCTCGACGATCTCCTCAACAGGCGCGCCGACTTCCTTCTTTTCGGAAAGCGAATGGCAAATGAAACCGGTCGCCGGCTGGTCGGCGCCGAGATAATCGACGAGCTTCACATATTCGCGGGTGCTGACGAGAAGTCCGGGGAAGCAATAGAGCCGTGGCTTGGCGCCCGATGCCCGCAGCACGATCACCTCGGAAAGATCCCGCTCTTCCCCCTGCTCCATCACGCCGGCAAAGGCGCGAATGGTCGGGTTGTTGAAGATATCGGCGACGGTGAGCGGGATCTTCGGCCGGCGCTGCCGCAGCTGCGACAGGATGCGGATCGCGCCCAGCGAATTGCCGCCGATCGCGAAGAAATTATCCTCGACGCTGATCGCTTCCAGCTTGAGAACCTGGCGCCAGACATCCAGCACCTCTTCTTCGAGCGCGGTCGCCGGCTCGACGATGGCACGCTTGACCGGCTGGGGTGCGGGCAGCGCGAAGCGGTCGAGCTTGCTGTTCGGATTGGTCGGCATCTTTTCCAGTTCGACCACGGCCGCCGGCACCATGTAGGATGGCAGACTGCGTTCGAGGCCGGCGCGGACCGTCTCGACATCAAGCCTCTCGTCCTTTTTGGGAACGACATAAGCAACGAGGGCCTTTTCGCCGCCGGCATCGTGATCACGCAGCACGACCAGGGCTTCGCCGACGCCGGGCTGCTGCAGCAGCGCCGCTTCGATCTCGCCGAGCTCGATGCGGTATCCACGCAACTTCACCTGATGGTCGACGCGGCCGACGAATTCGACGGTTCCGTCCTCGCGCCAGCGCGTCAGGTCGCCGGAGCGGTAAAGCCGGCCGCCCTCTATCGAAAACGGATCGGGGATGAAGCGGTCCGCCGTCGTATCCGGCTTGCCGAGATAGCCGCGCGCAATGCCCTCACCACCGATATAAAGCTCGCCGGTCACGCCGATCGGGCACGGATTGAGGTCGGGGTCGAGCACATAGACGCGCCGGAGCCCAACGGCGCGGCCGAGCGGGGCGTAGACGCCCTGGAACTTGGTGCCGGCCCTCACCTTCCAGACCATCGGCGTCATGATGGTTTCCGTCGGACCGTAGCCGTTGATCAGCCATTCCGATTTCAACGCCCGCGACAGGAGATCGAAGGTCGATTGCGCCAGCCCTTCGCCGCCGAAGGAGTAAAGCCGCATCGGCGGCGCGCCGTCGGTAATGTCGGCCCATTCCACCAGCTGCTGCAAATAGGTTGTCGGGATGCTCGCATTGTTGGCGCCATGCTTGCGCATCGCCGTCAGCGTCTCTTCCGGTGTCCAGAGCGGCTGGTCGGGAAGAATGATGCTGCCGCCTTCCATCAGCGGGTTCATCCAGCGCTCATGGCCGCCGTCCGAGCTGAAGGGCAGGAATGGCAGTTCGCGGGACTCCGAGCTCATGCCGTAGACACGCGAGGTATTCTGCAAATGATGCGTCAGTGGGCCGTGCTCGACGGCCACACCCTTCGGCAATCCGGTCGATCCCGAGGTGTACATGACATAGGCGAGCTGATCCTTATGCGTGGGAACGTAGAGCGGCGTCTCCGGCTCGCCTTCGAGATCAAGCTTGTCGAGTTCGAGGATAATCGCATCGAGTTCGTCCGGCAGGCGATGGCGCAGCCAGCTGTGGGTCAGGACGATCTTGACGCCGCCGTCTCGCAGGATGTGATGGTTGCGGACCGGCGGATGGTCGGGCTCGACCGGGATATAAGCGCCGCCTGCCTTCAGCGTGGCGAGAATGCCGACGATCGCCTCCGGCGAACGCTTGATGAAGATCGCGACCGTCACCTCGGCGCGAACGCCGAACTGCCGCAGCCGATGCCCGAGGCGATTGGTGCTCGCCTCCAGCCAGCCATGGCTCCACTCCTCGTCACCATAGACGATCGCGGTCTTTTCAGGCGTCCGGCGCGAATGGGTTGAGATCAGTTCGTGCACCGGCCGATCGTCGTTGACGACATCATCCTCGTAGGGGGCGGACAACCAGTCGAGCTCTTCGCTGCCGACGAGTTCGATATCCTTGATCCGGAGATCCGGCTGCGCGACGATCTGTTCGAGCACCAGGCGGAAATGCTTGGCGACACGGGCGATCACGGCACCGTCGTAAAGATCCTGGGCATAGTCGATCAGCCCGAATGCGCCGCCTTCCAGACGCGCCTCGACCACCAGGGAAAGCTCGCTGTCGGCGCGCGCGCCTGACGGTTCCAAATTTTTCGCATCTCTCGGCACGGGATAGGGCTCGCGGAATTCGAACAGCGCCTTGACCACGGCTTCCTGGGCGGCCGCTTCGTCGACCACCAATTCCTGCGTGATGCGCTCCAACGGCACGAGCCGGAGAAGCCCTTCCTCCGTCACCTTGGAGATGGTCGCAACAACGTGGTCGAGGGAATGCCGGGAGGCGAGCGGCAGGACGAGGGGAAGGACCTGTTCGGCGCGGCCGCGGCTGGCGAAATGTTCCGTGCGGGGCCGCGCGATCAGCAGCCCGGTCAGCAAGGCATAGTTGCCGCTGTAGCGCGCCAGCAGCGCGCAGAAGGCGGCGTGAAGCACGCGCTCGATCTGGTATCCCTTGCCCTGTGCATGCCGTTCGAGCTTGGCCCAGAGGTTGGGCTCAATCGCAAACCGATGCTCAGCGCGCGCCACGCCCGCAAGCCCGCCGCTGTTGAAACGGGTGGGAAAGGCCGAGGCCGCATAGTCGAGACCGATCGTCTCGCACCAATAGGCAAACGCTTCCCGCGCCTCATCCGTCTCCAGCCATTCTTCCTCCCGCGTTCCGGTCGAAACTTCCGCCGGCTGCACGTCGCCGGCCGGCGCGCCGTCGAGGATGCGCGCCAGCGAAGCGGCAAGCACGGATTTTTCGCGGTCGTCTGAGACGATCGGATGCAGCACGATCGTCAGCATTGATTGCCCATCGGCAAGCAGGATGATCTGAATGCGCGCCCCCGGCCCGTCCAGCAGATCGAAGCGTCTGTCGCGAAAGGCTTTTCGCGCGGCCAAGGCTTCAGCCTCGGAAAGAGCGGCTCCTTCCTTGCCGAGAATTTCCATCGGCACGGCGTTCGATGCGCCGCGATACTGCTCGATGCGGCCGCCCGCCAGCCGACGGAAGCGGGTGGCAAGCGACGGGTTCTCAGCCACGAGCGCACGGCAGGCTCCGGCAATCGTCTCGACGTCGATTGCGGCACCCAGCCGCAAGCCGATGATCTGGTCGGGAAAGACCGTGTAATTGCCGATCTGCTCCAGCGACCAGATGCGCTTCTGCGCGATCGTCAGCGGAAAGCTCTCGAAGACGGTATCCACAGCGTCGGTCGGGCGGGCATCGGCGAAATTGGTAATCTGCTTGTTCATCTTGCCATCCAGACCTTTTCAGAGACGCGCATCGGCGGCCATCGCCGAACGCAGCGAGAGCGGGCGAGGATCGGTCCAGATTTCGCGGATATGGGCGAGGCACTCCTGGCGCGAACCGGCAAAACCCGCGGCCTGCCAGCTCACCGGAATCCGCTTGTCCTGCGGCCAGACCGAGTAATGTCGCTCGGTGTCGATGACGACGATCCAGAGATCGTCGCGGGGCTCAAGATTGTCCATTCGAAGCTCCTGCAAAGATTGACGTCATGCGCAAATGACGGATCCCCCCTGCCGGAGTTTAGAAAATTGCTGAGAATTTTTTTCTTCGTTTACCCCTAAATCTGCCTGGGGATGGATCGTCATTCTATCAAATCGGCGCAGGAGCGGGCTTCATGCTCGCAGCATCAAAAGCCCTGCCGATCAAGGAGAACATCATGGATTTCGATGCCGCCAAGCAAAGGCGGGTTCTGCAGGCGCGCAGCTATGTCAGGCTTGCCCCCAATATCGTCCATCTCCACACAGCACACGGCAATCACGAACTCACAGTCGAAGCCGAAGCCGGCATCGCCTTGCTGACCTTCTACGAGGGAAATCCCGTGCAATCGGCGGAGCTTCTCATGGCGGCCGCCGAGGCGGTGACGGCGCAAGACCGCTCGATCAAATCGGTCGCTTTCGAAGGCCATCAGGCGAGCCTTCCCCGGCACATCGCAGGCATCGACGGACGGCTCGATTCCGCGATCCTCTGGCAATGGCCCTCCCCGTGGCTGCCGCAGATGTCCTATCCGCTGCCGCCCGTGCAGGAGATGACGGCAGGTCGCTATCATCCGCGCCGGCCGGCAAAGCCGAAGGACACGGTCTACCAGCGCTTCATCCCCTGGCTGGAGCGGGATATCAGCTTCAGGGTGGCCGATCCCGAAACCGATCTTGCGGTCTTCCATCGCTGGATGAACGACGAGCAGGTTAACACGATCTGGGAGGATGCGGGCTCGATCGACAAGCACCGGAAGATCCTGGAGGAGAGGATCGCCGATCCGCATATCCTGCCGCTGATCGGCAGTTTCGCCGATATTCCCTTCGGCTATTTCGAGGTCTACTGGGCCAAGGAAAACAGACTCGGCCCCTATTACGATGCCGACGATTACGATCGCGGATGGCATGTGGCGATCGGCGAGCCCGATTATCGCGGCAAGAAATGGATCAGCGCCTGGCTTCCCTCGCTGATGCATTTCATCTTCCTCGACGATCCCCGCACCAAGCGCATCGTCGGCGAGCCGCGCGCCAGCCACGAGCAGCAAATCCGCAATCTCGACCGCTCAGGCTTTGCCAAGGTCAAGCATTTCGATTTTCCGCACAAGCGGGCGCTTCTCGTCATGCTGACCCGCGAGCGCTTCTTCGGTGATCATCTCTGGGTGCCCGCATCATGAACGACATGAGCGAGATGAGCGGCAGCCTGCGCAAACGCCGGCTTGCCCCGGAAGATCTTGCCAGCCCGCAGCTTTTCCGGCTGCTGCTGCGCCTCGGCCTGCCAGCCATGTTCGGCCTGTCGATCAATGCCGCGCATCACACCATCAACATGGTGTTCGTCGGCATGATCGGCGAAGACCAGATCGCCGCGATCATGATCGTGCTGCCGATCCTGATGCTTGTCGCCGCCTTCGGCGAAGGCATCGGCGTCGGTGTGGCAACCGAGGTCGGCCGGGCGCTCGGCGCCGGAAACCGGTCGCGGGCGAGCACGCTTGCCTCGATCAGCCTTGCCGCCGGCATCGCCTTCGGCGTGGCAAGCGCGGTCGCCATCGTCGCATTCCCATCTTTCCTGCTGTTCGGCGCCACACCCGCCATCGAGCCGCTTGCGCAGCATTATCTCCTCATCATCGCAGTCTCGATCCCGCTGACGATGGGGCAGATCATTCTCGACTTCCTGGCGATCGCCGAGGGCAATGCCCGCTTCAGCATGTGGACGCTGGTTGCCTGCTTCGCGCTGAACATCATCCTCGACCCGATCATGATCTTCGGCTTCGGCCTCGGCCTGCAGGGGGTGGCAATGGCAACCATCCTCTCCCAACTCGTGGCGCTCTCCATCTACGGCGCCTATCACGCGAGACGGCTCGGCACGATCCGACTGACATTCGGTAGGCGGTTCGGCGATCTCAGGCATCTCAGGCCGGTGCTTGCCGTGGGCGCGCCGACGACGCTGACGAGCCTTGCGACGGCCGGCGCAATCGCCGCGATGCTGTCGGTGGCCGGCATCTATCATGGCGAGGACGGCATTGCCGGAGTCGGGATCGCCCTGCGGCTGCTTGCGGTCGGCGCACTTCCCGTCATCGGTATTTCGCTCGGCGCGCAGGCCATCCTGAGTTTTGCCTGGGGCCGCGGGGATATATCACGGGTGCTCTCGTCAGCCCGGATGCTGACCGCCGTCACGAGCGCGGTCGGCGGCGTCTACGGACTGGCGGCGATCATCTTTTCCGAACACCTCGCCTCATTCTTCACCGACGATGCGCCCGTGGTGTCGATCGCAGGCCAGGCGATCGTCGCGGCCCACCTGCCCTTCCTGCTGTTTGGCATCCGGCAGACCGTGCTGATCCTCTTCCAGGCGCAGGGCAGGCCGAAAGCCGCCCTTGCCCTCGGCCTGGCGCAGAACGGATATCTTCTCTTTCCGCTGCTTGCTCTCCTGCCGCCCTTCTTCGGTTTTTCGGGTCTGCTCGCAGCCATGTTTCTGGCCTCGGCGCTCACGGGCCTGCTGTCATGCTTCTGCCTGGCAAGGTCGATCGGCGCACTCCGGCAGCGCTCGGCCGAACCTCTGAGCGCTATCCGTCCCCCTCCCAGCTTTTGTCCATGAAAGGATCATCATGAACCAGTCCTTCAGCCCGCGCGACCTTGGCGCCCATGCGGCCGCCGACGATCTCTTCACCCCCGTCGATCCGGCCGCCTTCAACGCCGTATCGCCGCCAATCTTCCAGACCTCGCTCTTCACCTATGACAGCTACGAGGCGATGGAGGATGTCTTCGCCGGCCGGGCGCGCAACTTCATCTATTCGCGCGGCGACAATCCTACCGTCCGCGAATTCGAGCTCTTGGTCGCCCGCCTCGAAGGCGCGGAGGATGGGCGCGCCTTTTCCAGCGGAACGGCCGCCATCACCGCGACTATTCTGAGCCTCGTGGAAGCGGGCGACCGGGTCGTTGCCGTCCGCCACCTCTATAATGACGTCTATCGCCTTCTCGTGAAGCTGCTCGGAAGGCTCGGCGTCACAGTGGATTTCGTCGATCCTTCCGACCACGACGAGGTGCGCAAGGCGCTGCCGGGCGCCAAGCTGCTCTATCTCGAAAACCCCTCCTCCTTCGTCTTCGAGCTTCAGGACATCGTGGCGCTGTCTGCCATGGCGAAGGAGGCTGGAGTCACCACGATCATCGACAACTCCTGGGCAACGCCGCTCTTCCAGAAGCCGATCCAGCACGGCGTCGATATCGTCATTCACGCCGCCTCGAAATATCTCGGCGGCCACAGCGATACGGTTGCCGGCGTCGTCGTCGGCACGAAGGAGGCGATCGCCAGGATCAACTCGGCCTCCTATCCCTATGTCGGCGCAAAACTCTCGCCCTTCGAGGCATGGCTCCTGCTGCGCGGCATGCGCACGCTGCGCGTCCGTCTCAAGGAGCATGAGCGCAGCGGGCTTCTGCTCGCCGACCGGCTGAAACAGCATCCCGACATTGCCGACGTTCGCCACCCGGCCTTTCAGGACCATCCCGGCCGGGCGACGCTGTCGGGTTATGCCGGGCTCTTCGCCTTCGACCTCACGCCCGACATCGATGTCGGGCGCTTCGTCAACGCGCTTCGCGAGATCCGTCTCGGCGTCAGCTGGGGAGGACCGGAAACGCTCGTGGTCCCCGCCAAGGTCGCGCTGCAAATCCCCGACCGGATGACCACATTCATCCGGTTCGGCGTGAGCGAGCAGACGGTTCGCTTCGCCGTTGGACTGGAAGAACCGGAACTGCTGTGGAGCGATTTGCAGCAGGCGCTGCACGCCGCACGGCGGTAGTATCCCGGCGAGGTTCATGATCGGGGCGGGCGGGTTCAGTGATCGCCGAATGGCAATGCTGCTCCGCCGCCTTGATCATGAAATTGACAAGCGTCCTCGAGACGCCGAGTTCGGCCGCGATATCCTTCTGCGGCACGCCGTTCAGGCGGTGGCGGATGAAGGCGTCGTTGGTGCGCTTCGGCAGCGCCTCGAGCGAAGCAAGCACGTCACGCAGGGTCTCTGCGGCAACGAGTTGGTCGAGCACCGTTGGGACGGGAGCGGTGATCTCCTGGATTTGATCTATCGACCTGTGGTTGTTCGTTTGATGGCGCCGGCGGCGGCCCTCATCCAGTGCGAGATTATAGACCATCCGGAAGGCATAGCCGATGGGGCAACGAATACCGTCGACATTGACCCCATAAGCTTTGATGACTCCGTCTTGGAATATATCCTCGGAGTATGACCTTGATTTGATAACGCTTTCGATCGTTCTTAGGAGCTTTTCCTTATTTTCGATCATTGCGTTGACAACCGCATTCCCGTTCACATCACGATGCGATGCTCGCATTGTCCTGTACCCTTTTACGAATGGAAAATCAGGCTCTGTCTTGCTGGTCGGTTCGGCCGCGGCGCTCCTTTTTCAAAGCGTATGTGCACGATTTGATTGCAGTGTCTATTTTAAGGTGATAACAGGAGTCAAGTTTAAATCGACTGGCTGAAGGCGAGAAAGAATGGGACGAACAGTTGAGATCCTGACGGGCAAGGCGGAGCTCTGCCGATCGATCATGAGTGCCTTGCCCGACTGGTTTTCGGAGCCCGAGGTCATCGAAGCGAGCGCCCGGGCGATCGAGGAGTTGCCGGTGTTCGCCTATATCGAAGCGGATGTCGTCACCGCCATGATCGCGCTGAAGCCGCACCTGCCAGGCGCAGTCGAGATCGCGCTGATCGCGACGCGGCCGGAATATCGCGGCCGCGGCGGCGGACGACATCTTGTCGATGCGGCCGAACGCTTCGCCCATCAATCGGGCGCCCGGCTGCTGACCGTCAAGACGCTCGCGCCGCGCGGCCGCAACGAGCCGCAATTCGAGGCGACGCGCCGCTTCTATGACCGGAACGGCTTCGTCAGGGCGGAGGTGTTTGACAAGCTCTGGCACGAGGACCATCCGTGCCTCTTCATGGTCAAGCCGCTCGTCGGAAACCAGCCGAGCGAGACCGCGCCTTGAAACGACGGGACTTTCTTCTGGGCGCGCTGGCAATGACGAGCGCGCCCCACACGGCGCGCGCCGGCGACGGCGGCGTCGTGTCGCTCGATTACGGACTGGCATCGACGATGCTGGCGCTCGGCAGCGTGCCGCGTGCGATCGCCTCGCTCAGGAACTGGTCGGAATGGGTCGTCGAGCCGGCCATGCCGCAAGGCGTCGTCGATATCGGCACAACGTCCGAGATCAATCTCGAAGTCCTTACCAGCCTCCGGCCATCGCTCATCCTCAGCACGCCCTTCCTGGCAGCGCTGGATGAAAAACTCTCCCGCATCGCACCGGTCGCGACCTTCACCGTCTATGCCGCGAACGGCGATGCGCTCGACCGTTCCTACGCCGAGACGCGACGTCTCGGCGCCATGATCGGGCGAAAGAGGCAGGCGGAGGCGTTTCTCGCCCGCGCCGATGCTACATTCGAGCGGTTGCGCGAGACGGCGAAGAGCCTGTCCGCGCCTCCTGTGGCGGTCATCAACTTTATCGACCAGAGGCATGCGCGCATCTATGGCGGCCCCGGGCTCTATGGCGGCGCCATGAGACGCATCGGCGTTGAGAACGCCTGGAAGGGAGAGGCCAGCTACTGGGGATTTCAGACGATCGGCCTGGAGCAGCTCGCCGAACTCGGTGACGACGTGCACCTCGTCGTCGTGTCGCCGCTGTTTCCACCCGATGTCCTGACCCGGCTTTCCGAAAGCCCGCTCTGGACAGGCCTTCCCTTCGTCCAGCGCCAGCGAATCTCGGTCGTTCCAGGCGTCCTGATGTTTGGAATGGTCCAGGAGGCGCTGCGCTTTTCAACCCTGATGGTCGATGTTCTGGAGACTGCCGCCTGATGAAGCCTCAATATTCCCGCTTCGGCGCGCCGGCACTTGCGACGCTATTGCTGTTTTCAGGCCTCAGCCTCGCCGCCCTCGATCTCCTGCCGGCGCTGCCGCATCTCGAGACGACAGGCGGTTACGACGCCCAGCACCTGTTGCTTCTCTATTCCACGCTGCCTCGCATGGCGACGGCACTGATCACGGGAGCCGCCCTTGCACTTTCGGGAACGATTCTGCAGCAGGTGCTGCGCAATCCGCTGGCCTCGCCGACGACACTCGGCGTCTCGGCCGGCGCCAATCTGGCGCTGGTATCCGTCATGCTCGCCTTTCCCTCACTGGCGGGATGGGGCCGCGACGCGGTCGCGCTCGGCGGAAGTGCGGCTGCTGCCCTCGCGATCTTTTCGATCAGCGCCCGGCACGGCTTCTCGCCCTTTTCCCTCATCCTGTCGGGCATGATCATCGGCCTCTGGTGCGGAGCGGCGGCGGCCATCCTCATTCTGATGAACGATCAATATCTCTCGGGGATCTTCATCTGGGGCGCCGGCTCGCTCTCGCAGCAAAGCTGGGCGATCCCGCTATCGCTGCTGCCGAAAGTGGCGCTGCTCGCCGCCCTTGCCCTTCTCGCCACCCGGCCGCTGGCGCTGAGCCAGCTCGGCGATGCCGGCGCGACCAGCCTCGGCCTGCGGATCAAATGGGCGCGGGGCTTCGTCCTGGCGATCGCGATTGCGCTGAGCGCCCTCGTCACCAGCGCCGTCGGCGTCATCGGCTTCGTCGGGTTGGCCGCCCCGCAGATCGTCCGGATGGCCGGTGCAAGGCGCATCCTCAGCCAATTGATCTGGTCGCCGGTCGCAGGCGCCGGCCTTCTCCTCATGACGGACGAGACCATCAAGCTTCTGGCTCCCGGTGATTTCGTGCCGACGGGCGCGGTGACGGCACTGCTCGGCGGGCCGATCCTGATCGCTCTGCTCCCACGCCTCGCCACCGCCTCGCGCGCACTGCCCGGCATCGCCTCGCCACGGCTCGCGGTCAGCAGCAAAGGGGCTCCCCTTGTCCTGCTGTTGGCCTCGATCGTCGCATTGACGATCGCCGCGATCTTCTTCGGCCGGGCACCCGACGGAGACTGGGCCTGGCTGCCGGCCGCCTCATGGGACGACATCCTTCCCCTTCGCCTGCCGCGCGTCGCCGCGGCATTCGGCGCCGGAACGGTGCTCGGCGTGACCGGCCTCATTCTGCAGCGGCTGACCGGAAACGAAATGGCAAGTCCCGAGGTGCTCGGCGTATCGGCCGGGGCGACCCTCGGCGTCGCCGCCGCCCTCTTCGCCGTTTCTGCACCGGGGCTGACGGTCCAGCTTGCCTTTGCCGGCGGCGGAGCGCTCGCCGTGCTTTTGCTGATCTTCCTCCTGAGCGCCGGTTCCGGCTTCGGCCCGAACCGCGTTCTGCTCGCCGGCATCGCCTTCGGCGCAATGCTCGATGCCGGGATCGGCGTCCTTGCCGCGAGCGGCGATCCCCGCGGCCTCGCGCTCATCCGCTGGATGGCGGGCTCGACCTATTTCGTCGACAATGCGGTTGCCGCAAGCGCCCTGTCGATTGCGCCGGCCTGCCTCGTCGCCGCCTTTCTCGCCAGCCGGTGGCTTGCGCTGCTGCAACTCGGGCCGGAAGCGGCGAGCGAACTCGGCCTCAGGATCGTCCCCACGCGCGCGGCCCTGTTCGGGCTCTCTGCGATCATGACGGCAGCCGCGACGCTGGTCGTCGGCCCCTTGAGCTTCGTCGGGCTGATGGCGCCGCACCTCGCCCACGGCCTCGGCTTTCGCCGCCCCTCCGTCCAGCTCCTCGCCGCCGCCCTCATCGGCGCGACCCTGCTCGTCATCGCCGACTGGGCCGGCCGGATGATCGCCTTCCCCTATCAGGTGCCGGCCGGCTTGATCTCGGCCCTGGTCGGGGCGCCGATGCTGCTTTTCGTTCTGCGCCGGCGGCCTTGAGAAGCCGCCTTCATCCCGCCAATGCTTCGGCGTCGGCCCCTGCAGGGATGCGCAATGGAGAGGAAGGATCGGTCGCAGCGCGCCATACCGCCTCGACGACGTCGACGGGCTGTGTCAGGGCGGTCACCGACTGCTGCTCCCAAGACGCGAACACCTTTGCGACGACCGACGAATAGGCGTGCGGGAAGCCGCCCTGTTGTTGAATCCGTGCGCGCGCCGTATCGCCGAACTGCGTCTCCGGCGCGCGCCCCGGAAGCACGATCCTCACACGCACATTGAAAGGCTCGAGCTCGAGCGCGACAGATTCGGTGAACGCGTTCACCGCGGCTTTGCTCGCCGTATAGACCGAGAGGAGCGGAAGCGGCTTGAGCGTCACGCTTGACGTGACGTTGATGATAACGCCTTCCTGGCGCTCCCGCATCTGCGGCAGAACCGCCTGGGTCATCGCGATCGTTCCAAGGGTGTTCGTCTCGAAAATTTCGCGGGCGATCTCGATCTGCGTTCCCTCAAGCGCGTTGAGCCAACCGATGCCGGCATTGTTTACCAGCACATCCACAGGCCCGGCGGCCTCAACCGCAGCACGGATGCTTTCAGGGCTTGTGACATCGAGCGCAATGATCGTGAGTTGGTCCGAAGGCGGCAGAAGGTCTTGGCGAGGCGTTCGCATGGTGGCGATCACCTTCCAGCCCTGCGCGAGAAAGAACCTGGCAATTTCCAGCCCGAACCCCGACGAGCATCCGGTAACAAGAACGGTCTTCATATTTTTGTCTCCTATCCATCTGCCAGCAACAGATGTAGACGGCGAACGCGGCACTTACTATCATGCATCGTCCTTGTTTCATTATCAGGAGTATCAATGAGCGACCCGCTGGCCGATATGGTCACGCTGCTGCAGCCAGCGGCGCGCCATTCAAAGCTCGTCAGCGGCGCAGGGACGTGGCGCGTCGAGCGCCAGGAGACGGGTCAGCCTTTCTATTGCGTCGTGCTGGAAGGTTCTTCAAGGTTGAGCGCGGAGGACGAGCAAGTCACACTCCTAGAAGGCGACTTCATCCTGATCCCGGCCGCCCATGCCTTCACGATGTCGAGCCTGGACGACGGATTATCGCCCGGCATTGATCCCTTTACCGTCACGATGCTTCCTGAAGAAACCCGTCACGGCGATCCCGAAGGGGCTGTGAATGCACGCTTGCTTGTCGGCCACTTCGCCTTCGGCTCGCCGGATGCAGCGTTGCTGGTTTCCCTGCTGCCGCGGATCATCCACATCCGCGGCGACAGCAGACTGTCGGCGATCGTCCAGCTCGTCACCGACGAAGCCCGCGCCGAGCGGCCGGGAAAGAACATGATCCTGGCGCGCCTGTTGGAAGTCTTGCTTGTCGAGGCGCTGCGTTCGAATTTCGGGGAGAAGGCGCCGCTTGGAATTCTGCGGGGCCTGAGCGATACACGCCTCGCCCTGGCTATCCGTCGGCTGCATGAAGATCCATCCAGGGAATGGACGGTGGAACAGCTCGCCGGCGAGGCGGCCCTGTCGCGGTCGGCGTTTTTCAATCGCTTCCGTCGCACTGTGGGCATGGCGCCAATGGAATATCTCATATCGTGGCGCATGGCGCTCGCCAGAAATCTGCTGAGGCAGGAGGATATCGGAATTCAGGAGATCGCCGAGCGCGTCGGCTATGGCTCCGCGAGCGCGTTCAGCACGGCATTCACGCGCTTTGTCGGGTTGCCGCCGTCACGATATGCCGAGCAGGCAAAGACCATGTCAAATGCCGCCGCATAATTCTAATCGGCCTCAATGCCGCCCGTCCGGCAGCGGGCAGGCCTCGCCGCAGCCGCCGACGCCAGGCAGGTTATAGCGCAGGCAGCAGACCTTGCGGCGAGCGAATTCCAGACCGCATTGCTGCCGCGCCATGCGGATCATGCCGAACATTGGATTGCGACCGCCGCCCGGCCACTCGGCATCGTTCAGCAGCGCCAGGCCGCCTTCGACGAGGGCAGGCTCGTGGCGGTGAGCGATCTCTTTCAGGATCCAGGAAAGATAGGCCGCGAGATTGTTCCAGAGAAGCTTCGGCGCCACGCCGGCAATGGCGGCAATCGCCGCAATGACCGGTTCGGCATGGCCGAGCATCAGTCGGTGAAGCTCGCCGGCCGGATCGGTCGTCGGCTCTGGCCTGCCCGACATCACGAACGCTTCCGGCTCGCCTGTCTGTTCGTTGCAGACGAGAGAGAGCCGGTCGATTTCCATCGGCAGCGCGATGCGGTTGACGAACATATGGACGCTAGGCGCGATCGTCAGCATGCTGAAATAATAGAGCGTCCACATGGAGACAATCGCGCGGCGGTCGCTGCCCGGAAACTTCTGGCCATAGCGGGCGATGATCCCGTCAAAGACGTCGCGGTCGCCGAGATCCCTGCAGGAAACCACCAAACCAGCCGGCGGCGGAGAGGCGAGCAGCTTGCCGCGGCAATAGGCGAACGGGCCATCGCCCACCAGGCCGTCGAGGTCGATGGCCTGGCGGCCGACAGGGCGATCGCCGATCGAAGGGCGCGAGGCCGCCCCGTTCGTCTCTAACGTCATGGTGCTACCACCGATACTTCAGGGTGCCGGTCATGTTGCGACCCTGGCCGAGGTAGCAGAAGCCCTCGTTGCAGACGGTGTCGCGCTCGTCGGCGATGTTGCGGATGGCAAAGGCCGCCGTCAGGCCTTCGTATTTCTTGTCGGCCGCGCCGAAATCATAAGCGGCGGAGGCGTCGATGTAGAAGCTCGCAGGATTCTTCGACGTATTGGCCGTATCCGTCCAATTTTCGCTGACGTAACGGACACCCGCGCCGACTGACAGACCATGGAATGGATTGGTTTCCTGGAATGTATAGTTGGCCCAGAGGCTTGCCACATGCGAGGGCGTCAGGGCAGGCGTATTGCCCTCGTTTTCACCGCCTCCCGTCACTTCCGACTGGTTGTAAGTGTAGGCCGCAATGAGATCCCAGCCGTCGGCTACCGCCGCGCGGGCTTCGAGTTCGATGCCTTTTCCGGTTACTTCACCGATCGAGCCATAGGCAAACATCACCGGATCCACCAGCACCGGCTTGTTCTTTTCGACAATATGATAGGCAACGGCCGACAAGAGGATATCGGAGCCGGGCGGCTGGTACTTCACACCGAGCTCGTACTGTTCACCCTCTGTCGGCGCCAGTATCTTGCCTGAGGTCGACCGGTTGGTCACCGGATCGAATGAGGTTGCATAGGAGACGAAGGGAGCAATGCCGTTGTCGAACAGATAGAGTGCACCGGCTTGCCAGGAGAAGGCGCTCTTGTCGACCTCCTCCGAGCTGATCGAAGGCAGGGTCGCATCGCGCGTCTGGTTCACCCATGTTTGCCGGCCGCCGAGATTGAAGCGCCAGTTTCCAGCCTCGATCTGGTCCAGGGCATAAATGCCGACCTGCCGCATGTCGGCCTTGGACGCTAAGATACTATAGTCCGGCGTATCGCCTGAGACTCCATAGGTCGGGTTGGCGATATCGAAGTCGAATGCCGGATCGGCTGCTCCAGCGCCATAGCCAAAGCTCGATTTGAGATTGGTATAGTCCAGCCCGAACAGCATCGTGTGAGCTAGCGGGCCGGTATCGAACTTCGCCTCGAGCTGATTGTCGAGCTGGAAAACGTTCATCTCGTCCCGGATCGCATTCGTGCCACGATGTGCAACGGTCCCTGTCCAACCGGTAACACCGAGGTAGCGAGCCCTGAGATCGAGATGCGAATAACGCAGGTTCTGCCGGAAGGTCAGGCCATTGTCGAATTCATGCTCAAATTGATAGCCGATCTGCTGCTGCTTGACCTTCTGGTAGTCGTAGTCGGGGTCGCTCGCCCTGAGTTCATGAATCTTACCGTCCAGGGTCGTGATCGCGCCGACGTTGGAGTCGGTCTCGTCGGATTGCACAAGGCCGTAAACCGTGAAGGTCGTGCCCTCGTCGGGCTTCCAGGTAAAGGACGGCGCCAGGAAATAGCGGTCGTCGGCAATATCGAAATTGGTATCGCCACGCCGGGCGAGGCCGACGATGCGATAGAGGAAATCGTCGTTGCCTTCGCTGATCGGCCCGCCGAAATCGAACATCCCTTGCACCCGGTCCTTGGTGCCGTAGGTAATACCGACTTCGCGGATCGGCTCCTCGGTCGGAAGCTTCGAGATCTTGTTGACGAGACCGCCCGGTGATCCAGCACCATAGAGAACGGAAACCGGCCCCTTGATCACCTCGACGCGCTGCAGTTGATAGGGATCGGTTCGGAACATGCCGTAATTGATATAGGGCTGGCGCAGGCTGTCACGAAAGTCTCCGACCGTCGTGACGTTGAAGCCGCGAATGTAGATCTGGTCGAAACGCGGATCGAAGCCATTCGGTCCGGTCGTCACGCCGGCCGTATAACGCACCGCCTCGATGATCGACTGGGCGCCGCGCTGCTCGATTTCCTTCTCGGTGGTGACCGAGATCGAACGCGGCGTCTCGACGAGCGGCGTGCTGATCTTGGTCGCACCCGCGCTGTTCTTGGCGGTGACGGATGTTCGGTCGGTCTTGCTATCAGAGGCTGCACCCTGGATGACGATGGGCTCCAGTGTCGTCGCGGTGTCCCCTGCGGAGGTGCTCTGAGCGGAAGCCGGCGATGCTGCAATGCCGATCAGGACGACCGCAGTCGTCGCAAAAAGGCTCTCTCTGTAAATTCGCGATACATTATTAGAAACGTTCAAAAAAACACGCGCCATTACCTGGTCCCTACGTCACGGATGCGGGCGGAACCTATGAAGCGAAGTGGAGCTTGTCAACATAAGATGAGTTTTTTTATCACCTTTTATTCGATGATCTGTCCGTGACTGTCATTCGCGAAGAGGTTGCACGTAGCATCGTCACTGGAACGCTCGAAGGGCACACCTGCGATGCGGGCTCCGGCCGCTCCTCCTGTCCGTTCCCGAACCCGTACCCAGACTGCATAACCTTATCCCAGCCGGAGTAACGACCGAAGCAATACAGCTTCAGAAGACCCCCAATTCCCTACCGTTCTTGATAGGAAGAGAAGTTTCCTATTGAGGCAAACAAAAAATCTGGTTTACTGCACTTCGCTTGTTGGCTTTCAGGGGGAGTTTAGCCGATGGTGTGGACCCGCAGGAGTATTATGCTCGGTGGATTGGCGTTGCTGGGGACCGGCGCCGCCAGCAAACCGGCAGCCGCCGCGGCAGCTTCTTATTTCGGCGGCGCAGCCGTCGACAACGGCGTGACATTTCGCAGCACCAATTTCGCAAAAATCGACAAGCGCTGGCATCGCCAGGTCGTCAAATATTTCAGCAGCGAGCCGATCGGCACCGTTGTCGTCGATACAAGGCACCATTTTCTCTACCTGATCATGGAGAACAAGACCGCCATCCGTTATGGCGTCGGGGTCGGCCGCGAAGGCTTCAAATGGTTTGGCCGCGCCACCATCGACGCCAAATCGCTCTGGCCGCGCTGGACGCCGCCGCCGGAGATGCGCAAGCGCCATCCCGAACTGCCGGAATTCGTCTCGGGTGGCTCACCGAAGAACCCGCTTGGGCCCCGCGCCATGTATCTGCATCGCGACGGCGTCGACACCGGCTATCGGTTCCACGGCACGCTGGAGCCATGGAGCATCGGCAAGGACGCCTCCAGCGGCTGTATCCGCATGTTCAACGAAGACGCCATCGATCTTTATCAGCGCTGCCCCATTGGCACCGCTGTACAGGTTCTGCCGCATATTGCCGACCAGGCTGAGGGCGCCACCCAGGTTAGCGAAACAACTCCGGTCGAATGAGGAATATCACCCCTATGTCTGCGATGATCGGATACACCAAGCGCCTCGCTGGCGCAGCCATGCTCTTGGCGCTCGCCGCCTGCTCCACCACCGAGGTCGCCTCCCTGGAAGAACCGGCGGCGGCGCCGATGACCGGGCAGACCAACGACCCCGCCCCCGGCTTCGAGAATGTCGCGCAGGGCAGCGAGGAGGATTTCATTCTTAGTGTCGGCCGACGGATCTACTTCAAGCAGGACTCCGCCGCGCTCGATGCCGTCGCCATGGCCACCCTGGATAATCAGGCGGCCTGGCTCAACAAGAACCCGACCTGGCTGCTCAAGCTTCAGGGATTCGCCGACGATTCCGGTTCCGCCTCCAAAATGCAGACGCTCTCGCAGAAGCGTGCCGATGCGGCGATGGCCTATCTGACCTCGAAGGGTGTGGACCCCAAGCGCATGTGGGCCAAGGGCTACGGCAACGACCGCGAAGTCCGCGACTGCACAGAGCGCTCCTGCAAGGTGCAGAACCGGCGCGTGGTCACCAATCTGCGCACTCAGCCTGATGCGGTCTGATTGCGCCCACAGGAGGGACCGAACAAAGGCAGGCTTGGTCCGCAAGGGGTTGCGGCAAGAGAATTCGAGGGGATCATTCGTGCACAAGGGCCGGCCCCACGGCGCCGGCCCCAGTTGATGTGAATCCCTGTTCAGGATCGCGCTTCAGAAACCGCGTCCGCGCTGCGGAGCTTGCCTAACGACTTCGAAAACAGAGCCTTAGCCGCATTTTTCGCGCTGCTTCCGCGACGTTTCCTGATCTCCACGATAAACGGCTTTATCCGGGACTTCATGGAGAGGCTCTCCTTAAGCCACCTGACGCTCGGCTTCGATCTGAAGAGGCGCCTGCTGAAAGGAGCCGTCTCCGATGGCGATCTTGCGCGGTTTCATGGCTTCGGGCACTTCACGCTTCAGCGCAATCGAGAGAATACCATTCGTCAGCGAGGCATTCTCGACCCTGACGTGATCGGCGAGCTCGAAGCGGCGTTCAAATGCGCGCCCGGCGATGCCGCGATGGAGATATTCGCCGTCCTTGCCGTCGGCTTTTTGCCCCTTCACGAGAAGGACGTTCCGCTCCTGGGTGATGTCGAGGTCGCCTTCGGCGAAGCCGGCCACTGCCATCTGAATGCGATAGTCGTCTTCGCCCGTCTTGACGATGTCATAGGGCGGCCAGGCCTCGATTGCCTGCAGGCGCTGCGCATTGTTCAGGAGATTGAAGACACGGTCGAAGCCGATGCTGGACCGGTAAAGGGGGGCGAAATCAAGTTCGTTTCTCATAGCCATATCCTCCGTAAAGCAACATGGGTTGGAGACGCGTTGGAAACCTGCGTCTCCGCTCTGATCATCGGCCCGCTTTTGCGCTGCCGACGACGATGATCTGGTTTCGCACGATTTTCGATTCAAGAGGAGAATCTAAAAATTTTCAGTCTGCTTTATCCGGTAATCCGGAGCACCTCTTGACACTGTTTTCATTCAACTCAACGATAGGCGCCTGGCCGTTCGATATCGGAATCATGAGGTCGAAGGCGGCAGCACGTAGCCGGCTGGCGACGGCAGGTCGATCACGGATCTTGCGTCCGCGGCATTCGCCGCCAGGACCAGCTGATAATCACCCGGTTCGGCTCGGAAGGCGCCGGCCTCGATATCGAAATAGGCCAGATCGCGTGGCACGATTTTCATGACGGCTGTGCCTGTTTCGCCGGGTTGCAGCGAGAGCTTTGCGAAGGCGCGCAGTTCCTTGTCCGGACGTTCCACTTTGGCTAACGGTGAGCGTACGTAGAGCTGGACCAGTTCCGAACCTGGCCGGTCGCCTGTATTGGTGACGTCAATGCTGACGGTTATGCCGTCCGGTCCCATTTCACGCACCGAAAGCCGCGGCTCGCCCCAGCGGAAACTCGTATAGCCGAGGCCGAAGCCGAAGGGGAAGAGCGGTTCGACCGCGCTGATATCGTGATGGCGGTAGCCGACGAAGACGCCTTCGGCATAGTGCACATGCCCGTCCTTGCCGGGATAGACGGCAGGATCGCCCGTGATGGCGGAATTGTCGGTCAGCGCCTTGGGGAAGGTCTGCGGCAGGCGGCCGCCCGGCTCGGCATCGCCGAACAGAATGTCGGCGACGGCATTGCCGAGTTCCTGGCCGGGATACCACATCTGCAGCACGGCGCGGACCTTGCCGAGCCAGGGCATCTCGATGGGACCGCCGGTCTGGAGCACGACGACGGTATTGGCGTTGGCGGCAGCGACCTTCTCGATCAGTTCCTCCTGCCGGCCAGGCAGCCGCATGTCGGGCAGATCAAGTCCTTCCGTGTCCCACTCGCCGTCGCGGCCGACGAAGAGCAGCGCCACGTCGGCATTACGGGCGGTTTCGACGGCGGCCTCGATATCGGCCTCGCCGAGCGGCTTTTCGACGCCGAAACGGACGGCGATGAGGTTGATCCCCTCCTCGCTCGCCGTGGACGGCTCGTATTCGACGGTGATTTCGTACAGCCGGCCCGCTTCCAGGCTCACCCCACCGCGCTGCTCGTCATTGGCGGTGCCGAAATAATTCTCGCCGCGCGTCCAGCCCCCATGGCCATCGACCGTGAGCTCACCATCGACGAAGAGCCGCGCCAGCCCGGCATTGGTCATGCCGAAGACATGTTCGCCGCTCTCCTCCGGCGCGTATTGCATCACCATCCGGGCCGAGAAATCGGCGGGATCGAGTTCGCCCGACGGCAGCTCGAACCAGAAGAACTCGCCCTTGTCGACGGTCTCGACATGAAGGGGATTGCCCTTGCAGCCGCGCCCCCTGAAATATTCGACGGTGATCTTCCCTTTGAACACGTCGATCAGCCGGTTGTGGCGGCAGCCGACCGCATGGCTGATGCTGTTGGCGTTGGAAAGGGCGGCGCGAATGCCTTCGAGCGGGCTCACCGTATAATGCGCTGCGATCTGCGCGCTGCCGCCGCCCATGACACGGGCGGTGGCCGCATTCGGCCCAATGACGGCGATCCGGTCGAGCGAGGTCTTGGCAAGCGGCAGCATGCCGTCATTCTTGAGGAGTACCGCGCCTTCGGCACCGAGACGCCGGATCAGCGCCCGATCCTCGGGCAGGTCGATCGCCCGCTCCGTAAGATCGGGTTTGCTCTTAAATGCGCCGACCCGCTCGAGCAGCAGCAACATGCGCCGTGCTGCCGCACGCACCGTCGCCGATTCCACCTTGCCCTCACGCACGGCCGCAACCAATTTCTCGCCGCGGTCGCGCGCCGGACCCGGCATTTCGAGATCGAGGCCAGCATTGATCGTCTCAGCCGTCGAATGTGAGCCGAACCAGTCGGACATGACGATGCCGTCGAAGCCCCATTCCTCGCGCAACACCTTGGTCAGCAGCCAATGATGCTCACTCGTATAAGTGCCGTTAAGGCGGTTATAGGAGGACATGACAGCCATGACGCCGGCGCGGCGCACCGCCTGCTCGAAGGGCGGGAGATAGATTTCGCGCAGCGTCCGCTCGTCGATATCGGACGACATAGTCTGCCGCTCGATCTCGGATTCGTTGCCGGCGAAGTGTTTTATGGTCGCCGCGATCCCCTCGCCCTGCACGCCCTCGATATAGGCGACGGCGAGTTCCGATGTCAGCATCGGATCTTCGGAATAACATTCGAAATTGCGGCCGTTGAGGCCGGAGCGATGGATATTCACCGTCGGCGCGAGCACCACGGCTGCTCCCTTGCTCTTGGCCTGGCGCGCAAGGGCAATGCCCATCTGCTTGACGAGATCGGGATTCCAACTGGCGCCGAGCGCGATTGCGACGGGAAAGCAGGTCGCCTTGACACCGGCGACCAGCGAACCCGCGCCGCGGGCGCCGTTCGGCCCATCCGTCACCTTGATCTTCGGCACGCCGAGCCGCTCGACGGGAACGGTCGTCCAGAAATCGGCGCCTGACAGCAAAGAGACCTGCTCTTCGAGCGTCATCCTGTCGAGAATGGAATCGATCATGCAAACCTCCCCAAAAGACCGCGAGCATCGCGCCTATTAAACCTACCGATTACTCGGTATTTTTAAGATGTCAATCCGACGGGCGTGATGTAAGGAGTGAGCAGAGAAGATATCGGCCGAATGATTGCGGATCGGCGCATCACCGTTAAAAGAGTGTGACGGGGGAAAACGATGGCGGAACAGAAGGCGGGACCGGAGGAAAAGCGACGGCGCCGTTCCCGCAAGGGAGAAGAGCGCCGCGCAGAGATCCTGGCGGCGGCGATGCGGCGCTTTGCCGAAGACGGCTATCAGAATGCCGCGATCGGCGATATCGCCCAGGATGTCGGCCTGTCGCTGCCCGGTCTCTTGCACCATTTTCCGACCAAGGTCGATCTGCTGCTCGCCATCCTCGCCAAGCGCGATCTCGATAGCGCCGATTTCATCGGACATTATCGCTCCGATCTCCGCGGCTTGCTGAAAGGCATGGTCGAAATCTTCCGCCGCAATGCCGGAATGATCGAGGTCATCAGAGCCTTCGCCATCCTGAATGCCGAGAGCTTGATGAAGGACCACCCCGCCAAGGCGTGGTTTCTCGCCCGCGCCACGGAGATGCAGAAGGATATTGCCGCGACTTTCCAGCGGGCGATCGCCGATGGTTTGATCGACAAGAGAGTCGACAGCAGAGCGATGGCCGCCGAGCTGATCGCCGTGATGGACGGCCTGCAGATGCTCTGGCTGCGTGATCCCGATCGCTTCGATATGGTCGGCGGCCTGGAAGCTTATGTCGGTCGCTTGCTGGCGAGCCTCGGCCTCGAGGGCTAGACACTCTCTTCGTCGAAGCGCGTGAGCCAGATCATGATGCGATTGACGGATTCGTGATATCTTTGCCCGACCAACAAGCCCGTATGCGTCGTGCCCCAGAGACCGAGAAACTCGCCGCCGATATGCCGGGCCATCGCCTGCCCTCGCCGATCGGCGGCGGCGTCGTTGACAGCTGAGATGACCAGGCTGGGGCAGGTGATCTTGCCGCCGTCGATGGAAATCCCCTCGGCTCCGCAATGAAAGGAAAAAGCGCCGAAGGCTCTGGCGGATTCCATGGACAGGTACTTCCGCTGGAAGGCGATATCGTCGGGCGTTTCGTCGGGGCTGGATTGCTCTTCACGCACCGGCGCGGGAATAACGACGCCAGGTATCTCAGGCGCAAGATCCTGGTAGGGCACCTCGTCATGCACCTGCCTCGAGATGCTGGAATCGATCAGCACCAGTCCGGCGATCTCCACGCTTTCCGCCAGTTTCTGACTGAGGATTCCACCCATGCTGAAACCGATCACAACAGGAGCGACGGCACATTCCCCAGCGATTGCGGAAATTGCCTCAAGAATGTCTTCCAGATAGTTCTCGAATTCGACCTTCGTCAAATCCACCGACCGGCTTTTGTAGTGGCCTCGCAGATTGATGCAGTAGGAGGTCCATCCCGCGGTTATGAAGTGCGGAATATATTTGCTCCACATCCAGCTGCCGGTGTAAGCGCCGTGGACAAAAAGGAGAGGCGGTCGACCGGCCTCATCCGAGCGATTGTTCCCAGGAAAGATTTCCAGGAACAGGTCGTTCTCTCCGATATATCTCGCAGTGTGCTCCGGCAATTCTTTCGTGTAGTCCCGCATGCCATCCACTCCTTGACTCGGCAGCCCCATCCGTTCCGGCTGCCGAACAAAGGATATTTGTTATGCAATGTTGATCAATCGCCGTAAGTGGACTTAGATAAAGGACAAAATGTCTCCAATCGGATCTTGCCGTGGATAGTCTCGCGAGCCTCTTCGCCTTCGTTCATGCGGCCGAACAGCAGAGTTATGTCGGAGCTGCGCGCGTTGCCGGCGTTTCGCCGTCCGCGATCGGCAAGGCCGTGGCGCGCCTGGAAAACCGGCTCCATGTGCGGCTCTTCAACCGCACGACGCGCAGCATCAGCCTGACCGAGGAAGGGGCTGTCCTCTACGAGCGCTCTAAGCGCATCATCGACGATATACAGGACGCGGAGGCAACCGTCCTGCAAAGCCGGGAACGCCCAAGGGGGCGCCTGCGCGTCAGCGTCCCGCATATCGTCGGACACCATCTGCTGATGCCGATGCTGCCGGCCTTTGCCGAGCGCTTCCCGGAGATCGAACTGGATGTGGATTTCGAAGACAGGGTCATCGACATGGTCACGGAAGGTCTGGATGTGGTGGTGCGCAGCGGCGAACTTGCCGATGCGCGGCTGATCGCCCGCCATCTCGGCGAGCAGCACTTCGTGGTGTGCGGCAGTTCCGAGTATTTGGAGCGCCATGGACGGCCTGAGACGCCGGGCGATCTCTTCAAGCACGCCTGCATTCACTTCAAATATCCCTCCAGTGGCCGCCTGGCACCCTGGGCGTTCAGCGCACCATACGAGCGGCTGCTTCTGCCAAAAAGCCTGACATTCAACAATACAGATGCAGGGCTGCGGGCAGCACAGGATGGTTTGGGCCTCGCGCATCTGCCCGTCTATGTCGCCGAGGCAGCCATGCGGGCGGGAACCCTGAGCCCCGTCCTCACTTCCTTCATGGTGCCCTTCGGTTCGCTCTCGCTCGTCTGGCCGTCGAACCGCCAGCTATCGCGCAAGGTCCGCGCTTTCGTGGACTTCGTGGTCGAGACCTGCGCCGCCCGGCCCGGCGCTTTTCGGCCGGCAGGCAGCCTGTCGCGCTGATCCGTTGCCGCGCATACCCGAGGCGGGTCCACTTTCCCTATTCACAACACTGGGGGCTTTGGTGCTCAGCCGCAGTTCCGGCTTGGTCTTGGATCGGAACCGGCACTTGCTCCGCCAGTGAGTGCCATTGGCCGATCTGAACGCGCCGATCCGGTCGATGCGGATGACGTTTGCGGGACGCGCGGATCCGTCGTGGCCAGCCAGCGGTCTGCCGAAAAATACGCCCTGGTCCTTGCCTGCGAGCCCGGAGCCGCCTTGAGACCAAGAGCAAAATTAAAAATGTTTTTGCTGCCGGCTTCGAGCGTGAAGCTGAGATAAGAGCCAAATCGCTCGGTCTCTACCTGGCGAAGGCTTCGGATCGACGCAAGCGCATCTTCAAAATCGCGCCAGCACGCCTGCTTCACAATGATCTCGAAAATGCGCAGCACATCAGGGGCGAGGCGCCCCTCAGCGTCAATCGCCGGCCCGACGATCTTGGCGCGGATCTCAACAATATCACCCGCTTCATCTCCACGAACCCTGAGGAAGGTAGAGCTGAGCGGCCGCACCTCGTCCCGTTCGTAGATGCGCTGAAAATAACATTCATAATCGCGATTGCGCATCGATGCGGCTTTCCATTCGCTCACCTCGATGCCGGCCTCTCGAAGAGCGCCACAAATATTCGCGCCTGAGACCAGCCACATCCGCAGAAACTGACTTGCCAAATCGAGCTTTGGAAGCTCCATCAGATGCCGCGAAATGGGCATCGGCGGAAGAGCAGAAGGAGCCGACGCATGGGAGTCGGCAGCTACGGGTGATGGTCGGGCTGCCTTATCGAGGCCTGCATACTCAAAGTGCTGAACCGGGCCTGCGGAGTGGCGGATTTCACGGTAAAGAACAGCGGTGCCTGCAAGAAGTAAAATGGATATTGAAAGCGCCGACCAAAAAAGCCAGCGGCGGCGGCTCCGCAATGGGAACTTCCACTGCCGGGGTGGGCTGCCACGAGGAGGAGGGACTGCTGAGAACACTTTATCCACGGCGTCACCTCGCACACTTGCGACCAGCGGCGTTGGCCGGCGAACGGCCAATCAGCCGCTGCGCCACGTCCTTCCAAGGCGAGCAACGATGTCAAAGCGGGCGCCGTCGACTCACCTCGACCCCGCGATTCTGATATCGAGTATATTAGGCGTCAAGCAAGAACCCTGGCTATGCGCTCACCACCGATCCGAGGCTTTTTCAGTTGGCGACAGACGAGCGCGGGCCGAGCCGGAATGGGAGACTGCAACGCCTCGCTACTGCCGCATTCACGCCGCGTCGGAGACTACTTTCCGTCGAGCCATTCCTGCAGCTCCGCCTCAGCCCGTTCCAGAGCGCTGTAGTTCAGAAGTTTACGCAATAAAGCAATCGTGACAGCGCGGGCGCGGAGATTGAAGCGGCCGTCCTCGTGGTCGTCGCCAGCCGTCTGATAGACGTCGAGCTTGTCGTAGAGCTGCTGCAGGCGGTTCTGCACGCTGCGCAGCGACAGGCTCCGGCGTTTGGCGATGGCCCGGTCGGTTAGACCGAGGGCTATGTCGACGAGGATCTCGTATTCGGAATCGGTGAAGCCGTTGGTCTGGCCGAGGCTCTTCTGCTGTAGGCCACGCACCTCGCGGTCGATGACACACTGGCTCTCGATGAAGATCGAGCGCAACGCAAGCTTCAACCGCTCGTCAGAGGCGGATTTCAGCACATAACCATAGGCGGCGCCATCCGGCACAATGCGCGAGACGCCGCGCACATAAGCCTCATCCGAATAATTCGACCAGAACAGGATACGGGTCTCCGGTCGCTCCTTCCAGATCGTCCGCGCCGCCTCGATGCCGTTGCGGCTCGCCATCTGCAGATCCATGACGATATGCGCCGATTTGTGGTCGCGGGCGAGCTTCTCGCCGACGGTTCCGTTCTCCGCCTCGATCACCGTGTCGCATTCCGGCAGGGCGGCGTTGACAGCCTCGTGCAGGTAGGACCGGTGCAGCGGGTCGTCCTCGACGATCAGAACCTTCATCGTGTCTTTCTCCTCAGTCTGGCTCGCCCGCCGGGCCGTTCGGCGCCAGCGGCAGCACGACGCGCACCGCGGTCCCGCGATGATTATGGCCGGGGCCGATCGTGAAGCGCGCCGAGATCAGCCGCGCGCGTGTCTTCATATTGTCGATGCCGCCGCCGATCCGTCCCCGCGTCTTGGCAAGCCCGGTCCCGTCGTCGGAGATTTCGATCAAAAGCTGTTCGTCGTCTGCTTCGAGCCGCACCATGATCGCCAGCGGCGCGGCATGGCGCACCGCATTATTGATCGCCTCCTGCGCTATGCGGAACAAGGCGACGCTGACGGTCGGTTCCAGCCTTTCCAGCGCCCCGTTCGTCTCGTCGGTAAGGCCGCATTCGATGCCCGATCCGGTGTCGCGGATCGATCGGTCGAGATGATGCTCGATCGCCTGGGCGAGGCCGAACAGCTGGAGCACGGAAGGTTTTGCCTGTTCGATGATCTGCCGCAGATCCTGCATGCAATGCTGCAAGGACCGAGAGACGGGCTCGAGCGCCTCCGGGGTCACCTCGCCGTTGCGCGACAGCCGATCGATCCGGCGAGCAAGTCGCGTCAGGTCGGCGAGCGTCTGATCGTGAAGGTCCATGCCGATCCGCTGACGTTCCTGCTCCAGCGCTTCGGTCAGCTTCAGCGCGCCCTGACGCAGCCCCTCCTCGCGAGCGCGCGCCTCCGCCTCGACGATCGCCGAGCGTTGCGCCTGCTCGGCTGCCTGCAGCGCGAAGAAATAGGGTGTCAGAAGGTCGGCGATGATGCGGGCGCGCTCGACGTCCTCCATCGTATAGACGCCCGCCCTGTGAGAAGAGCAGGAAAGTGCTGCGATGATCGTACCTTGCACCTTCATCGGAACATGCAGCCGGCTCCTCAGCGATTGCTCGACGATCGGCCGCTTGAAGGCGCCCTCGAAATGGAAGCGCGGGTCTTTCATGGCATCGTCCGAAAGCAGAAAATCGACCTCACCCCGCAGCAGCGAGCGGATGGGGCTGTTGACCACTGGCGCGCCGGCGATCTCGCCCCAGGCGGTCTCGATGCCCGTCTCATAGGCCGTGTGATAGTTGCCGCCCTCGAGCAGCACGCAGACGTCGAGATGATCGTGCGGAATGATGTGAGCGACTTCAGCCGCGACCGAACGGATCGCCGAACGGAAGTCGAGCTGGCCCGCGAGCAACCGGGAAATGCCGAGATAATGGTCGAACAGGGCTGCCGGTGCGAGATGCAGCATTGTCAGTTCCTCCCCGTCACGACAGGCTCCTCAACCCGCCGCAATCATTTCCCAGTAAGCGCCCGCAAATGGGCCGCCGTCTTGCATAAACCCGCAGCTTGTTGCGCAAAACCCGCAAACGAGTTGCCGCCTTGCCCCTGTACAGGCCGGCTGATCTCCCGCATCCTGCCCTTACTGAGAGGAGGAAGCTCAGTGCAAGAACAATTTTCACTCGGAGCCCGCTTGAGCCGGCAGGAGTGAAGCGATCCCGCCGACCGGCGCGATCATGAGGGAGGAAGACATGACAATCCGTAAGATGCTTCTGGCATCGGCCGCCATTGCTTGCGCCGCCATGCCCGTTTCCGCCTTTGCCGACACGTCGGCCAAGAAGATCGCCCTTTCTAATAACTATGCCGGAAACTCCTGGCGCCAGGCCATGCTGACGAGCTGGGGCAAGGTGACGGGCGAAGCCGTAAAGGCTGGCGTGGTCGCCGCAGCCGATCCTTTTACCACCGCCGAGAACCAGGCGACGGAGCAGGCGGCGCAGATCCAGAACATGATCCTGCAGGGCTATGATGCGATCGTGCTGAACGCCGCCTCGCCGACAGCGCTGAACGGCGCAGTGAAGGAAGCCTGTGACGCCGGGATTACCGTCGTCTCCTTCGACGGCATCGTGACCGAACCCTGCGCTTGGCGCATCGCCGTCAACTTCAAGGAAATGGGCCGCAGCGAGGTGGAGTATCTGTCGAAGAAACTTCCCCAGGGCGGCAATCTGCTCGAGATCCGCGGCCTTGCCGGCGTCTTCGTTGACGACGAGATTTCGGCCGGGATCCACGAAGGCGTCAAGCAGTACCCGCAGTTCAAGGTCGTCGGCTCGGTTCACGGCGACTGGGCGCAGGACGTGGCGCAGAAGGCCGTTGCCGGCATCCTACCGAGCCTTCCCGATATCGTCGGCGTGGTGACGCAGGGCGGCGACGGTTATGGCGCCGCGCAGGCGATTGCCGCGACCGACCGGAAGATGCCGATCATCATCATGGGCAACCGCGAAGACGAGCTGAAGTGGTGGAAGGAACAGAAGGACGCCAAGGGCTACGAGACGATGTCCGTATCCATCGCGCCCGGCGTCTCCACGCTGGCCTTCTGGGTCGCCCAGCAGATACTCGACGGCAAGCAGGTCAAGAAGGATCTCGTCGTGCCTTTCTTGCGCATCGACCAGGACAATCTGGAGGCCAACCTCGCCAATACCCAGGCTGGCGGCGTCGCCAACGTCGAATACACGCAGGCTGATGCAATCAAGGTCATCGAGTCGGCAAAATAACTCTCCCGACTGCCGCGCGGCCGTAAATGGCCGCGCGGCATTCTTTGCGAGCAGGCATGGCGGGGCAGCATGGATGAGGTTTTGAAGGCGGTGATCGCCGTCGATGGCGCCAAGGTGAGTTTCGGCGCGGTCAAGGCGCTCGACGGCGTCACGCTCCGCGTCATGCCGGGCGAATGCGTCGGGCTCGTCGGGCACAATGGCGCCGGCAAGTCCACCATCGTCAGCGTCATCAATGGCGGCCTGACGCCGCATGAAGGAAGTGTGGCGAGCGACGGCGAGCGGCTGGAGCGTTACGGCATCAATGCGGCGCGCGCCCGCGGCGTTCGCTGCGTCTTCCAGGAGCTATCGCTCTGCCCCAATCTCTCCATCGTCGAGAACACCCGCGTCATGCATCGCCATCTCGGCGGTTTCGGCTGGCGCAGGCGTGCCGCCAACATCATCGAGAAGAGCCTCGACACTGTCTTTCCGGGCCATGGCATCGACAGCGGCCGGGCCGTCGGCGATCTCTCGATCGCCGAGCGGCAGATGGTCGAGATTTCAATGGCCTTTTCCGATGCCGGCACGCCGCCGCGGCTGGTCATCCTCGACGAACCCACTTCGTCGCTCGATGCGAGCCTTGCCCGCCAGATGCTCGACCATGTCCGCCGCTTCACCGCCACCGGCGGGGCCGTCATCTTCATCTCGCATATCTTGCACGAGATCCTCGAAACCTCCGACCGCATCGTCGTGATGAAGGACGGCCGCGTCGTCGCCGAACGGCCGGCGCAGGGCTTCGACCATCACGGCCTCGTCGAAGCGATGGGCACCGTTGCGAAGGAGGAGAGCGGGCAGCGGGCGGCGCGCGAACAATCCACCGCGCCCGTCATTCTGTCGCATCAGGCGAGAGGCCTGCCCTTCGCGGCACGCAAGGGCGAGATCGTCGGACTGGCAGGGTTAGCCGGCCACGGGCAGACCGAGCTGCTACTTGCTCTGCACGCCGCCCAATCCGGCAATTGGCTGCCCGAGCGCGATCCGCTCGTTACCTTCGTCGCCGGCGACCGCCGCCTCAACGGCGTTTTCGAACTTTGGAGCATCTTGCACAACTTTTCCGTCGCCTCGCTCGGTGACCTGTCGCGGCGCGGCCTCATTCTGGCTGACAAAGAGGAGAGCAAAGGCACGGACTGGAAGCGGCGGATCGATATCCGCACGCCCGATATGGAAAACCCTATCCTGTCGCTTTCCGGCGGCAACCAGCAGAAGGTGCTGTTCGCCCGCGCCCTTGCAACACGCGCGCCTGTCGTGCTGATGGACGATCCGATGCGCGGCGTCGACGTCGGCACCAAGCAGGAGGTCTACGCGATTATCCGCGAGGAGGCGGCGCATGGCCGCACCTTTATCTGGTACTCGACCGAAATGGACGAGGTGCGGCTCTGCGACCGCGTCTACGTCTTCCGCGAAGGCCGCATCATCGCCGAACTCGCCGGCGATGCCGTCAACGAGACGAATATCATCGCTGCCTCCTTCGAAGGGGTGGCTGCATGACGTTCCGGCTGTCGTCCGACGCCTTGCGTCTTGCCATTCCCGCCTTGTCGCTGACGCTGCTGCTTGCCGCCGTCTTCTGGCTGCAGCCGCGCGCCATGAGCTATGTCGGGCTCAATCTGCTGTTCAACCTGGCGGTGCCCATCGCGCTTGCGACGATCGCTCAGATGCTTGTCATGGCGGTCAACGATCTCGATCTGTCGATGGGCACCTTCGTCAGCTTCGTCGCTTGCGTTACCGCGACCTTTCTGCGGGATGACCCGGTGACCGGCGTCCTGATCCTTGCGGGAGCGATCGCGGCCTATGCGGGCCTCGGTGTCATCATCTACCTGCGCGATCTGCCGTCCATTGTCGTCACTCTCGGCATGAGCTTCGTCTGGGGCGGCCTTGCCGTGCTGCTGCTGCCGGCGCCCGGCGGCCAGGCGCCGGACTGGGTGCGCTCTCTGATGACCGTCAAGCCGCCGCTGGCGCCGATGGCGATCGTCGCCAGCATCATCATCGCCGCCGTCGCTCATCTTCTCGTCATGCGCTCTTCGCTCGGCGTGCTGATCCGCGGCATCGGCGGCAACCAGCGCTCGGTCGAGCGCGCCGGCTGGTCGATCGTCGCCGCCCGCGCCGCCGCCTATGGCCTGGCGGGCTTCTTCGCGGTGCTCGCAGGTATCGCTCTCGTCGGCCTGACGACGTCGGCAGACGCCAATATCGCGCTGCGTTACACGCTGCTGTCGATTGCCGGCGTGATCCTCGGCGGCGGCGAGTTCATTGGCGGGCGTGTCTCCCCCGTCGGGGCCGTCATCGGCGCGCTGACGCTGACCCTCGCCGGCTCGTTCCTGTCCTTCCTGCGCATCTCGCCGGACTGGCAGATCGGAGCCCAGGGCGCGATCCTGATCATCGTGCTCGCGCTTCGCCTGATGCTGAACCGCCTGGAGAAACGGGAGAAACGCCGCCGATGACTCCCCTCCTCAGCCTTTTCGGCAAACCCTGGATCTGGTCATGGTTTGCCGCTTTCATCGTCTGGTTCCTGACGATCATGGTGACCCTCGGCGCCAGTACGCTCGGCCTGTCGCAGGCAGCCCTCACTTTCGCCGCCTTCTCGGTGATCGTCGGCATCGGCCAAATGTTCGTCATCACGCTCGGTCCCGGCAATATCGATCTGTCGGTCCCCGCCACCATGACACTAGCCGGCACGGTGGCGCTGAAGCTGATGAACGTGCAAAACGGCTTGATCCTGCCCGGCTTTCTTGTCGCCCTCCTCATTGGCCTCGTCGTCGGCCTCGGCAACTACGCGCTGATCAAGGCGCTCCGCATTCCGCCGATCATCGCCACGCTTTCCATGAGCTTTATCGTGCAATCGGCGGCAATCTGGACAAACCGCGGCTTGCGCATCAAACCTCCGAGCATGCTTGCGGAATTCACTACCACGAACACGCTCGGCGTACCGAACGTCGCGATCGTCGCGCTCCTCATCTCGCTGCTCGCCTGGTTCCTGCTCGAGAAGACGATCTACGGGCGCTGGATCTCGGCGATCGGCCAGAGCATGCCCGCCTCACGCATGGCCGGCATTCCGGTCGACGGCACGCGCTTCGTCACCTACCTCTTCTGCGCCGTACTTGCATCCGTCGCGGGCTACCTGCTCGCCTGCTTCTCGGGCGGCGCAGCACTCAACATGGGCTCGGAATATCTGCTGACCTCGATCGCCGTCGTCGTGATCGGCGGCACGGCGGTGGCCGGCGGCGATTCCAACGTACCGGGCATCTGGGGCGCGTCGCTCTTCATGTTCCTGGTCGTTTCCATGCTCAACACCTATGGGTTCGGCGCGGGCATCCGCCTCATGATGACCGGCCTCATCATCATCAGCGTGATCATGCTCGCCGGCGGCCGCCGGGCCGGCATGCGATAAACAGGGAAACTGCCATGGCCGAGGCCAGCATCTACGAAATCCACGACCCGCGCTTCCGGCAGTTGATCGTCACCAGCGCCGGCCTCGACGAACTCTATTCCGGCTGCCGCTGGGCGGAGGGTCCTGTCTGGTTCAACGATGCGAACCAGCTTCTGTGGAGCGACATTCCCAACCAGCGTATGCTGCGATGGGCGCCCGAAGGCGGCGTCTCCATCTACCGGCAACCATCCAACTTCACCAACGGCAACACGCGCGACCGCCAGGGCCGACTCATCTCCTGCGAACATGGCGGGCGCCGCGTCACGCGCACCGAGATCGACGGTTCGATCACCGTGCTCGCCGACCATTTCGAAGGCGCGCGGCTCAATTCGCCGAACGACGTGGTGGTGAAATCGGACGGCACGATCTGGTTCACCGATCCAACCTACGGCATCATGTCGAATTATGAAGGCTATCAGGCCGAGCCCGAGCAGGCGACGCGCAACGTCTACCGGCTTGATCCGGCCACCGGCAAACTTGCGGCCGTCGTCACGGATTTCATCCAGCCGAACGGCCTCGCTTTCTCACCTGACGAGACGATCCTCTACGTCGCGGATTCGGCGGCAAGCCACGACGAAAGCCTGCCACGTCAGATCCGCGCCTTCGACGTAGTCGACGGCAGCAGGCTTGTGAACGGCCGCGTCTTCTGCCTCATCGACAACGGTATCCCGGACGGTATCCGCACTGACGTGAAGGGGAACCTTTGGTCCAGTGCCGGTGATGGCGTGCACTGCTTCGATCCGACAGGCAAGCTGATCGGCAAGATCCGTGTCCCTCAGACCGTCGCCAACCTCACCTTCGGCGGCCCCGGACGCAACCGTCTGTTCATCGCCGCAACACGTTCACTCTATTCCGTCTACGTTGCCGCGACGGGCGCCCAACGACCGTAAGCCGGTGAAAGCCACGCGGCCGATCTCGTCAGGCCGGTCGGTGAAGGGAATGTCGGCGTCGAGATTGCCCTCTGCCAGATCGCTCATGCTTGCAGCGATCCGGCCGATCAGCGTGATTATGGTCAGCCGGCCGATGTCGAGATTGAGGGAGAGAACGAGAGTTGGCAGCATTCGCCTCCTCCTGGGCCTTCGTCGCCATGGTCTTGGCCGAGTCCACCCCTTCCTCGAAGCAGCCTGGCTGGCCCCATCAGCAATCACCAGCAATTTCGACTACGTCTGGCGGTCGCACTCCCCCGTCTTGTCAATCAGGCTAGCTGGCTCTTGGGGCCGATAGCCCGCTTCGAAGCAAGACGCCTCTCTTCACCGGTTGGACATCGCTCCCCTTTATGACTGTCACCTGCATGGCAATCGCCAAATTGTCCAGTATTGCCCCTCGGGCGAGTAGATGGGTCGCCCCGCCTAATGGAAGCGGCGGAGCGTTATTTGCAGCAGGCGGCGTCAGGCCTTCTGCAGCCTCCAGGTCCTGATTTCGAAGGGCATGATCTCGGCGGGGCCTTTGCGCTCCATCGGCTCTTCGAGGATGTTGAGCGGCTGCGACGCCCGCCATCCGGAAGGCAGGCCGAGGGAGAGGCGGCCGCGCCGGCCGGCCGGTTCGTAGAGGCGCAGGATGAGACCTTCGCCCTCCTCCGCAGGCTTCAGGCCCGAGAAGGCGACAGGCGTGCCCGCGACATCAATCGGCGCGAAACGGCCGGCGGAGAGGCCTTTGGCCTCGGCCGTCACCAGCGGCTGGTTGAGGTCGAGTGCTTCGTCAAGCACACCGCCTTCATGCCAGGCGCCCTCATGCGGCATCAGTGCATAGGTGAAGCTCTGCTCGCCTTCATCGGCCAGCGGATCCGGATAGATCGGACCGCGCACTAGGCTCATGCCGATCACATTGCCGCGGGCGCTGTGGCCGTATTTGGCATTATTGAGAAGCGCCACGCCGAAGCCCGGCTCACTGACATCGACGAAGCGATGGGCGGCGGCCTCGAACATCGCCTGCTCCCAGGAGGTATTCGTATGTGTCGCCCGCTCAACCACGCCGAAGGCGCATTCGAAGGTCGCCTTACGGGCCTTGACGTCGACCGGGTTCAGGGTACGCAGCAGGGTGCGGCGGTCGTGCCAGTCGATGGTCGTTTCGATATCGAGCCGCTTCGAATTGGCCGTCAAAACATAGGTCTGCATGACACTCGAATGCCGATAGCGGTGAACGACGCGGATTGCCGCACGGTGCGGACCGCTTTCGACGAGGCTGATGCTTTCGGGCGCATCGAGCCGGACGGATTTATCGGCATAGTCGGCATCGACGTCCCAGGCGTCCCAGTTGCGCGGCTTGTCGGCCGGATAGACCCAGAGCTGGTTGGCGGAGCCATCGACCGCTTCGCGGCCGCTCGCCTTGTGGATTAGGCTGGTAACGGCTCCATCCTTGCCGATGACGATCGAGAGATGATCGTTTTCCAGCCGGTCGACGCCGGCCTTCAGCCCGCCCGCCGGCTTCAGCGTCTGCCTGTCAAAGACGGCGACCGCCAAGGGAGCGACGATCTCAGCGGCCGAAAGCGTCGTGCCGTCGGCAAGTGTCGCGCTCACCGGTCGTGGCGCAAGCGAGGGATTGACGACGATGAGCGCGTCAGTGACCCCGCCCTTCGGCAGATTGACTGACAGCGCCTGCAAGGCCTTGGCCTGCTCGGCCTTGGCATGGTCGATGACGCCGCCGAGCTCCTGCTCCGCATCCTGATAGACTTCGCGGATGCTCGAACCCGGCAGGATGTCGTGGAACTCGTTCTTCAGCACCACGCGCCAATCCGCCTCCAGGCTTTTCGGCTTTTCGGCGCCGAGCATATGGGCGAGCGACGCGAGGGTCTCGGCGGTGATCAGCGCCCGCTCGGCCTGGCGATGCTTGCGCTTGACGCCGCTTTGGGTCGTCAGCGTCGCGCGGTGCAGTTCGAGATAGATTTCGCCGTCCCAGACGGGAAGCTTCTTCTCCGAAGCGGTTTTGTGCGCCCGCTCGTAGAAGCTTTTCACGGTGCCCCAGCGGGCCTGCGGAATGGCGGGAAAATCGCGCAGCTGCACTTCGCGCTCCACCATCTCGGGCGTCACGCCGCCGCCGCCGTCGCCGTAACCGACGGCAAGAAGCGAGGCGTGATGCTGCGTCTTGCCCCGGAAATTCTTCCAGGTCGGCAGGTAGCAATCGGGCTGCACGAAGCCGTTATAACCCTGCATCGGATTGTCGAAGGTGTGGGTCAGCACCTGGCTGCCGTCGAGGCCCTTCCACCAGAAGAGATCGGAGGGGATGTGGTTGGTCTCGCTCCAATTGACCTTGATGGTGAAGAAACTGTCGATGCCGCCCTGTCTCAGGATCTGCGGCAGCGCGCCGGAAAAGCCGAAGCAATCCGGCAGCCAGCAGACCGTGTGGCGCGCACCAAAGGTCTTTTCGAAATAACGCTGGCCGTAGAGCACCTGGCGGGCGAGGCTTTCGCCGGTCGGCATATTGGTATCAGGCTCCACCCACATGCCGCCGACGGTTTCCCACTTTCCTTCCGCGACCTTCTCCTTGATGCGTTCGAGAAGCTCCGGATCTTCCTCCTCCATCTGCGCGTAATAATGGGCGGTCGACTGGTTGAAGCGGAAATCGGCGGAGCGCTCCATCAGCGACAGCGCCGTGTTGAAGGTGCGCCGCATCTTCCGCCGCGTCTCGCGATAGGGCCAGAGCCAGGCGAGATCGATATGAGCATGGCCGGTCAGCACCAGCTCGCCGTTTGGGGGAAAGCGCTTCTGCAGTTCCTTCAGCCGCGCCGTGAGGACCTCGAAGGCGGAGGCCGCCGAAGCGCTCTGCTCGTCGGAGAGACCTGCCGGATCGGATACAAGCTCCGGCAGCTCCCAGATCTTCTGCTGCATGACGGCGCCCGACGTGCGGGAGATGTAGGCCGCCGTATCCGATGGCCAGTCGAGGCTGCGCAAGGCCTGCTCCGCGGCATCGACCAGATGCGGTACGACCTCATGCTCGCCGAGCGCGCCAATCGCCTCGGCGATCTGCTTCAGGAGAAGATGCAGGCTGTGAACGGGACCGTCGAGCCAGATCAGCCGGGCCTTGTTGAGCCTCGGCGCGCGGTTGGGCTCGCCGAAAGGAAAGCGGGCAACACTTTCCGTCGCAATCGAGAAGCGGCGGCCCTTCAGCGGGAATTCCTGGTGATAGGGATCGAGGCCGAATGTTTCGCTCTGGCCATCGGGATAGCTGAGCGTGATCAGGCTCTCGCCGCCGAGATCGAGCTGCAGGCGAATATCTTCGAGCGGCCAGTTCGCCGGCGCTTCGGCGCTCGCGGCAAAATGCACCACGCCCTCACGATGCGGCCAGTCCTGGTGATGGGCGATCGGCTCCCCCTCGAAGGTCCAGCCATCGATCGGGCTGCTATGCTGGTCCCGCCAATGCGCGAGCTCGGCGATACGGACCTTCAGACTGTCGAGGCGTTGGGCGATGGTGAGCGGCATGGCTTATCCTGTTGAAAATCGGCGACGCGCGATCGGGAATCATGGCTTTGGGAGATAAAAGATAGTGCGATGGGATCGCGAATGCCGACCCCTCCTCCCAGCGGTTCGGCTGACGCTTAGATTAAGTAACTTTGATTTGGCGTCAAGCCCGCAAGAGATCGCCTTTTCCTGGTTTTTTTGCTCTGCCATGCATGGGAGCTGAACCGTAGAGGCATCTAACTGCGAGTCATGAAGGATGCGAAGGACACGACTGCTGTTGCCCGCCTCCTGATTGAAAAACCAGCTTCAATTCTCTCTAAGCTAATGCGAGAAAAAGGAATTTTCCGCATAACCTGATCTCATCTGCCGAGATGATCATTCGAGGATTTGCTCCCTCGTTTTAATGCAATTGATTTCTCGGGATCGAACGAGAGCGATCATGAAAGTCGTCATCGTGCTCTTCGCCTGCGCCCTCGCATTGTCAAGCAATAAAGTCAGCATCCCAGGCCACGATCGCCAATATTGCCGAATAGGTCAGATGATGAGCGAGCTGGTCGGCGCCGTGAAGTATCCAGAATGAACGTGTATTGACCGGGTGCGGCTGACGTCGACCGTGGATGGCCTTCAAGTGGTCGATAAGGAAATGGATCAGAAACTCGCTGCAGACAACGGCGAAAATCCACGTCGGATTCGTGATTGCAACCAAGAGAATTGGCGCGGTGGCGACGGCGTGGATGCCTGCATGGACATAAGCGCCCGGCTTCTTGAAGTTGCCTTTGCCGGCAATCATCCATTCGGGCTGCAGGACATAGTCAGCCATGAAGTGCTTGGTTTGCAACCAAATCAGCGTTGTGAGCAGCAGCATCGTCATGCTCCCTCAGTCCGCCATATCAGCCGGATCGATCGTGTGCACACGGACCGGCGCGATCCTTCCCCGTATGCCGACGCAGCCAAGCGGCCTTGTCTGAATAAGGTCTCGGGTCTTTCGAAGCGTTTCGTCGCTTAATGCAATTTCCACGCCTTTGTCCTTGGCCACGCCAACGAGCCGGCTCGCGAGATTGACGACGTCGCCGATCGCCGTATAGCTGAGGCGTTCAGTCGAGCCAATATTGCCGACAAGGGCCACGCCGGTGTTGATGCCGATACGCACCCGAATCTCATCATGCTTGGGCGCAATCGGCGCCATGGCATGCATCGCATCGCGAATTGCCGCTGCGGCGCGGCACGCGCGCAATGCGTGATCCGGCACATTGCCGGGGGCATTCCAGATCGCCATCACCGCATCGCCGATGAATTTGTCGACTGTGCCGCCTTCGGCATGAATAGCGGCGATCGACAGGGTCAGAAACCGCGTCAAGCTTGGTTCAACGCCAGCGCCGAACTCTTCCGTGAGTTCCGTAAAGCCTGGCAAATCCGCAAACAACACCGTTATGTCCCTGAGTTCGCCGCCGGGACGAGGCTTAAGACCGCCATCGACAAGGGGACGAACGACCTCGACGGGCATGAAGCGCGCGAACGCGGCAAGGCCGCTCGACATGCGCTTCAGGGCGGAGGAGAAATGATCGAGTTCAGTCAACAGCGCCGGGCGATGTTCCACGGCGTCGAGTTCGAACCTCTCGATCATATGCAGCTGCTCGGCAAGGCGCGACAGTGGCCGAGCGAAGAGAATTCTGGCAAACAGGATCGCCGTCACAGCGGCCAGCACAGCAATGCCCCCGATGATGAAGATCAGTCGCTCGGTATTGGCATCGATGTCACGGGCAAAAGTCGCCCGCGGTATGGCGGTGACCAGACGCCAGTCTTCGAACGGCAACTTGCCAGATGACACGAAGATTGGGCCGAGCGCCTTGCTTGCCACCAGCGTCCGGGAACCGTCGGGCTTTTCGGGGCTGGCAGCCATGGCGACTGCCGCGGCCAGGGCGTCGGACGCGGCAAAATCCTTGAGATGAGCAGCGATCATACCGTCTGACGGCTCGGATGTCGCCAGTACCGCATTATCCCGCGTTAGCACAAAGGCCTTGCTGCCTTCCGGCATCTTGAGCCCTCCAAGGATGGCCGACAGCCGATGCAGGCTGACCGCCACCATCACCACACCTTCGAAATGGCCGAACACCTCGACTTTCTTCGAGACGACGATCGCCGGTTCAAAGCCGTTCGGAAGAATATTGACGAGGCTCCAGGCCGGTTCTGCACTGGTCCGGCCACGTCTAAACCATGGCGAGCCCTCCGGAACGTAGACACTCTCGGCCCTCAGCCGATTTTCGAAAAAGATATCGCCAGGGATTGGCTTATAGAGATCGCGGCGTAGCGGACGCGGCTTGCCGAGAGGTGCGTGGCCGATCTCCACCATTTCGATCTCGCCATCCGGCAGCGCGTGCGCCCCAAAGAAGCGGCCGTCCGGGAAGCCGAAACCGATCCAGGCAATCGCCGGCTGTTCACGCAGCAACGACAGGAATAGGAATTCACGCTTCACCTCGTCGTCCGGCCTGATCGCTCCCTGGAAAAAGACCGATCTGACGATCTCCGCGCTGCTCGAAACCAGCGCCAGATTAGAAGAAAGCTCGTTGCGAACCGCAGCGGTGCTCTGAGCATCAAGGCTCGCAACAATCGTTTCAATGTTCCGGCTTGCGGTACGATACCAGACCAGGTGCACGAGCGCCGCCGTTGACAACACTGCAAGCAGCAGCAGTGCAGTGACCGCACGCCCCATCTTTATGCGTGGGAATGTTCTAGCGTTCATGGCGGTCGGTAATCAGACGGGCGGCGCGGTCATACCGGACATAAGCCAGCGCCCAGTCCGCAAACACCACGATGCGATTGCGGAAGCCCACGAGAAACCAGAGATGGGCGATGTTCCAGACCAGCCAGGCGGAAAATCCTGAAAGACGGATGCGGCGAAAGTCGGCGACCGCCGCATTGCGTCCGATAGTTGCCAGATTTCCGAAATCGCGATAGCCGAACAGACCAGCGGTCCGACCATCGAGACCGGCGAGAATGGCGCGGGCCGCGTATTCGCCCATCTGCTTGGCGGCCGGCGCGACTCCGGGAACCGTTCTGCCGTTCTTGTCCGTGAGCGCCGCGGTGTCGCCGATCACGAAGATCTCGTCATTGCCCGGCGGGTTGAGGTTCCGGTCGACATGAACGCGGCCGGCGCGGTCCGCGGGCACGCCGAGCCATTTGGCCGCCCTGGAGGCCATGACACCGGCCGCCCACAGCACGCAGGACGATCGGATTTGCCGGCCGCCGGCAAGCGCTACTCCTTCAGAGTCGCAGCGCGTTACCGCTTCCCCGAGGGACACCTCGACGCCGAGCATCTCCAGGTGTCGCCGGGCTTCTCCCGACAATTTCGCCGGCATGGTCGGCAGAACGATATTGCCGGCTTCGACCAGCACCACGCGAGCCGAGGACGGATCAATGCGCCTGAAGTCACGGACGATGACCTTTCTTGCCAGCTCGGCGATTGCTCCAGCCAGTTCAACGCCTGTCGGGCCGCCGCCAACAACGACGAAGGTGAGAAACCGCCGCCGCTCGGCTTCGTCCTCGGCTGCCTCGGCACGTTCGAAGGCCGACAGGATCCGGGCACGGATTTCGGTCGCATCGGCGATTGTTTTCAACCCGGGCGCGGTCTCCGCCCATTCATCCTTTCCGAAATATGCGTGCCTTGCACCGGTGGCGACGACCAGATAGTCGTAGGCGATGCGACTATTTGTGGTCTGAACGAACCGGTTCTTCTTGTCGATCCCCTCGACACGCTCCATCAGCACAGTGACGTTGGATTGCCGAGAGAGAATGCGGCGGATCGGCATGGCGATCTGGGCTGGCGAAAGCGCGGCCGTCGCGACCTGATAAAGCAGCGGCTGAAAAAGATGATAGTTGCGCCGATCGACGACCGTCACATCCACGTCCGCATGCCGAAGACCCTTGGCGGCGGCAAGGCCGCCAAATCCGGCTCCGAGGATGACGACCCTAGGACGGCGGCCCGCCGCCTGACTTGCCGCTGGATCCATGAGTGGCGAGTCGCCGCTTGTTTCTTCGATGCCGGCGCGCATGGCTCAGCGCCCCCTCGGGAACAGGCGTGCTCCCAGATAGTCGAGTGAAACCGCACCGGCCCCGCGCGTCAGGATCAACAGCAACGGTGCCGTCCAGAGCAAATGGTCCGGCCAGTTCTGCGGGTAGACGAGGAGCTGGATTGTCAAGATGACGCAAAGCAGCAAAAGGGCAGCGGGCCGAGAGAACAGGCCTAGAAAAATCAAGATCGAGCCAGTGACTTCGGCCGTCGTCGCAAGCACGGCGGCCACGCCGGGATCGATGACGGGCAGCTGGTATTCGAGCGTAAACAGCTGAACTGTCGCCGGCCAGGAGGCAAGCTTGCTCTGCGACGAGTGCCAGAAGACGTGGGCGACCGCCAGACGGGCAACGAGCTGGACGAGCGACAACGGCAGGCTGTTGAGGCTCTCGATAGCGGCGACATAGAGACCGATAATACCGCCTCTGTGTCGCGTCGAAGAAGGGGACATCATAGTCATGACTTCCATCCTGTTCACTTGGTTGCGGGCTTGATGTGGCGAATGCGAGCGACGAGGCCAAAGGCGAAAAGGCCGCCAAAGGCACCCTCGAGATCGAAGCCGGGAGTGCGGGCAAGCACACGGCTGACCGCAGCCTCCAGGCTGGCGCGCCTTTTCAGGGCATGAAGGAAGGCGAAATGACTGGCATCGAGGCGCAGAAATCGCATGCTATCTTGGCCGCGCCAGAGCGCGATCCGCTCCGGTCGGCGGCCCAGCCTCGCCAATGCTTCGATGTTTCCGCCGGCTTGATGCGCTTCCCATATGTCCAGCGCCGGCCAACGACAAACCAGCAGGCGTAGCGAGGGCTGAAGAACGATCTCGGGTGAGGTGTCGTCTTCACCGTCCGCCAACTGCTCCAAGCGACAGCCGGGCAGCGCCAGCGCGTCCAGCGCCTCGGCAATCATCCATTCCAGCCGCGCCGTTTCGGCAATGAAGGGCATGGCGCGGATGCCATCAAAGTCCGCCAGGAAGCGCGGGAAACTGCCGCCATAGCGAACAAGCTGCGCTTCCTGCGGCGGATTATTCCGGATGAAGGCGCCGGCGACATGACGAAAGTAGTTTTCGCCGAGAAGCTGGACCGTGATCGGAAAAACCGCGATCAAAGTCGCTGTCAGCGAGGCGAAGGTGTTGTTGCGATAGATGTTGAACCGACGCAGCGGGTCGAAAGCACCTTTCGCCAGCACCGGCGCAAGATCGCAGCCATCTTCACGGAGGATGGCTTGGGCGACCCGCGATTGCAGTGCGCAACTAGAGAGCATGGCCCACCCTCCTTGCGCCGGGACGATTGGCGAACACCGACGGCTTGATTGTCGCAAACGCGGCGAGCGCCGGCATTGGGCCCGTTCGGCTGTCGGCCCGCAATGGCAGGATCATCCCCTCGAACCGGGTCGACTGTGGTGTCGGCCGTTCCACCAGCATGCGATCTTCGAAGGCGATCGATTGCGCCAGCATGTCGGCCCACATGGCTTCACCGAGTAGCACGTCGAGAGCGGGCACATCCGTATCCCATTCGATGAGCGTCGGACGCGGTCCAATCTTGCGGATCGCGTAAGCATAGAGCGACCAGACGGCCGGCGGAACGCGCGAACCGTGGTCGTCGATCAGCACGATATCACCTTCGACCTCGTTGATCGCGTGCCCGGCAAGATGGATCTCACCGATGGCGCACGGGGGAAGCTGGTCGATGAAGGCTTTGGAATCGAAGCCGAGATTGCAGGCCGAGACGTGAACATTATTGATATCGAGAAGCAGGCCGCAGCCGGTAAGGCCCACGAGCTCGACCAGGAATTCCGCCTCGGTCATTGTCGACCCCTCGAAGGCGACATAGGCAGAGAGGTTTTCGATATAGACACGCCGCTGGAGGGTGTCCTGCAGCCTCGAGACATTGGCGGTCACGATGGCGAGGGCCTCTGCGTCGTAACGCAGCGGCAGGAGATCATTCAGATAGGCGCCGTCGGCGGCGCTCCAGGCGAGATGCTCGGACACCAGGCTTGGCTGGAAGCGCAGGCAGAGCTTGCGCATGCGCTCCAGATGGTCGCGGTCGAGACCGGAACTGCTCCCGAGTGAAAGGCCGACGCCATGGACAGACAGGGGATAGCTTTCCCGCAGCCGCTCCAGCGCGTCGACGGCCGCCGAGCCACCCATGTAATTCTCCGCATGGACTTCAAGCCATCCCGCCGAGGGGCGGCGAGACAGCATTTCACCGATATGCTGGGAGCGAAGACCGATGCCCGCGGCGGTTGGCACCGGATTGCTCGGAAATATCTTGGACATCGATTACTCCTTTGGTTGAAGTGGTGGAAAGGTCAGGCCTTGGGTTCGTTGCTTCCGCCGGTGATTTTGGTGCAGGTGCCGGCCGGCACGTAGATCCAGGAATCCTTGGCGTTGTCGGCGGTGGACGTGCCGGCACAGGAGTGGCTGGCCGTCTGGCAGTCGTTCAGGCCAGCCTTGACGACGCCGAAGCACTTTTCGAACGAGAAATCCGGCTTGGCAGCCGGGCCGGCAAAGGCGCTGCCGGCAGCCACGGAGGCTGCGGCGGCGAGGGCCGAACTGATGAGAAGACGAGTGGTATTCATGAGAAATCTCCTGGGTTGCGTGAGGTCAAACCGCCATCGGCTTGCCTGTCTTCACATTCCCAGAAGTCAGCCGTCATCTGAAATGCTGTCTCTGCATGATTTCGATACGCCGTCTCTATGTGTCGATGGGCAATCTCTTTCAGACAAAAAAAGCCCTCGCCGGAGTGGTGGACGGGGGCTTAAGTTTCGGCCGGCGGGAGGCGGACTGCCGAAATGGCTGAGGATCAAAGATAACGTTCGCGGACGTCTACGGTCGATCGTTTGCCGATTTCCTGGTAATTGGCCTGCAGCCAGAGGTTGGCGCATTGGCGGCCGCGATCCCTCAGGTCCATGAGCGCCCCCCAGTCGGCGTTCATCTTGCTCGCTACGCTGAGATTTTTCATCGCTTCGTCGTCTGAGATACCGTGCACGAAAATGCGCTTGAGATTGGAAGGCGGCGTCGCTGCCGTGTCGATCAGCTGTGTGACGAAGGCCACCGCCCGCATCTCCCTCAGCAGCGACGAATTGAAACTGATCTCATTGATGCGGTTGAGAATTTCTCCAGCCGTGCGCGGCAGTTCCGTTCGTTCTATCGGATTTATGTGAACCACGAGCACATCGGGCGTGTCGCAGCCATAAATCAGCGGGAAGATTGCGGGGTTGCCCATATAGCCACCGTCCCAATAGGCTTCCCCTCCGATTTCCACGGCTTGGAACAGGAAGGGCAGGCAGGCAGACGCCATGATGGCATCGACCGAGAGCTCGTCGTTGCCGAACACCTTCACCTTGCCAGTCCGCACGTTGGTGGCGCAGATGTTGAGCTTGACAGGGCACCGTGCCATCCGGATTGCCTCCAGGTCGATCGATTGTTCCAGCACCTGGCGCAGGGGATTGAAATTGAAGGGGTTGAACTGGTAAGGCGACATCAGCCGTGTCACCAGGTCGAACATGATGAACGCCGGCGAGAATTCCAGCGATTTCGAGCCTGTAAGGCGGTCGAGCAAGGTTGGCTGCAAAGGTCCGGATGCAGCTGCGTGGCTGACACGGCGCCAGAAATTGGCCAGCGCCGTCTGTGCTCCGCTCCGCCCGCCCTCAGCCAGGCCATAGGCTGCGACCGCAGCATTCATCGCGCCTGCGCTGGTTGCCACAATGCCTTCGAATGACAGGCTTGGCTCGTCCAGCAACCGATCGAGCACTCCCCACGTGAAGGCGCCATGTGCGCCGCCGCCCTGCAGCGCAAGATTGATCGTCCGCGGCTCGCGCTCGGCGAGCGAAGAGTCGGGCTGCATTTTGAGCTTTGCACCCACATGTTTGTTCACGATCGCAACCTCCGTGTCTCAAATAAAGATTCAGTGCGCAGTCCATCCGCCGTCGACAGGGATCGCCGTGCCTGTGATCGATCCAGCAAGATCGCTGCAGAGAAAGACGGCAAGCGCGCCCATTTCCTCGACGGTGGCAAAGCGCCTCGTCGGCTGGTCCTTCAGGAAGACGTCTCGGATCACCGCGTCGCGTGGGATGTTATGCGACTTCGCCTGATCCTCGATCTGGTGTTCGACAAGCGGCGTCCAGACGTAGCCGGGGCAGATCGCGTTGGATGTCACCCCGAATTCGGCGCCTTCGAGCGCGATCGTCTTGGTGAACCCGACAATGCCGTGTTTGGCCGCCACATAGGCGGATTTGAAGGGGGACGCGACCAATCCATGGGCGGAGGCGACATTGACGATCCGGCCATAGCGGTTGGCGCACATGCTGTCGAACGTCGCCTGAACGAGATGGAAGGCTGAGGAAAGATTGATAGCAAGTATGGCGTCCCACTTTTCAGGCGGAAACTTTCCGAGTGGCGAAACATGCTGGATACCGGCATTGTTGACGACGATGTCCACCTGTCCGAAACGCGCGAACGCCCTCTCGACCATCATATGGATCGCTTCCGGCTTCGACATGTCGGCGGCGTCGTAGGCAACGTCGACATCGTTATCCGTGGCAATGCCGTCGCGCAGCATCTCGATCTCGGCAGGGTCGCCGAAGCCGTTCAACATCACGGCGGCCCCTGCCCTTGCAAGCGCATGTGCAATGCCAAGGCCGATGCCGCTGGTCGAACCAGTGACAATGGCGCTACGCCCTTCCAAGGGCCTGCGGCCGACGAGAGTATCAGTTACGGGATCAAAGGCGTTCAGCATATGTGCTCTCCACTACGATCGACTACGCCGTCTGGCGTCTTGCAATCAGAATGGCCGACGGGGCTTCGCTTTAGAAATGCCAGTCTGGTATGGAATTGATAAATCCATGGCATTGGTGGAGAATGCCGCCCGCGGAGAATATTGAGGGTATTGCAAATAGAATTCATGCCGGGGGGCGGCGATGGATATCCACCATATAAGGTATTTCCTGGCGGTGTGTGAAACTCGAAACTTCACGCGCGCGGCCGAAAAGTGCAATGTTACTCAGCCAGCGCTCAGTCGCGCCATCCAGCAGCTGGAGGATGAGGTGGGCGGCCTGATGTTCCGCCGGGAGCGCAATCTCACCCACATAACAGATCTCGGCAACCTTCTTCGCCCGCGATTCCAGCAGATCCAGGACGAGTTGATGGGCGTGCGTACGGAGGCGTCGCGATTTCTCTGTCTTAGTGAAGCACCGCTCAAGGTCGGCATTATGTGCACGATCGGACCGCGCCGGTTTACTGGCCTGCTCACCGACTTCAACATGCGCCACAAGGGAATCCAGCTGCAACTGATCGAGGGCGTGCCCGCCCGATTGTCCGATCTGCTGGAGACTGGCGAAATCGATGTGGCTTTGATGTCGACGGCAACAAGCTTTCCGGAACGCTTCGACGTGACCTCGCTCTTTCGCGAGAGGTTCATGCTCGCTTTCCCCGCCGGCCACCGCCTCGGTCAATACGATGCCATTCCCATCGCGGCGATCGACGGTGAGATCTACCTGCGTCGCGTCAACTGCGAATACTGGGATTACCTCACGGATCTCTGCGATGCACAAGGCGTGAAGACCCTCGTCTCCTATTCCAGCGAGCGCGAGGACTGGATTCAGAACCTGGTCGCCGGTGGCCTTGGTATCTGTTTCATTCCCGAATACAGCGCCGTTATCCCAGGATTGCAGGTGCGACCTGTCGCGGACCCGGAAGTCTCGCGCGAGGTCTGCCTTGTGACGGTGGCGGGCCGACGCTTCTCCCCGGCGGTTTCAGTCTTTGTCGGCGCCGTGAAATCATACGGCTGGGCGAAAGCGTCGGGCCGTTCGCATTAAGGGCAGTATCGTAACAATCACGGGAGCACAGCCTGGCAAGCTGCCGGGCATTCGGTGTTTCCCCTGCGGCTGATAATAGCTTGCGGCTATCGAAATCAAAAGCATCTGGCATTTCTCTTTCGATCGGCGCTCCGCCAGTCTTCGAACATGCTCGGCACCGTCCTCGCCGGGCTCCAACAAGGAGAAACCGCTGATGAAGCCCGTATTGAAAACCGACCGCATGTCCCTCGCCGCTCTCGCATTTGCTGCAGTGGTCCTGGGCGCCGCCCTGCCCGCCGCGTCCGCCATGGCGGGCGAATGCCCGGCCGATCAGGTCACTGAAGATGGCATGAAGCCTGGCCCGATGATGCCGAAGGGCGTCTCCGACAGCGTCGTCAAATCAATCGATCTCTCGTCCAAGGGCGAGGCATGGAAGGGAAGCATGCTGCGCATGCGCAAGCTCGTCGTGCAGCCGGGAGGCATCGTTCCCTGGCATTCGCACGAGATGCGCCCGGCCAATATCCTGATCATCTCCGGCTCGATTACGGAATACAGCAGCACCTGCAAGGTGCCGATCCTGCACAAGAAGGGCGAGGTGACGGCCGAGTTTGGACATCTCTCCCATTGGTGGAAGAACAATGGCAAGGCTTCGGCCGTGCTCTATTCCTCCGACATACTGAGCCCGGAAATGCACACCGATGACGCGGCGATGTAACGGTTGCCCTTTGATCTGAAGCAGCCCCATCGCTCGCCGGCGTTTCCCTCGCACTGGCAGGGAAACGCCGCATCCCGGAGGAACAAGCATGACCGACATCGAACAGCCGCTCACGGCATCCGTTCAAGAGCGCCGGACCATTCACGCCGACAGTTGGCGCTTTGGACTGATCGCACTCATCGCCTTTTTGACCTTGGTCGACCTCTTTGCGGCGCAAGCCGTATTGCCTTCTCTGGTCGAGAGGTTTCAGGTCAGCCGCGCCACGATGGGTTTCGCCGTCAATGCCAGCACCCTCGGTATGGCGCTCGCCGGTCTGCTCGTCGCCTTCGTCGGCAGCGGCCTGGACCGGCGCAACGGCATCTGGATCAGCCTCGCGATCCTGTCCGTGCCAACGACGCTTCTGGCATTTACCGACAACATCATCGTCTTTGCCGCGCTGCGAGTACTTCAGGGGCTTTGCATGTCGACGGCCTTCACGCTGACGGCCGCCTATCTGTCGGAGCATTTCTCCGCCGGAAAGGCCTCCACGGCCCTAGCCGCCTATGTCACCGGCAATGTTGCCAGCAACCTCTTCGGCCGCATGCTGTCCGCTGCCGTCGCAGGCATTGGCGGCCTCTCGATAAATTTTCTGGTGTTTGCCGCCCTCAACCTCCTCGGCGCCGCCCTGGTTTGGTTCACGCTCAAAAGGACGACCAGCATGATGCGGAGCGATGATCGCGGGAACCTCACCATGCGCATCTGGGGCGGACATCTTGCCGATCCAAAGCTGCGACGCGTCTTCGCTATCGGCTTCCTCATCCTCTTCGTGTTCATCGGCACCTACACCTATGTCAACTTTCGGATTGTCACGCTCGGGGTACGCCCGATGGCGCTCGGCCTTGTCTATCTCGTCTTCCTTCCGTCGATCTTCACCACGCCTTTCGCCGGCAGGCTCGCAAGCGCTGTGGGGCCGGCAACCGGAATCGTGCTGACGCTTGCGATTGCCATCGTCGGACTCGTCGCGCTTCTCAGTGCGTATTTGCCGGTCATCCTGATCGGTTTGACACTGGTGGCAGTCGGCACCTTCCTCGCACAGGCAATGGCAACCGGCGTCGTCGGTCAACATGCCAGGAGCGACAAGGCTGGAGCGAGCGGCATCTACCTCGCATCCTACTATACCGGAGGCATGGCCGGCAGTGTGGTTCTCGGTCAGGTCTACGATCACGTCGGCTGGAACGCATCCGTCTACGTGCTTATCGCAGCTCTGGCGGTAGCAATGCTGCTCGCGGGTTCGCTAAGCGCCCCGCACCGATAGATCCCAACTTTCCGTGGTAGCCGGAATAGGGGTCGCCCCTTCCATGCGGAAGCCGGCGACGAGTTTGAATACAGACACAACCGAAAGGAGTAAATGACATGCAAAGAATGATCAGACTATTGTTCATGGCCGCGCTTTCATTGGCAGGAATTCTGTCGGCATCAGCCACTATCGTCCAGGCAGGTGCCCGGGACGGTGTCGTTGTTCTGAAGAGTCGCTATTCGGTCGACGAGACTGTCACAAAGATCAAAGGCAGCGTCGCAGAGAAGGGCATAATGCTGTTCGATGATATCGATCAAGCAAGGCTCGGCAACGCGGCTGGCAACAAGGTCCGTCCATCGCGGCTGATCCTGTTCGGCAATCCGGCGCTCGGAACGACGTTCATCACCGCCAATCCAGTGGCCGGGCTCGATTGGCCCGTCAGAGTTCTCGTTTACGAAGCGAAGGATGGAACGGTCCGTGTCGCCTACACCGATTTTAACTGGATCGCGCGACGCCATGGCATCACCAGCCGCGAGAAGGAGTTCAAGATGGCGTCCGAGGTCATCAAAGCGGTGACGGATCCGGTCCATCAATGAGGTCACGGCGATGCGGTGATGAATGGGGAGGGAGCGACTTCCTCCTCATTGCGGATGTTGCAGAGAGGTTACCATCCGAGGCTGCCCTGACCTTGATGGTTGGTTGAGAACCTTCCAGGCGCGATGCTGACTTTGGTCCAGATTCTACTGGTTCTGATGACCGTTGCTCGCCACGGACTTCGCAATGCCCACGGTCCGCTGGTGGCCCCAGACCTGCTGATCATCGTATACAACGGGAAGCTCTGCGCGTTCGCTGATTGGTATAAGGCTGCCAACCATCTCGTGGGACGAGTTGTTCAGCAGCTTACTGAAGTGCGACTTGGGACGCTGCTGACATCAATTCTTCGGGACTCGGCGCCCGGCATAGATTTTGGCCCCCCTCTTCGGCTTCTGTGAAACTCCAGCGCACAGTGCCGTCCCGATCGAGCAGGAACTCGCCGATAAGCGGCATGTGACCGGCGATGATAATCTGCTGGTCGGCCGCCGTCATTTCATACGGGTCCTTTTTCTCCAGAAAGTCGCCCGCCGCAGCCGGGTTCATCGGCACGGGCAACTCCCGCGGTAAATCGATCCGCATTGTCCTGACCGCGTCCATTCCGAGCTTGTGCGGCCATTCGGTTTCATTCTCCGTGAGCTCGAGGATGGGTAAACCGAAGGCGCGATGCGAAGCCCCCTCCGGGTCGGATGCGCTGATAAGGTTGGGTAGTGGATGGTAACGAAAGTAGAGCCGCGCCCGTTCGACGGGCGTCTTGACGACAGCGAGACACTCGATGCCTTTCTCCTTCAGGGCAGGGTTGAGCTGCGCCATCGCCGAGACATGACGCCGACAGAATGGACAGTGTAGGCCTCGAAATAGACCGATCAGTAGCGGGCTACGGCCTCGAAAGTCATCGAGCGCGATCTTGCCTTCGCGCGAGATCGCATCGAGTACAACATTCGGTGCCCGGTCGCCCGGCTGCAGCGGGCGGTCGACACTATCCGTGGACATGAACAACCTCCTCCCGATCGATCAAAAAGGCAGCACACCCAGCGCTTCGGGGGGCGAGCCCTGCTGGGCGCAAACTCCCTTCGCCGGGGCAAAGTAGCGTTCGGCCTCTGCCATATTCCAGACGTCGAACTTGAGCTTTGCAGGCCCATCATAGCATGGAAAAGACATCCGCGGGCGAACATTCAGGCTGGTCAGCAATCCGCGGCGTGCTATGTCCTCCGAGAGATTTTGGATCGAGCCGCCTGCCTTCATCCGACGCACGTTCTGATCGTCCAAGACAAGTTTATCGAAAGCGATATCACATCCAACACTGAGCGTGATCTTCTCAACGCCCGTGCCATGTCGTTTCTCCTTAACGAGCCGGCCGGAGCTCTCTCCAGCCTCCGAGCCCTTCGAAAAAACTCCCTTTCTAAGTAGGCGACCATCAGCCGCAAGGATAACGCAATCTTGATCGATGATGACAGTTTCCTGATCGCAGCATCGACCTATCTGCTTTGGCAACCACACTGAAGACGCTGCCTGTTGGCGGCGAAGGGAGGGTTGAGGGATGCTCCGGATGTGGAAATTGCCGGCAGCGATGGCAGCGCTCATCGCCGTTGCCATGTCGGCGTCGTCCTGCACGACGACCTCTACCGACCCGGCGCAGACCGGATCGGTTGGATACTCCAGCGCTGACTTCGCACTCAGGCCGGCTTGTCGCGACGGTTTCGGCAACGATCGTCCTTGCAGCTATTAACGTATAGAAGACGCAGCGAGGATGATCGGCACGCCGTTGCGGTTCTCGAAAGCCGGAGCACTTCGTTGGAAAATCGTTACGAACACCGATAAGCGTGATACACACCGTCGAAGTGCTCTCAAGAAAGACGGTCATGCGGTATCTTCGGTCGGGGCCGCGTCGGCTTCACACTCAAGAGTTGGGCGCTCCCCGCGCCAAAACGGTGGGCTTGAGATCGGGTGAGATCGCCGACCGGAATATCCGCGTCATCCTAGAAGCAATCCGCCGGCACGGGCCACTGACGCGCACCGAGCTTGGGCGGCATAGCGGGCTGACCGGGCCTGGCATCACCAATATATTGCGGCGGCTTGCCGACGAGAAGCTCGTGACATCGAACCGGCGCACCGGGCTCGGCGGCGTGGCGACGGCCACGGAATTCGCGCTGCGGCCGGAGGGCGCGTTTTCGATCGGCGTCAAGCTTCGACGGACGCGCGGCGAGATCGTGCTGATCGATTTGAGCGGCCAAGTGCATGACCGGGTCTATTTCGACGTGGAGCCGGAAGACGGGGTTGGCGCGGTACACGCGGCGGTCCGGGACATGGCCGATCGGCATGCGACATTGCCGATCGTCGGGCTCGGGATCGCCGCCAACGATTGGAACGATGCCCGCAGCGAGCAGCTTGCCGCGATGTCGACGATCGCACGCACCTACGTCGAAAACGAATGCACGGCGAGCCTGCTTGCCGAGCGCACGATCGGCAGCGCCATGCCGGAGGGCGGGCTCGCGATGATCATCATCGACGATGACGTTCAGGCGGGTTTCCTCATCCGAGGCATACCCTATTCCGGCGTGCATGGGCGGGCGGGCAGCATCGGCGAAATGCTGACCGGGCCCGACAATGTCCAGCTCAATACCGTCGTCGGTTTCGATTCCCTGCGCTCGCGCATCGGAGACGAGGACTTCGCGCGCCTGCTCAGGGGCGAGGAGTTCTCCTCGTCGTCGCTGTCGCAATGGATACGCGAGGCCGCCGGCCATCTGCTCGACCCGATCATCGCCATGGCCGGCTTCATCGCCCCGAGCGTCGTCATGATCGGCGGCGACCTACCGCAGGGGGTGATCGAGGCGCTGATCCATCAGCTTTCCGTCGAGCGGCGCGACACCTCGACCAGGCCGCTGCTGACGCCATGGATTTCGCCGATGCGGCCGGCAAGCTTCAGCGGTGGCGGCGTGGCACTCGGTGCAGCCCTCCTGCCCTTCCTCAACACGCTTCTGCTGCCGCCAGCTTCGGCCTAAGCCGACCGTGCAACATAATTCGGCGGGCTCAGCCGAGCGCCTCATCGGTATGGCTGAGATCGGAGGCGAGCGCCGTGTCGAGCACCTTCTGGATGTTGGCGGCGCGCCGGAAGGAGGGTTCCTGGGTCTTGCCCGCCCGCACGGCCTGGACGAAACGTTGGTAGTTCGTCTCCACAGGATCGAAAGGCACATCGCGCCACGTCGCGGTATGCACATCTTCGCCAAGGCAGGCGCGCAGCGTCGATTTACCGGTGTCGTAGATCATCTCGACCGAGCCGGTTTCACCATAGACCCTAAGGCGCAGCTGATCCATCTGGCCGGCTGCCGTGCGTGTCGCCTGGATCGTGCCGATCGCGCCATTGGTGAAATCGACATTCATCGTGAAGCTGTCATTGGCGTCGAGATCGTATTCGCCGATCCTGTGATCCGGCGCCTTGTCGAAAGTCTTCAGCCGCGCAAAGACGTGGGCGACGTCGAGGCCGGAGCCATAAGAGGCGAAATCGACGATGTGAATGCCGATATCGCCAAGCGCGCCGTTCGAGCCGTGTTTCTTGCTCAGCCGCCAGAGCCATTTGCTTTCGCTCTTCCAATCGCCCCAGTGGCGGCCGACCAGCCAGCTTTGCAGATGCGACGCCTCGACATGGCGCACGGCGCCGATCTCGCCGGCAAGCACCATCTGCCGGCCCTTCTGCAGCGCCGGCGAATTGCGATAAGTGAGGTTGACCATGCCGACCTTGCCGGCCCGCTCGATCGCCTCGGTCATTTCCATCGCCTTGACGGCATCGGTGGCGAGCGGCTTTTCGCAGAAGACATGTTTGCCGGCGGCGATCGCCTGAAGCGTCGTCGGGTGGTGGATACGATCGGGCGTGACGTTCGCCACCGCATCGAACTCGCCCCACGCGAGCGCATCCTCCAGCGAGATGAAATGATTGGCGATGCCATGTTCGGTGCAAAAGGCCGCGAGCCGCTCCGGGACGACATCGACGCCGCCAACGACGCTGACGCCTTCGATCGCCTTGAAACGCGCGGCGTGCTGGTTGGCCATGCCGCCGGTTCCGAGAATGAGTAAACGCATCTTCTCCTCCATGGACTTCAGTTTCCGGCTGCCGCTGCGGCCCGGAGCACGAACTGACACCATCGCGGCCATCCGCGATCGATCGGCCTTTTCCTCAGGAAAATTGCGGGTTGGATGCGCCTGATTTCCCTAAGGCGCTGTCGGCAACTTATTTTGGCGTGCATCCCTTCCGAAAACCGCAGCGTGCGCTAGCTGCTGTTGAATCTCGCCAGCATCTCATCCTCCCAAGCTCTGGCTTGACATCAAATCAAAGTAACTTAATCTAATTAATGCAGCACGGAATTGAGGAGAGGTCAACCGACCGCCAGGCTGTATTCGTTCAAAATGGGGAGGAGACCCATCATGAAGAGCGCGACCGTCAGCGCATTGGCGCTGAGCACTGTCTTATTTTCAGCATCCACCATTTTTGCCCAGGAACTTGCCACCAAAGACCGGATCGGCCTTGCCGATGCGCCGAAAACGCTCGTCGTCCGCCTGACGAACGACAGCCCGAACAATTCCGATCCCGCCATTGCCGAGGGCTATCAGAAGCTCTTCGTCGATTTCATCAAGAAGCATCCGGACTGGAAATTGCAGATGCAATTCATGTCCTCCGACATCGGCACTGAACAGGCCAAGATGCTGGAGCAGGCCAAGGCCGGCAACGCGCCGGATTGTGCGGCCGTCGACTCCTTCGTGCTCTCGCAGTTCATGGTCAATCACGTGCTGGCCGATTTCACACCCTATTTCTCCAAGGAAGAAGTGGACGATCTCTTCCCCTTCATCCGCAGCGGCATCACCGACAAGGACAAGACCATCCGTGCCTGGTGGTGGGATACGGACCTGCGCGTTCTCTACCGCAACAAGTCTGTGGTCGCAGATGCGCCGAAGACCTGGGACGAACTGAAGAAGGCCGCCCTTGCCTCCACCAAGGAGGGCATGGAAGGCGTGCTCTTCAACGGCGGGCGCTGGGAAGGCACGACCTTCGACTGGCTCGCCAATTACTGGGCGCTCGGCGGCAAACTCGTCGACGACTCGGGCAAGCCAATCTTCGGCGAAGGCGAGAACAAGGAGAAATTCCTGAAGGCGCTGAACTACTTCAAGGATCTCGTCGATTCCGGTGCGGCGCCGAAGCGCGTTACGACGATCGCCAATTACGACGATATGAACGCTGCGGCGGCTGCCGCGACGACGGCGCTCTTCATCGGCGGCAACTGGCAATATGCACAGCTGAAGACGACGCTCGACGAAGAGGAATTCAAGAACTGGACCTTCTCGCCGATCCCGGGCCCCACGGCCGACCAGAAGTCGACGGGCACCGGCGGCTGGACGGTCGCCTCCTTCAGCAAGGACAAGGAGAAGATCGAAATGTGCGCCAACCTGGCGCGCGACGTCTATATGGGTCCTGCAAACGCGCTGCAGCAGCAGCTGCCGACGCGCAAGTCGCTCTTCGACAAGTATGAGGTCTTCTCGACGGAAGCCAACAAGACCTTCGCCAATGCGCTGGTCGATGGCCAAGCCCGGCCCGGCGTGCCGATCTATCCCGAGATCTCCAACCAGATCCAGATCATGATGGGAGACGTGCTGTCGGGGACGAAGAAACCGGAAGAGGCCCTGGATGCCGCATTTAGCGCGGCGATGGAGGCTTACAAGCGTCTCTGATCCCGGGCGTTTCCACGCTTCCGACCGCGACGGCGCCTGGACTTGAGGCGCCGTCGACAGTGCCAAACCCGGACAGAGAAGCCAATGAGCCCAATTGCCAGCGAGGCTGACAGCCCGCCTCAAAGCAGAACGTTCATGCGCCGGTTCGCCGGTGCGCCCCTGCCCTGGATCATGCCCGTGATCATCGTCATCGGCATATTCTACCTCTATCCCGTCATCGACGTTTTCCGGCTTTCCTTCACCAATGCGACGCTGATCGGCGAGAACCAGCAATATACGTTTGGGTCGATCACCAGTGCGCTGAGCTCGCCGCAACTGCCCGACATTCTCTGGGCGACGCTGATCTTCGTCGGCGGCAGCGTCATCGGCCAGCAGATCCTCGGGCTTGCGGTCGCCGTCACCGTCATTCGCGGCGAAAAGCGCGGCCTGTTCGGCACCACGATCCTGAGGACCACGGCGCTTGTCGCCTGGGTCGTGCCGGGCATTGCCGGCGGCATCATCTGGCAGATGTTGTTTTCCGAAGCGCCTTACGGCGCGCTCAACAGCATTTTGAGGCTGATGCACATGCCGACCGTCGCCTGGCTCTCGGACCCGGCAATGGCGCCGTGGTCGACTCTGATCTCGAACATCTGGCGCGGCACCGCCTTTTCGATGGTCGTCATGTATGCGGCGCTGAAATCGATCGATCCCTCGCTCTACGAGGCGGCGGAGGTCGACGGCGCCAGCGCCTCGCAGCAGTTCTTCTTCGTCACGCTGCCGCAGCTGCGCGCTGCCATCCTCGTCAACATGATCCTGATCACCATCCAGACGGTGAACACCTTCGATGCGATCATCACACTGACAGGCGGCGGACCCGGGCGCGCGACCGAAGTGATCTCGCTCTACGTCTTCAATATCGTCTTCCGAAACTATGACCTCTCCGGCGGCAGCGTGCTCTCCGTGCTGATGCTGATCATCAGCCTCGGGCTCGCCTTCGTCTATGCGTCGTTCCTGCCGAAGGAGGAAGAGCAATGAGCGGACGCACCGGAAGCCGGTTAGGCGATGCCATGAGCTATCTCTTCATGTTGGTGATGTTCGTCTTCTTCGCCGGCCCCCTCACCTATCTGCTGTCGATGGCGCTACGCGACAAGCGCGAGGTCTATCGCGGCGCGGCGCGCTACATTCCCGACAACCCTACCATTCAGAACTTCATCACCGTTCTCAACAACAGCTATTTCCCGATCTATCTCTGGAACGGCCTGAAGCTTGCGGCTCTGAGCGGGCTCGGCGTGCTGATCGTTGCCTTGCCCGCCGCTTACGCTTTCTCCCGCTTCCAGTTCCGTGGCAAGGGCCTCTCGATGATGGGGCTGCTGCTCTTCCAGATGATCTCGCCGCTCGTCATCATGGTGCCGCTCTATCGCTACATGAACCGCCTCGGCCTGCTGGACACGCATTTCGCCGTCGTCATGGTCTATATCGCGCTCGGTGTTCCCCTGGCGACCTGGCTGTTGAAAAGTACGGTCGACGGCATTCCGCGCAGCCTCGACGAGGCGGCGATGATCGATGGCTGCAATCGCTTCTCGGTTTTCTGGCGCATCATCGTGCCCCTGTCGGCGCCGGGCATCGCCTCGGTTTTCATCATCACTGTGATTGCCGGCTGGTCGCAATTCCTGGTGCCTTTCCTGCTGCTCACCAAAAATGACCTGATGCCGATCGGCGTCGGAATCTTTAACTTCCGCGGCATGCAGACCGACTCGTCCATCCAGCTGCTTGCAGCCGCCTGCCTGATTGCGGTCGTTCCGGCGATCGTGGCCTTCCTGTCGCTCCAGAGGCTGATCCTCGGCGCGATGACCAGCGGCGCGGTGAAGGGATGAGAGGGTCTGCTTCACTCTCCACGCGCGCGGAAGGATTGAACGCATGAACCAGACACTCGGCGCTAGGCTCTCCCCCGATCTGACGGGCGCCAATGTCGAAGACGCGGGCGAGCACAACAGGGCCGTCGTCCTGCGCTGCATCCACCGCCAGGCGCCGATTTCGCGCGCCGAGATCGCCAGGCAGACGGGCTTCACCAAACCAGCGATCGCCCGCATCGTCGACCGCCTGCTGGACGAGGGCCTGATCATGGAGGCCCGCCGCCGGCATGGGCTCAGAGGCCAGCCGGCAATCGAACTCGAAATCAATCCCGATGCCTATTACGCCATCGGCATCAACATCGACCGCGACCATCTGACGATCCTGGCGGTCGACGCCGTCGGCAATGTGCGCGCCCGCGTACACCACGAGAAGCGCTTCATCCTGCCGGCGGAATTCATGCAACTGACATCAGATGCGATCTCGCATTTCCAGCGCAGCCGACTGATCGACGATGCGCGCCTTGCCGGCATCGGCCTTGCCATGCCGGATTGGCTCGGCGAAATCTCGCTGCTCGGCAAGCCCGACGCCTATCAGGAATGGACTGATTTCGACGTGCGCGCCGCACTGGAGAGCCTGACGCCGCATCCCGTCTTCACAGAAAACGAGGCTAATGCCGCTGCCCTTGCCGAGCTCAACTACGGCCTCGGCGCGGAAAGCAGCAGCTTCTTCTATATTGCCGTCAATGCCTGCCCGGGCGGCGGCCTCGTTCTCGACGGCAACGGCCATCGCGGCGCCATGGGCCTCAGCGGCGAGATCGGCTGGCTTCCGATTGCCGACGGCCGCGACGGCGAGGCGCAGAAGGTCCAGCTTCTCGGGGAGATCTTCTCGCTGTTCTTCCTCTATGATTTCCTCGCCCGGCATGGGATCGAGGTGAGCGTGCCGCAGGATCTGCTGACCCTCGACGCGCGCGGCAAGCGCCTCGTTTCACAATGGCTGAAGGAAATGAGCGCGCATCTCGCCGTCGCGGTCAAACATATCGCCATGATCGTCGATCCCGATGCCGTGCTCGTCGGCGGCCGGCTGCCGATCCGCATCGTCGATGAATTGCTGCGTTACGTCCACGAGCATCTCGACGCCGAGGACACGAACCTGCCCTCGCTGCATCGCGCCTCGATCGGCGAGGACGCCTCGGCCATGGGTGCGGCGGCCATGCCGATGGCGGCGGCCCTGATGCTCGCATCGGCCGATGTGGCGCAGCGCACGCGCTCGCCGCTGAAATTCATGGATCGGCTGAACAGTTGAAACGACCGCAAGGCCCCGGATTTTGATGAGGATCGGAGGATATGGTGAAAATCGGCTTCTATACCTCGACATTCAATGACCGCCCGCTGGAGGAAGTGGTAGATTTCGCCGCGTCGTCGGGGTTCGAAGCGATCGAGATCGATGTCGGCGGCCACATCAAGACGCCCGACCGGGTGGAAGATGCCGTTACGCTGGCAAGAAGCCGCGGCCTCTTCGTCTCCTCGATCACTTTTTTCGGCAATCAGCTTGATGCCGATCGCGACAAGCGCCGGGAACTCCGGGCAAGGACCTCAGAATTTGCCGAAGCGATCGGCGGCGCCGGCGTTCCGATCTTCGTGATCTTTCCCGGTCGTAACGATACGGCAAGCGACGAGGCCAATTATGACGACTTCGCCGACTTCGCGATTGGGCTGATCGCGCAAACGCAGGCAAGCGGCCTCACCTTCGCGATCGAGAACTGGCCCGGACCTAGAGACAATTTCATCGGAACGACGCCTAGGGGATGGCAGGAACTTTTCCGCCGCATCGAGGACCCCCGCTTCGGCCTCGAATTCGACCCCTCGCACCTCATCCGCATCGGCGTCGATCCCTATCGGGCGCTGGAGGCGGTCAAGGACCGCATCGCCATTCTGCACGCCAAGGATACGGCGATCGACGCCGAGGCCCTGCAGGCACTCGGCTATCACGGCAAGGGCTGGTGGCAATACAAGTTGCCGGGGCTCGGTCTGCTCGACTGGCCGCGTTTCCTCAGGCAGGCCCGCGGCTACGGTTTTGATGGCACGCTGTCGATCGAGCACGAGGATGCCGCTTACGGCTGGCCGGGCAAGAACTTGGCCGCGCGCAAGGAGGGTGAGCGCCTCGGCCTCGATTTTCTCAAAAGTGTCTTGAACGGACTTTGACGGCGAATTCGGGAGGAGTTTCATGGCCCATGTTTCGGTCAGCAATGCGCGCAAGGACTACGGCGCGTTCAAAGCCATCAAAGGCGTGTCCGTCGATATCGGCGACGGCGAATTCGTCGTCCTGGTCGGCCCCTCCGGCTGCGGAAAATCGACGCTGCTCAGAATGATCGCCGGCCTGGAGGGCATCACCTCGGGCAAGATCCAGATCGGCAAGCACATCGTCAACGAGCTTGCGCCCAAAGACCGCGACATCGCCATGGTGTTCCAAAACTACGCGCTCTATCCGCATATGACGGTGGCGAAGAACATGGGCTTCTCGCTGCGTATGAAGCGCATGCCGAGATCGGAGATCGATCAGCGCGTCGGCAATGCGGCAAAAATCCTCGGCCTGGAAAACCTGCTGGAGCGTTATCCGAAGCAGCTTTCGGGCGGCCAGCGTCAGCGCGTCGCCATGGGCCGGGCGATCGTACGCGATCCGGCCGTCTTCCTGTTCGACGAGCCTTTGTCGAACCTCGATGCCAAGCTTCGGGTGCAGATGCGCTCGGAGATCAAGGAACTGCATCAGCGGCTGCAGACGACGACAATCTACGTGACCCACGACCAGATCGAAGCCATGACCATGGCCGACAAGATCGTCGTCATGAAGGATGGGCTGATCGAGCAATCGGGCTCGCCGCTCGAACTCTACGACCGCCCGAACAATCTGTTCGTCGCCGGTTTCATCGGCTCGCCGGCGATGAATTTCATCAAGGGCAGCATGAGCGAAGACGGGTTCAGGACCGTGGACGGGCTGCTGCTGCCGAGCGAACGCCGGCCGAAGGATGCCGTGACCTACGGCATTCGCCCCGAACATATCATGCTCGACCCCAACGGCATCGAAGTGACGACCGTCGTCGTCGAGCCCACAGGCTCGGAAACACTCGTGCTCGTGCGGCTCGGAGGGCAGACGCTGACCTGCGTCTTCCGCGAGCGGATCCGGGCCGCCCCCGGCGACGTGTTGAGGATCGCCCCCGGCCACGACACCGTTCACCTCTTCGGCGCCGACGAGCAGCGCATCACTACAGGCGAAGCGCCATTGAGTTAAGCCCGCCGAATGCCCCCTCCCCTTCGGCCGGGCGCCGCCGGGGGCGCTTTGTCAGCGCCCCCGGCCCAAAATCCCCGGTCGTCCGGACATCACGCAGAGATCCGGCAAGCGCTTGAACGAGCATCGAAAAGGTTAATATGCGTTAACCTTAAATTTCTTGGCCGGTATCGGAGAATCGCGGATAATAACGGTTACAGGGGCTTTTGATCCCGAAAACCGTTATCCGAAAGATTGCTGCCGATGAACGCTAATTCGAACGCCGTGAAGGCCGCGCCGCTCTATTTCGAGGATCAGATTCTCGAGCACGGCGACGTGATTTCGAAGAAGCTGCATCTCCTGAGCGTGCAGCGCTTTCCGCCGAACGCGAAGAAGACGCTGCGCAACTTCTCTCTCGCCGAGGTCGCCAATTATGTCGGGGCCTCGCAGAGCACGTTGAAGAAACTGCATCTCGAAGGCAAAGGCCCCTGCCCGCAGACTTCGCCTTCCGGGCGGCGCTCCTACAGCGCCGAGCAGATGCTGGAGCTCAGGCGCTATCTCGATGCGCATGGCCGCTCCGAGAGCCGCATGTATGTGCCCCATCGCCGCGGCCATGAGAAGCTGCAGGTGATCGCCGTCGTCAACTTCAAGGGCGGCTCGGGCAAGACGACGACATCAGCCCATCTCGCCCAGCACCTGGCGCTGACCGGCCACCGCGTCCTTGCCGTCGATCTCGATCCGCAGGCATCGCTCTCCTCGCTGCACGGCTTCCAGCCGGAGTTCGACCAGGCCTCGTCGCTCTATGAGGCGATCCGCTATGACGACGAAAAGAAGCCGCTCTCCGAGATCATCCACAAGACCAATTTTCCCGGCCTCGATATCGTGCCGGCCAATCTCGACCTGCAGGAATATGAATACGATACGCCGCTCGCCATGACCGACAAGTCGAGCAATGACGGCAAGACCTTCTTCACCCGCATCTCCCGCGCGCTCGCTGAAGTCGACGACCGCTACGACGTCGTCGTCATTGATTGCCCGCCGCAGCTTGGCTACCTCACCCTGACGGCGCTGACGGCGGCGACCAGTGTCTTGATCACCATCCATCCGCAGATGCTCGACGTCATGTCGATGGGCCAGTTCCTGCTCATGCTCGGCGGCATCCTGAAGCCGATCCGCGCCGCCGGCGCCGAGGTGAACCTCTCCTGGTATCGCTATCTGATCACCCGCTACGAGCCGACCGACGTGCCGCAGGCGCAGATGGTCGGCTTCATGTCGACGATGTTCCACGAGTTCATGCTGAAGAACCAGATGGTCAAATCGACGGCAATCTCGGATGCCGGGATCACCAAACAGACACTTTATGAGGTCGAGCGTTCCTCGATGAACCGGGGAACCTATGATCGCGCGATGGAGGCGATGGACGCCGTCAACGCAGAGATCGCCGGGCTTATTCACCAGGCATGGGGAAGGTGAATTTGTCGGCCGACAAATTCACGCTTTCCGTGAAGCAAATCAATGGAATGACCGCAACCGGAGGAAGCGATGGCACGGAAAAATCTGCTGGAAGGACTGGCCGATATGCCGGACGAAAACGCGGGCGCGCCTAACTATCCGATGCGCGGCGCAGGCCGGTCGCTCGTCCGCTCGCTGGATGAGCTGGCCAAGCAGGCGGAAAAATTCCTCGAAGGCGAGGCGGTGGTCGATCTTGACCCGGATCTCGTCGAAGCCTCCTTCGTCAAGGACCGGCTGTCCGAGGATGACGAGGACTTCCAAATGCTGGTCGAAGCGATCCGGGCGCGCGGGCAGGATACGCCGATCCTGGTACGTCCCCACACCAGGATCGACGGACGTTATCAGGTGGTCTTCGGCCACCGGCGGCTGCGCGCCGCCCGCGCGCTCGGCCGCAATGTCCGCGCCGTCGTCAAGGCGATCGACGACCGGACCCATGTGATCGCCCAGGGGCAGGAGAATTCCGCCCGCGCCGACCTCACCTTCATCGAGCGCGCGCTCTTTGCGAGGCGGCTTGAGGAACTCGGCTATGACAGGGAGGTTATCTCGACGGCGCTCGCCGCCAATGCGGCTTCAGTCTCGAAGATGCTGTCGGTCATGGATCGTATCTCGCCGGAGGTCGTCCAGGCGATCGGCGCCGCACCCGGCGTCGGCCGCGAGCGCTGGGTGGAGCTGTCGCTGCTCGCCGGCAAATCGGCCAATGCGGCAAATGTCGCCAAAGTCCTGCAAGACGACAACTTTCATCAGCTACCTTCCGACAAACGTTTCGAGGCACTCCATGCGGCGCTGAACAAAAACGCGCGGCCGGTGAAGAAAACCGTCGCCGCGAGGAAGATGACATGGCAGCCGCTTGATAAGGCGGTCCAGGCGGAAATGAAGAATGACGGTAAGGCGTTCTCGCTCTCGATGAAGGCGAGAAATGCCGGTCGCTTCGGAGAATTTCTCTCCGGCAGGCTGGATGCGCTCTATGAGCAATTCCTCGCCGAGGAGGGCAAACAAGGAGACTGAAACCGCAAAAGAAAAAGGCCCCCAAACGAACGAGTCGTGGAAGCCCTTCTCATATCCTTAGCAAGACAGAGAATCGCATTTTCACGAATCCCCGTCAAGAGTCCTGCAGCGCCTGCGCGTCTTTTCAGACGCGTAAATGATGCTGCAGCACCTTTTCCCTCGCATCGTTTCGGTGAGCGGATTTCTTTTGCCCGATGAGAGGTGAAGGAAATGGAGAGTGACTATGTGACGACGCCCTTCGGGCGGCGGCCGATGACGCTCGCCATGCTGCTGAAACAGCGGCGAGGCGAAGCGATCGCGGCCGAGACGACGCGCAGCAAATGGAAACTGTTCCGCTCCGTCTGCGAGGCGCGGGCAGGGCTCGACGTCTCCGACAGAGCGCTGACGGTGCTCGATGCGCTGCTGAGTTTTTATCCTGAGGACGAACTGTCCAGCGAAAAAGGACTGGTGGTCTTCCCCTCGAACGCGCAGCTTTCGCTCAGAGCCCGCGGCATGGCCGCCGCCACTTTGCGCCGGCATCTCGCCGTACTCATCGAGGCCGGCCTGATCTCCCGCAAGGACAGCCCGAACGGCAAACGTTATGCCCGCCGCGGCCGGGGGGGCGGAATCGACGAGGCCTATGGCTTCAGCCTCGCCCCGCTCCTCGCCCGGGCCGGCGAGATCGAGGTGATGGCGGCACGGATCGCCGCTGACCGGCAGATGCTGCGCGCCATGAAGGAGCGGCTGACGATCTACCGGCGCGACATCGCCAAGCTGATTTCCGCAGCCGTCGAGGAAGCGGTTGCGGGAGATTGCGAGCGCGTGTCCTCAATGTTCCATTCTATCCTGGATCGGATTCCGCGAGCCGCGACGATCGAAACCCTCACGCCCGTCCTCGAAGACCTCGAGACACTCCGCACAGATATCGTCAACCTGTTGGAGCTGCACGCGAAAATGCAGATGGCGAGCACCAGTGAATCCCGGATTGAGCGCCACATACAGAATTCTCACACCGAATCCCTTTCTGAATCTGAACCGCGCTTGGAAACGGGGGCGGGGCAGGCCGGCCGGGATCCGCAACCGGGGACGAAGCCGCACGATGACGGGCCGAAAGCGCAAACACGCGGCCGGGAGGGATCGCGCCTCGCCGTTTGGCCGAGAGTATGCGAACTGAAATCCTTCCCGCTCGCCACTGTTCTCCAGGCTTGCCCCGACATCATGGACTACGGCCCTGGCGGCAAGGTCGACAGCTGGCGGGATCTGATGACAGCGGCCATCGTCGTGCGCTCGATGCTCGCCGTCAGTCCGTCGGCCTATGAGGCGGCGTCACGCGTGATGGGGCCGGAAAGCGCCGCCACCGTCATGGCTTGCATCCTGCAAAGGGGAGAGTGCATCAACTCCGCCGGAGGCTATCTCAGGGACCTGACGCGGCGCGCCGAACGCAGTGAATTTGCACTCGGCCCGATGCTGATCGCCCTGCTGCGTGCAAAAAGCCCGGCTGTCAGCCGGGCCGGGACCTAATCGTGCTTACCTCACGCTGCGTCGCGATAGCTCCGCGTGCCGGAGTCTGCCCCACCCAGTTCGAACTGAGTGACCAGTTCGCGCAGCCGTTCGGCTTCGCTGGCCAGTGTGACGCTGGCGGCGGTCGTTTCCTCCACCATGGCGGCGTTCTGCTGGGTTACCTGGTCGAGCTGACTCATGGCCGAATTGACTTCCGAGAGGCTGGTCGCCTGGTCGCGCGCCGAGGCGGCGAGCGTTTCCATGCGCTGGTTGATATCGACGATGAAGCGGCCGATGTCGCCAAGTGCCGCGCCGGTGTGGTTGACCAGTTCGACGCCGCTCGCGACCTTGGCGGATGCTCGCCCGATCAGCTCCTTGATCTCCCGGGCGGCCTGGGCCGAGCGTTGGGCGAGCTCTCGCACTTCCTGGGCGACGACGGCAAAACCCTTGCCGGCCTCGCCGGCGCGTGCGGCTTCGACCCCTGCGTTGAGCGCCAGCAGATTGGTCTGGAAGGCGATCTGGTCGATGACGCCGATGATATTGTTGATCTGCTTGGAGGATTCCTCGATCTGACTCATGGCGTCGACGGTCTGGGCCACCACCTTGCCGGATGCGATCGCGCTGCGATTGGCGTTGTCGGCAACGCTGCGCGCCTCTTCGGCGATATTGAAGGCTTCGGTCACCTTGGCCGTGACGACGTCGAGCGCAGCGGCGGTCTCCTCGAGCGTTGCCGCCTGCCGCTCGGTGCGGCCGGAAAGCTCGCTGGAGCCGTTGTTGATCTCGCGGGTACCCGTATTGATGATCGACACGCTTTTTGAAACCGAAAGCAGGGTGCGCCCGAGCTGCTCCACCGACGCGTTGAAATCATGCCGCAGCGGCTCGAATTCAGGCGCGAACCGATCCAAGAGCTGGAAGGCGAGATCGCCCTCCGCAAGCCGTTTCAGGCCGGCGGCGAGGCCCGAGGTCGCAGTCTTCAGCCGTGCTGCAGCGCTGCGCTCCGCCTGCTCCTGGTCGGCCAGCCGGTTTGCTTCGGCCAGACGCCGGTTTTCCTCCGCCTGGCTTTCCAGTTGGATGCGCGCAATGGCGTTCTGGCGGAAGACTTCGACGGAGCCCGCCATCAGGCCGATCTCGTCGCCACGCCCGGCATAGGGGATCGCATTGTCAGTCTCGCCGGAGGCAAGTTCCTGCATGGATCGGGTGATGCGCTGGATCGGACGCGACACATGCCGGGCGATGGCAATGAGAATGCCGAGGCCGATGATGGCGGCAAGGCCCGCGAGCGCCAGTTCAGTTTCGATCTTCGTTTCCAGGGCCTTGCCGGCCTCGGCGACGCTTTCGGTCGCGATCCTGTCGACGATACCGTTGACGGCGGTGATGCCTTCCATGATCGCCTGCTGCGAGCGCGCCAGCTTCTCGGCCGTCGGCACTTGGTCGGCCTGCTGCAGGCCGAGGCTCACCTTGACGTCCTTTTCCCAGGCGCCGTGCGCCTCGCGAAGCGAGCGCACCCCCTCGGTCAGCGACATGGCGAGATCAACGCGCCCAAGCTCATCGAGCGACTGCGAAAGCGCGCCATTGCTTTCCTCGAACGCTGCCTTGACCTCGGCTGCCGGCACGAAATTCGTCATCGAAAGCACCCGGTCGACCACCGATGTCGCCTGCCGGAACTGCTGCTCGATATGGGCCGAGCTCAGCTTGGCGTTCACCGCCTCCTGCACCACAGCGGCAACCCGAGCCTGGCCGGTGATAGCCTGGTTGCCGATCAGGAGGGCGCTGCCGAATCCGACGACGATCGTCGCCACCATGGGGACGAGGATCTGCATGCGTATGGAGAGTTTCATGGTATGCACCTCAGTTCGGCAACGTCGGCAGGGGAATGTCCTGCTTTTCGGCGGTCAGAGTTCCCAAAAAGGCGATCAGATCATCGCGCTCCTGGTCAGTCAGCAAGAAGGGCATCATGGCGGGATCTTGCGAGGGGCGGCCGACGCCACCGCTTTCGTAGTGGGCGATCACCTCGTCCATGCTCTTCAGGCTGCCGTCGTGCATATAGGGGCCGCGATAGAGCGTGTTGCGCAGGCCCGGCGTCTTGAAAGCATGCTGATTGTTCGGGCTGCTCGGATCAATCTTGAAGCGGCCTATATCCTCATCCGGCAGGCCGATGTCATGAAACTTGTTGTCAGTGAAATTCCAGCCTGAGTGGCAGGCGGAGCAGCCGGCGCTGCTGGTGAAGACCTCGAAGCCGCGCTTGGCGCTGTCGGAAACCGCCTTCTCGTCGCCGTCCACCCACCGGTCGAAGGGCGACCAGTTGGAAACCACTGTCCGCTCATAGGTGGCGATCGCCGTCAGAATCGTCTCCCTTGTGATCCCTTTATCGGGGAAGACTTCGCCGAACCACGCCTTGTCGGGAATGTTCTGCATTTCGGTGACAGCAGTTTCGAGCTTGCCGTTCATCTCGGCGGCTGCGGTGATGGGGCCTGCCGCCTGATCCTCCAGGTTCTTCGCGCGGCCGTCCCAGAAGAAGGGTGAGACCCACGCGACGTTCAGGACTGTCGGCGCCTGGCGGGCGAGCGCGGTATTGGCCGCGCCGATCGGTGTCTTCACCGGCGTCTCGAAGCCGAAGGAAGGATTATGACAGCTGGCGCAGGTCATGTTCTTGTTGCCGGAAAGCCGGGGATCGAAGAACAGCATCTTGCCGAGCGTCGCGAGTTGCGGCGAATAGGGCGTCACTTTCTCGAAAGGCACCGTCAGCGGCCTTTTGTAGGCGGAAAGATCGGCCGCCGCGGACTGGGCTGCGGCCATTGCAAAAAGGGAAGCTGCAACCAGAAAACGCATCGTTTTAGAACGTCCAGCGAGATTTAATAGCTGGTGCTTAAATTAGAATAATAGCGTTAAAGCTCTGTAAAGCGTGAAATACATGAAGTTATAACTACCTGACGTTGCGCAGAAAATAGTTTGGTGTGAGAATACACCAGCAGGTTATTCTTCCATTGCATGTCGAGCGCAATATTCTTCAAGACTTCTGCGTCATGGGTGCTTTCACGACGAGGAGGGCCGCGCCCGCGAGCGCCGCGAAGGCGGCGCCGGCGGTGAAGGTGATGGCGGCCCCGCCGCTTCCCACAGGGCGCCCGCCACCACACTGGCGAGCAGAATTGCAACCCCCGAGACGAGGTTGAAAAACCTAAACCCCGTGCCGCGCAGATCAGCAGGTGCCGCGTCGGCGACGAGCGCCGCGAAAACGCCTTGTGTGAAGCCCATGTGCGGGCCCCAGAAGAACCCGGCCCTTCGTGATGATATCAGCCATCTGCGGATCCTCCGGGCGGGGCATTTTTCTGGCGCAACCGTCAACCCGCCCTGTGCCATGGAAATGCTCAGGGCTTCACCGAAGGAGGAGCAAGGCTGACGTCGTTTCACCCTATTGGGCGGCGTTCCTTTTGCCGAGAAGGGCGGCGCGGATCTGCTCGTTCTTGCTGATGACAGGAGGAGGAACCACCACAGGCGCTGGCTCAGGCTCCTCGGCCTTCGCGGCGCTCTGCTTGAGGCTCAGGAACCGCTTCTGCCCGACCAATCGGTCTTCCTCCGACAGCGGCTCGACCGGTTCGCCGTCGATGTTATGGCGCATGGAATCGGGCTGGGCGCTGGCGAAATAATAGCGTCGGCAATGGACATAGGCAGCGGTCGCGCGCCGAAGCGTCGTCACGCCGGCATCGGGCTTCAGGAGCGGGCGCAGCTCGTTGAAGAGGCCGACGGCGAAGGGAAGGACGGGATCGCCAGGCTTTGTCGGAAGCACGCCGACCGGCCGGACCAACAGCGAGTTGATCGCGTTTGCCTTCTCCACGTCGAGCTCCGTCGCCGCAATCGGCCCACGGCTGATTTTCCAGGGTTTGTCCATGCATCCTCCATAACGGCCGACTGTGATGGTATCTTGACGGAGAGGGTAGATAGAGGCGCAGGTCGCACATTGCTAGCCCTACGGCAAGCCGGATGCGAGAGACGATTTCCCGGCGGATATGAGTGGGGTTTATCGGCCTGCCATGCATCTAATCGTTTTTTGTCGCGGAAGTGCATTGACCTCCCGCTTCGATTACACTTCTTATCCGCGCCCAAGATGAGTGACCGGCCGCGGGGAGGATGTATGCGGGTTTTCTCGAATATTGAAGAGCTGCGCCACACGCTCGATGCGCTGAAGCGGCAGGGGCGCACCGTCGGCCTCGTTCCGACCATGGGCTATCTCCACGCCGGACATCTCAAGCTCGTCACCCTCGCCCGGGCAGAGAACGACCTCGTCGTCGTCTCGATTTTCGTCAATCCGCTGCAGTTCGGCCCGGCCGAAGACCTCGGCAAATATCCGCGCGATCTCGAGCGCGATGGCGACATGCTCAAGCAGGCCGGTGTGAATTTCCTCTTCGCGCCGGGCGTCGAGGACATGTATCCCCGCCCGATGATGACGGTGGTCGACGTTCCCGATCTCGGCCGCGAACTCGAAGGCGCGGTCAGGCCCGGCCATTTTGCCGGAGTGGCCACCGTCGTCACCAAGCTTTTCAACATCGTCCAGCCGCAGACTGCCTATTTCGGCGAGAAGGACTACCAGCAGGTCGTCATCATCAAGCGCATGGTGGAAGATCTCGCCGTGCCGGTGCGGGTGATCTCGGTGCCGACGGTGCGCGACAGCGACGGCCTCGCTTTGTCCTCGCGCAATGTCTATCTCAGCCCCGATGAGCGGCGCGCGGCAGTGATCGTTCCGCAGGCGCTCGACGAGGCCGAGCGGCTCATCGCCGAAGGCCTGACGGATGCGAAAGAACTTGAGGCGAAACTCACCGCCTTCATCGGCCGCGAGCCTCTGGCAAGGGTCGAAGTCGCCGCCGTCAGGGATGCGGTAACGCTGGCACCGGTCGCTTCGCTCGAAGACCCCATCGTCGTGGCGCTCTTCGTGCGAATCGGCACGACGCGGCTTCTCGACAACAGAGTTGTCGGAGACAACAGCAGCCCGGCAAGCGGGAACAGCAAAATGATCCGGGACAACCGAGTGAGCGGCCAGCCGGGGAAGGGAGTGACGAAATGAGCGCCACCGGATCTCAGAAGCGCCTGACGCCGACGCGGATCGCAGCCATGAAGGGCGGTAAGCCGATCGTCTGCCTCACCGCCTATACGACGCCGATGGCGCGCCTTCTCGACGAGCATTGCGACCTGCTGCTGGTCGGAGACTCGCTCGGCATGGTGCTCTACGGCATGGAGACTACGATCGGCGTGACGCTCGACATGATGATCGCCCATGGCAAGGCGGTGATGCGGGGCGTCGCCAATGCCTGCGTCGTCGTCGACATGCCGTTCGGCAGCTATCAGGAATCCAAGGAGGTCGCCTTCCGCAATGCCGTGCGCATCATGCAGGAAACCGGCTGCGACGCCGTCAAGCTCGAAGGCGGCGAGGAGATGGCCGAAACAATCGCCTTCCTGACCAAGCGAGGCATTCCCGTGCTCGGCCACATCGGCCTGATGCCGCAGCTCGTTCACACTGCAGGCGGCTATCGCTCCGTTGGCCATTCCGAACACGAGACCTCCAAGATCCGCCGCGACGCGCATGCGATCGGCGGCTCCGGCGCGTTCGCCGTTGTTGTCGAAGGCACGGTGGAGCCGCTCGCCCGCGAGATGACGACCTCGATCCACATACCGACCATCGGCATCGGCGCCTCGTCCGCCTGCGATGGCCAGATCCTGGTCTCCGACGATATTCTCGGCCTCTTCAATGACTTCAGGCCGCGTTTCGTCAAGCGCTACGATGAACTCGGCAAGAGGGTCGCTGACGCCGCCGCCTCTTATGCCGAGGAGGTGCGCGCGCGCAAATTTCCGGCAGCCGAACATACGTTCAAGCGCCGCAGCTGAGGCGAGGGCAGGGGTCTTTGGCACTCAACTGGCAGCCATCGTCCGTCACCCGCCCATATGCTGCTCCCGCATCGTCTCGGCTGAGCGGCGCACCGCGTCGGCGACCTCCTGCAACTGCTTGGCCATCGGTGTCGAATTGCGCCAGACCATGCCGATCGTTCGCGAGGGCTGTGGCGAGGGGAAGCGGGAGATCGAGACATGGGCCGAGCGTGTTTCGACGGGAACGGCCATCTCCGGGATCAGTGTCACGCCGATGCCGGCGCCGACCATCTGGACGAGAGTGGAGAGCGAGCTGCCTTCCATGATCTCCCGAGGACGGGCAGGGCCCACCTTGCAGAAGGACAGCGCTTGATCGCGGAAGCAGTGGCCCTCTTCGAGCAGCAGCAGCCGCATTTCGCGCAGCGCCTCGCGCTCGGGCACCGGCTTGTCTCCGTCCTCCTGCCGCCTGACCAGCACGAACTCCTCCCTGAAAAGCTCGAGTTCGGTGAGCGAGGGTTCCGACACCGGCAGCGCCACGATCGCCATATCGAGCTGGCCCTGCGCCAGTTCATGAACCAGCTTGCCTGTCTGCGTCTCGCGCACCTCGATCTGAATTCCGGCGAAGGTTTCGTTGAGATCGTTTATAATTGCCGGCAGCAGATAGGGCGCGATCGTCGGGATGACGCCGATGCGAAGACGCGTGAGGAAGGATTCGCGCGAAGCGCGGGCGAATTCCCCTAGCTCATCGACGGCGCGCAGGATGTCGCGGACCCTTAGGGCAAAGCTCTGGCCGAATGGGGTAAGCTTGACCTCGCGCGCGCTTCGCTCGAAGAGTTCGCCGCCCAATTCCTGCTCGAGTTCTTTGATCTGCATGGAGAGCGCCGGCTGAGAGATGGCGCAGGCGTCGGCGGCGCGGCGGAAGCGGCCATCCCGCGCCAGGGCTTCAAAATAACGGAGCTGTTTCAGGGTAAGTTTCTTCATAACCTCAGCTTATCGCGGCAATCAGTAAATCCAACTTAAAATTATTGAACGCTTCCGATATGAAGACTGCAAGGGAGAGAGTGGGGCGTCAGCTCGGCTCATCTTTTTTTGAACCGCAGACAGATCAAGCAATGAAGGAGACGATCATGGACAACCCCACTGACAGCACAGGCAAATGCCCTGTGGCCCATGGCAATACGCCCCGCGGCCGCGCCAACCGTGACTGGTGGCCGAACCAGCTGAACGTGCAGATTCTTCATCACAATTCCGGCCGCGCCGACCCTATGGGCAAGGAGTTCGACTATGCCGAGGAGTTCAAGAAGCTCGATCTCGACGCGCTGAAGCAGGATCTTCACGCGCTGATGACGGATTCGCAGGACTGGTGGCCGGCCGACTTCGGCCATTATGGCGGCCTCTTCATCCGCATGGCCTGGCACAGCGCCGGCACCTACCGCATCACCGACGGCCGCGGCGGCGCCGGCCAGGGCCAGCAGCGTTTCGCACCGCTGAATTCCTGGCCTGACAATGCCAACCTCGACAAGGCTCGCCGCCTGCTGTGGCCGATCAAGCAGAAATACGGCAACCGCATTTCCTGGGCCGACCTCCTGATCCTGACCGGCAACGTCGCGCTCGAATCGATGGGCTTCAAGACCTTCGGCTTCGCCGGCGGCCGCGCCGACGTCTGGGAGCCGGAGGAGCTCTACTGGGGTCCGGAAGGCACCTGGCTTGGCGACGAGCGCTACAGCGGCGAACGCCAGCTGGCAGAACCGCTCGGTGCCGTGCAGATGGGCCTCATCTACGTCAACCCGGAAGGTCCGAACGGCAATCCCGATCCGGTCGCGGCGGCCCGGGACATCCGTGAAACCTTCGCCCGTATGGCAATGAACGACGAAGAAACCGTGGCGTTGATCGCAGGCGGCCACACCTTCGGCAAGACCCATGGCGCGGGCGACCCGTCCTTCATCGGCGCCGAGCCGGAAGGCGGCGCGATCGAGGACCAGGGCCTCGGCTGGAAGAGCTCGTTCGGCACCGGCGTCGGCAAAGACGCGATCACCGCCGGCCTCGAAGTCATCTGGTCGCAGACGCCGACCAGGTGGAGCAACTATTTCTTCGAAAACCTTTTCGCCCACGAGTGGGAGCTGACGAAGAGCCCGGCCGGCGCCCATCAGTGGCGGGCCAAGAACGCCGAAGCCACCATTCCGGATGCTTATGAGCCGGGCAAGAAGCATGTTCCGACCATGCTGACCACCGATCTCTCGCTGCGTTTCGACCCGATCTATGAGAAGATCTCGCGCCGGTTCCTCGAAAATCCCGGTGAGTTCGCCGACGCTTTCGCCCGCGCCTGGTTCAAGCTGACCCACCGCGACATGGGGCCGAAGGTGCGCTACCTCGGCCCGGAGGTTCCGGCCGAAGACTTGATCTGGCAGGACGTGATCCCGGCCGTCGACCATCCCCTCGTCGACGACAAGGACATTGCCGACCTCAAGGCAAAGGTTCTCGCCACAGGCCTTTCCGTACAGGAACTGGTCTCGACCGCCTGGGCCTCGGCTTCGACCTTCCGCGGCTCCGACAAGCGCGGCGGCGCCAATGGCGCGCGCATCCGCCTTGCTCCGCAGAAGGACTGGGAAGCCAACCAGCCGGCCCAGCTCGCCAAGGTGCTCGGCGTTCTCGAAGGCATCCAGAAAGACTTCAACGCCGCCCAGACGGGCGGTAAGAAGATCTCGCTCGCCGACCTGATCGTGCTCGCCGGTGCGGCCGGCGTCGAGAAGGCGGCAGCTGCCGGCGGCAACACCATCAGCGTGCCCTTCACGCCGGGCCGCATGGATGCGTCCGACGCTCAGACCGACGCACATTCCTTCGCCGCACTCGAGCCGCGCATCGACGGCTTCCGCAACTATGTGAACGGCAAGCGTCTGCAGTTCATGAAGCCGGAAGAAGCGCTTGTCGACCGCGCTCAGCTCTTGACGCTGACCGGGCCCGAGATGACGGTCCTCGTCGGCGGCCTGCGCGTGCTGAGGGCCGGCAACCCCGAGCACGGCGTCTTCACGTCGCGGCCCGAGACGCTGACGAACGACTTCTTCGTCAACCTGCTCGACATGGCGACGCAATGGGTTCCCGCCGGCGAGGACGGCATTTATGAAGGGCGCGACCGCAAGACGGGTGCCGCCAAGTGGACCGGCACCCGCGTCGACCTGATCTTCGGCTCGCACTCGCAGCTGCGCGCCTTCGCCGAAGTCTACGGCCAGGCCGACGCCAAGCAGAAGTTCGTCAAGGACTTCGTCGCCGCCTGGAACAAGGTCATGAACGCCGATCGCTTCGATCTCGTCTGATCGGCAGGCATTTCGGCCCAAGGCGTGCCGTGTGGCACGCCTTGTCCACTTTATCCTGAACAGGCGCGAGGCGGAGTCTCGAAGAACACGCCGAAACGCCGCTGAAGCTCTCTTGGACTACCGCCCGACCGTCCAATCCTCGACGCACAAGCCTTCGACGCGCTGGAATTCCCCGACATTGTTGGTGACGAGAACCAGATCGCGGCTCCTGGCTTGCGCGGCAATCAGCACATCGTAAGGACCGATCGGCTTTCCCTTGGCCGCCAATGCGGCGCGGATCTCCCCGGCTGCCAGCGCATCCTCGCGCTCGAAACCGACGGCTGGGAAATCCGCCATGAACAGGCGCAGGGTTTCGAGATTGTAGGAAATTTTAGCGCTCTTGTAGGCGCCGTAATAGAGTTCATGCATGACGACGGTGGAGAGGCCGATCGATCCCTCGTCGCTCTCCATCACGCGGGAGAGCAGCATGTCGGACTTGCGACCGATCAAGGCAATCACGGCATTGGTGTCGATCAGATGCGTAATCACTTGAACAGGCCCTGAAGACCAGGCCTCTCCTGATCCTCCGGCTGTTCTCGCCCTTGTGCCATGAAATCGTCGCTGAGCCCGCGTTCAAGAGCGTTTCGCAACGACGCCCACTGCACGCGGCTATCGACCCGCGGCCGGAGAATGACGGCATCGCCTTCCCGCGTCACTTCCACTTGTTCCACATCGAAACGGAACTCCTTCGGCAGCCGCACGGCCTGCGAATTGCCGGATTGAAACACGCGTGCATATTGCGGCATAGAGAACTCTCCACAGTTTGTATATATAAACATGTATATACGCGGCACGCGCCGTTTCTGCAAGAAGCCTTTCCATTAACGAGGCAGAATGCCGAACGGCGAGAGCGTCAGCAGATCGGGATCATCAGTCGCCGTCGCTTTCCCCACCTCGGCATGGCTGATGCTGTAGCCGTAGGCAAGGATGCGGACGCCGTCGATCATGAAGAACTGCGCCTGATCCAGGCCAGGCCGCAGGCTGCCGGTCACGGTCACGGTCTCGTACATTCTTTCGAGATGCAGAGGTTCCTGCGGAACGACGCGCACCAACTGGTTGGGCGGCGGGGAGGGCATGTGGCTGCAGGCTCCAGCCCAGGGCACCAGCATGAATTCGTAGACAAGGTCGCCGTCCTGGTCGATCGGCAGGACGAAGCCCGTCAAGTCGACCGGATGCTCCTCATCATGCCAGGCTAGCGTTTCGCCCTGCGGACCGCTGACCGCCTTGCCCGACAGCGGCACTGTCGCCTTGGCCTGATCGACCGGCCGCAAAGCACTCCAGAAAATGAGCTGCGCTGCAGCGAAGGTGTCGGAAACCGGCCATGCCAAGCCGAATGCCAGCATCGCGAACGTCAGGAAAAAAGGTCTCAGCTTCATCATCGCATTTCCCCGGGCCGGTCGCTTGACCGCCTGCCACTGCCGCACGGATGCTACTCCCGATCCCGCTCGCGGGTCCATCAGCCGAGCTCCCTATGCGTATTGGCCGTCCGCGAATGCTGGCCGAGCAGCTCGGCGGCGATCGGCAGCAGCGAGGCGACCTCCGCAAGCCCGGCGGGACACGCACGCACAGCCGCTGCAATATTTCGTGTATCCGAGAATAGGCTGCCATCCTATTCATGTCATGCACTTGACGAGGATTCGCACCGTGATTTCAGGCTCAAGGATTGACCCATCGCCTATGGGTGAGCGCGCCGGTTTCGTCATAGCTGAACAGGGCTCTTCGGTTGTCCTGCTGACGCAATTGAAACCAGTCCAGCATCCGCGCGCGAAAACTCAGGACGCCAAAGCGAGCCTTCCCCTCCACTTCGCCGCGAGGCTCCGGCAATTCGGCCACGGTTTCGAAGGCTCGTTCATCTCCCGGCGGCCCACCGATATAAGTCATCCGCGTCCGGTTGGGCAGGTTTTCCCAAGCCGCGTCGGCGCGTTCGCTTCCGGGGCCGTGGCGTTCGACGGTGCCTTGGAGCCGTAACTGCAGCCGGGCCTGCGGGCAGAAGCCGAGCACCGTAACGTCGGGATTTGCCGAAAGCTCCAGCCATTTCGGGCTTCGCGTATCGGTGTGGAATTCAAGGCTGCGCCTCGCTCTATCGGCCGCCCGCAGCACCACCATGCGCGCCTGCGGTCTGCCCTCGGCGCCCACCGAGCAGAGGTTCACATAGCGGAAACCCGACTGCGGACCCGCCGCAGCCGTTTCGAGCTCCGCCCATGCCGAGGCATCGATGTCTATGAGATCCACCGCCAGGCCTCGCTCAGACGGAACGGGCGATGCCGCCGTCGACGCGAATGTTCTGGCCGGTGATGTAGCCGGCCCCATCCGACAGGAGGAAGGCGATCGTCGCCGCAATTTCCTCGCTCGTGCCGTAGCGGCCCATCGGAACGCTGTCGCGCCTCTCGTCGGTGGCCGGCAGGCTGTCGATCCAGCCCGGCAGGACGTTGTTCATGCGGATGTTCTTGGCCGCATAGGTGTCCGCGAAGATCTTAGTGAAGCTCGCCAGGCCTGCCCGCGCGACCGCCGAGGTGGGGAACATCGCAGAGGGTTCGAAGGCCCATGCCGTGGAGATATTCACGATCGCGCCGCCGCCCTGCGCTTCCATGATCGGCGTCACCAGCCGGATCGGCCGCACGGCGCTAAGGAAATAGACCTCGATGCCCTTGTGCCAGTCCTCGTCGGAGATTTCGAGGATCGGCGCACGTGGGCCGTGGCCGGCGGAATTGACCAGCGCGTCGATACGGTCCCACCGCTCCATCGCCAGATCCACGAGCCGCTTCACATCGTCGTTCGACTGGTTCGAGCCGGTGACACCGACGCCGCCGAGTTCCTTTGCCAGCGCCTCTCCCTTGCCGGAGGAGGAGAGCACGGCGACGCGATAGCCGTCCGCGGCGAGCCTCCGGGCAGCCGCAGCCCCCATGCCGGACCCGCCTGCAGTGATGAGAGCGACTTTTCCTTCAGACATTGAGACCTCCGATAGCTGATATTGCGAGCATTATGGCAGATGCCGACGGGACTTTCGCGCGAGAAAGAAAGGTGCCAGACTGTAGAAAATCTCCTGGATATGCCGATGACCCAATCCCGCCGCACGCTGCCGCCTCTGAATGCCCTGCGCGCCTTCGAGGCCTCGGGCCGCCGACTGAATTTCCGCGCCGCCGCCGAGGAGCTCGGTGTCACGCAAGGGGCGGTCGCGCAGCAGGTTCGCGCGCTGGAAGAGCAGCTCGGCCTCAGGTTGTTTCTACGCCTTGCCCGCGGCCTTGCGCTCACTGCCTATGGCACGGCCTATCTGGCGGATGTGACCCGCGCCTTCGATACGCTCGCGGAGGCCACCGGGCGGCTTCTCGACCGGCCGGAAATGGTGACGATCAGCGCCACCCCCACGGTCGCCACCAGGCTGTTGATCCCGCGGCTCGCCGAGCTCTACGCGGCCCTTCCCGACATCGATCTGAGGACGGTCGCCACCGAGGCGCTGTCGGATTTCGACCGCGACCAGGTAGATATCGCAGTACGCCTCACCCGCCCGCCTTTTCCGGCGAACCTGCAGGCACAGTTGCTGTTCCGCCAGGAACTTGTGGCGGTCGCAAGCCCGCATCTGGTCGAAGGCCTGATCTTACCCTTGAGCGGCGAAGAGCTTCGCAAACTGCCGCTTCTGCATGACTCGCACGATCAATGGCCGGCATTCCTGCACTCGCGTGCGAAGCTGCCCGGTGCAGCATTCAACCATACGACACTGGCGCTGGATGCCGCACTCGCCGGCCAGGGCGTCGTGCTGGTTTGCCGGGCGTTCGTCGCAACCGATCTCGAAACAGGGCGGCTGGTGCAGGTGACCGATGCGACGGCAACCATGGGACCCGATTACTACCTGGTGCGCAAACGCTCCTCATCGCCGAGAAAGGCCGTGGACGCCGTCTGGGACTGGTGTGCAACGCGGCTGTCGCCGCCCCTGATCGACGCGGCTTAGAACATGGTGTTCTTGTTGGCCGACTCGCTCGGAACGGGCTGGATCACATCCCCATGCTCGACGATCTTGCCGTCCCTGACGCGGAAGATATCGACGATCGCCTGGCCGCGATCGGCCGCGCCGTTCGTCGCATGCACATGCGGCCAGGCGAGATCGCCATCGGCAGCGCTGCGGACGATCTTAGCCTTCGACTGGGCGTTGAAGGAGCCGACGAGAAATCGCAGACTTTGTTCGATTGTATCGAATATGGTTGTCGGGGCAGGGATTCGAACCCCGCGTCACAGCTCGAAAGCTGGAAGCAACCTCGAATACCCGAGGGATGGGGAGAGCGCCGCGCTCCAATTACCCTTACGCCCGACTAAGCATTAACTACCTCGCCTTGCGATTGTTCCTAAAGGGATATTCTGCTGCCAAGATGGTGTGGGCTTTCTGCCCATATCACCCCCGGCTATCGAACCACGCCAACATACAATTCAACCTCCGTAAAGAACGGCGGCACGCCGATAGTGATCATGGGCCGTGCAGTTCGAGGCAAACTTTAAGAGCGCTGCCTTCAGTGTGCGCGCTCTTCGCATTCAGAAACAACCTTGAAGACTTCATTATGGTTGGGTAAGCTCGCCCCTGTTGCGGTGTTATCCATTTATCTCTTCACGGTCCTGCATCCTGTCGTGCACGTTCTCCGGGCCCGCGATCAAGGCGGCGATCGCCGTCACCTTCTCCCGATCACCATAACCGGCCACATAGCCCTCCAACAGGACGCTTCTGCCCACCATGCTTACAGAGATGGACGAGCTTTCTAGTTCTGGCTCCGCGGATACCGCGGCCTGCACGCTCGCAAGCTGATCGTAGGCTAGGCTTTCCGGCTCAAAGGTCATGGCAGTCCTCCTTGGTGATACGAAGGAAACAGCGCGAGGCCAATTTGGTTCGGAGCCGGGACTTAGGTCCCAGAAGCCATGACCGGAAGTCTTATCGGTCCTGTGGTCTCGGCCTTCGGGGACCTGACTGGAGCGACCGGCTCGCGGCGATCATGGGCGACAATATGGCTGGCTGCTCACGAGAGCTTGATGGCCATAAGCCTGTCTGTTCTAGCGAAACTCTTCATTGTTCCAAGTCCATTTGCTCGAGCTAAACGGCCGAAGAGGCTTGAATTCCACCGCCTGCACAGCGCCCGGAAAGGTTGTCATCTTTGCCCGCTCTTTAGAGAGCTCCGCCCACCACTTCGAGGTGGTCCTGATCCGATCAATGCCATCAAGTATACAAAGCATATGTCGGGCTTCCGCGGCCTCCATTCTTACGAGGGGTATGCCGTCCAATCGGGCCGGTGCACCAGTCGCTTCGTCGATTACGGCCCAAGTGGTATCATTCGCTTGCAAACGGTAATTGCTTGCCATTTCGTCCCTCCCGGTCACAAGGGAAGATTGATGTAAAAATTCCAGTGCGCACATCCTGCAAAAGGGATTGGCTTCACCACCAAAAGGTGAATGCGGCCGTTTGAACATACCTCAGCGCTGCTGTTTCAATCGATTAGGGATCACCTCAAGCGAGGCGTATGACATGACGCCCAACGTGGCCGATGCAGGCCAAAAGCAGTGCATCAATTCGGACGGTATTCCTTTGAAAGACGACTACTGGCCCGGCTGGAGTGCGGTCGAAAGCTTTGACACGGTGGAATTCACTCTTTGACCGGCGAAGAGCTTCGCAAGCTGCCGCTTCTGCACGACTCGCACGATCATTGGCCGGCATTCCTGCGCTCGCGTGAAAAGCTGCCCCGTGCAGCATTCAACCATACGACACTGGCGCTGGATGCCGCTCTCGCCGGCCAGGGTGTCGTGCTGGTTTGCCGGGCGTTCGTCGCTGCCGATCTCGCAACAGGGCGGCTGGTGCAGGTGACGGATGCGACGGCAACCATGGGACCCGATTACTATCTGTTGCGCAAACGCTCATCATCGCCGCGCAAGGCTGTCGACGCGGTCTGGGCCTGGTGTACGATGCAGTTGTCGCTGCCGTCGGTTGCGTCGCAGGAAGTCCGGGGAGAGGACCGTGGACGCTGAAATCGAAAAGTTGAAACGCATTTACCGACGACGTCGCATGGGCCAACGGCATGGAGGGCGGCCACGTTCATGGGCGCGAGGCCGTTCGCGCCTACTGGACCCGCCAATGGGCGATGATTGATCCCACGTGGAACCTGCAAGCTTTCACAGGACTTCTGACGGCGCCATCGTTGCAGATGTCCGCCAGTTGGTGCGGGATCTCCAGGGCGCACTTCTGCAGGACAAGATGGTTGGACATGTCTTCCACCTCAGGGACGGCAAGATCATTCGCTTCGACATCCAGGAAGTCTCCTGACGGACGGGTATGACGCACTCAAAAGGAATCGCGGCCCTGGAAAGTCGCATTCGCCGGAACGCCGCGGTCCTCGAGGGCCAACGGGGCATGCCTGCATCTCCGGAGCGGCATCAGTTTCAACCGGTGCGGTGAGAGCGCAGCTTGCCATCACGCCAGCAGCACCTTCCCGCCCGTGCGGAAGGGCAGGGCGGTACGCAGCGCCTCGCCGATCTTTTCCAGTGGAAACACCTGTCGCACTTCGGTGGCGATGACCTTGGCCGTGATCTGCGCGGCCACTTCGGCATATGCGCGCTGGACGTCTTCCATCGCTTCGGAATGGACCCATTCGCGCAGGTGGCAGAAGGAAAAGGCGATATCGAGATGGGGGGCCCAGAAGGAGGGTGGGATGCTCTCCCCCGACAGCAGGCCGTAATGCAGGAAATGCCCGCCGGGCCGCAGCGCATCGGCGAGGATTAAGGCGCGTGCGCCGCCGACGCAGTCGAGCACCGCATCGAGCCCGTGCCGGCCCGCGAGGCCGGCGGCGAGATCACCGCCCGACCGGTCGACGATAACTGCCTCCAGCCGGCCGCTGAGGCGCGAGAGGGACTCTTCGCTGCGGACGATTGCGATCGGCTCGACGCCAACCGCGTTTGCCATGCCGATCAGGATGGACCCGATCGAAGACGCCGCGGCATTGATGGCGATGCGCATGCCGGGTCTCAGTCCGATTTTCTTGTGCAGCATCAGCCAGGCCGTCATCGGGTTGACGTAGCTCGTCGCCGCCTCGAGATCGGAAATCGCGTCGGGAACGCGAAGGCACCAGCTTGGGTCGGTGTCCTTGAATTCCTGCCAGCCGCCGGCAGTGCGCACCGGCAGGACGCGCGTCCCCGGCACAAGTCCGTGCACCTCTGCGCCGCATTCTTCCACCACGCCAAAGGCTTCAAAACCCGGAATGAAGGGCAGTGTTGTTCGGCCGGCATATGCGCCCGAGATGGTGATGATATCTGAGGGATTGATCGATCGTGCCAGCAGGCGCAGCCTCACCTGGTCACGCGAGAGCGGCGCCAGTTCGGCGCGTTCGATCCCGACGACCTCCTCGGCCGGCCCGAATTTTCGCACGATCGCCTGATATTGCATTTGCATCCCCCACACAGTCGGTTAGAACACGCCGTCGAAATTTCGGTGATCGAATGAGCGTTGACGACAGGCCTTTAGCATCGTTCCGGGTCTCGATGCGAGACATCGACATTTATGGTCATGTCCACAACTCGGTTTATCTCGACTATTGCGAGGATGCGGTCGTCGAATTCCTGCGCCACCGCGAGATCCTCACCCACTTCCGCCACACCACCTCGGGCGTGGCCTATCACGTCAAGAAGGCGGAGATCACCTTTCACAGCCCAATCGACGTCGACGACGTCGTCGAGGCGAAGGTCAGGGTCGAGAAGATCGGGCGGTCGAGCCTCTCCTTTACGATCGAGCTCTATCGCCAGCGCGATGGCGCCCATTGCGCCTCGGGCGGACTCGTCTGGGTCTGCGTCGGCCTTTCCGACAGCCGCCCGACGCCGATCCCCGAGGCCACCAGGGCCGCCTTGTCGCAGGGCTGACCATGCCGATCCATAGAGCGCTTCTTCGACACGCCACGGAGAAACCGGAGAAGGCGGCGGTCGTGATCGACGGCCGCGCCTTGAGCTATGGCGAACTCTATGGCCGCGCCGGCGCGATCTACCGGTTCATCCAAGCGCTTCCGCGCTCGAACGGCCGTTCATTCGATCTGCCCGGCGTCGAGAAGCTTGTAGCGGTCAGCCTCGGCAATCACATCGGCTTTGCCGAGTATTTCGCTGCCTCCACCGCGCTGGCGAATGCCTGCGCCGTCATCGATCCGATGATGCCGGAAGCCAGAATCGAGCGTATCGTCGAGCGCTTGGCGCCCGACGTGCTCGTCGTCGACGACGCTGCGAGCCCGAGCGCCGAGATCGGCCGCAGGCTCGCCATTCCCGTCATCGTCGCCGGAGCCGAACCCTTCGATCTCACATCGATGGGAGACGACCCTCCGGCCGATGCCGACGGCATCTTCCTGATCGGTTTTACCTCGGGTACGACAGCCGAGCCGAAGGCCTACTACCGCTCGCGCGAACAGTGGCGCCGGAGCCTCGACCGGGGACGGATCGTTTTCGAACTCCAGGACGCGCCCTCGACCCTGTGCCCGGGAGCGCTCGCGCACGGGCTCGCGCTTTATGCCCTGGTCGAGGCGCTCGATGCCGGAGCGACCTTCCATTCGGTGGGGAAATGGGATGCCGGCGCGGTCGCGCAGATTCTGTCTTCCGGGATCGAACGTCTGGTCGCCGTGCCCACCCATATAGCGGGCATCGCCCGGGCATGGGCGGGTGAGCCGATGGCGTCCTTGCGTGACGTACTGACGGCCGGCGCCAAGCTCAATCTCAACGAGGTCGAATCCATGCGCCGCCTCTTTCCGAAGGCGCGCATCCGGGAATATTACGGCGCCTCCGAAATCGGTTTCATAACGGTCTCGACACTTGCCGGCGGCGTACCCGATTTTCCGATCGACCGGGTCGGACGAGCCTATCCCGGCGTCGAAATTTCCATCCGCGACTCTGGGGAAAACGATGTCGGCGCCGATGTGCCCGGCACCATCTTCGTCAACAGCGACCTGATCGCCGACGGCTATCTCTGGGGCGACGACGGCCAGGCGTTCCGGGTCACGCCGGCGGGTGCTACCGTCGGCGATCTCGGCGAGATCGATGAAAACGGCATGCTGCGGGTGATCGGCCGGGCGGGCGGCATGATGATATCGGGCGGCAACAACGTCTATCCCGCCGAAGTCGAGAGCGCGCTCAAAACCTGCCCCGGCGTCGAAGATGCCGTCGTCTTCGGGTTGCCGGATGCCTATTACGGCCAAAGGATCGTCGCCATCGTCTCGGGCGAGGCGACGGATGCGAAAATGCTTGCCGAGCATTGCGCAGGCAGGCTTGCAAGGTTCAAGGTCCCCAAGCAGTTCTACCATATCGGCTCTTGGCCGATGACGAGCAGCGGCAAGATCGCGCGCGGGCAGGTAGAGGCATCGGTGATTTCGGGAGATGGTCTTGTCCTACGCCTATCAGCCTGACGAGGATTGGCAGCCGGTCGTGGTCGCCGCCTACCGCACGCCGATCGGCCGGGCCTTCGGCTCGCTTTCGACGGTTGCAGCCGAAGACTTGGCTGCGCCCATCATCCGCCGCATCCTTGCAGAAACGGGCGTTGCGCCCGACGCCATCGACGACGTGCTGGTCGGCAATGCCACCGGCGGCGGCGGCAATATCGGCCGACTGGCGGCGCTCAACGCAGGCCTGCCCATGGAGGTTCCCGGTGTCGCCATCGACCGGCAATGTGGTTCCGGTCTGGAAGCGATCATCCTGGCCGCCCGGCTGATCCAGGCGAAGGCCGGTTCGTGTTTCCTTGCCGGGGGCGTCGAAAGCGTCAGCACCGCGCCATGGCGCGTCGAACGACCGAAAGCCAATGGCGCCCTGCCGCGCTTTTACGGCCGCGCACGCTTCTCCCCCGAGGCGATCGGTGATCCCGAAATGGGCATTGCCGCCGAAAACGTCGCGCGCCAATTCGGCATATCGCGCCAGCGGCAGGATGAATTCGCCCTTCGCAGCCACAGGCTCGCCGTCGCAGCCGCCGAAGCGGGCCGCTTCCGGCCCGAGATCGTAGAGATCGCCACCGGCCACGGACTGGTGGAACGGGACGAATGCCCGCGACCCACGACGTCGATTGAAGCACTGGCAAAACTCCGGCCCGTCTTCCTGGCCGACGGTTCGGTGACGGCAGGCAATGCCTGCCCGCTGAATGACGGCGCCTGCCTGGTGCTCGTCATGAACCGCGGCATGGCGAAAAGCATGGGCATCGAAAAAGGCCTCGCCTTCATCGACAGCGCCGCCGCCGGCGTCGACCCTAACCTGCTCGGCATCGGCCCGGTCGCCTCGACGGATAAGCTTCTGCAGCGCCAGCCCGGCTTCTCGCTTTCCACGATCGATGCGATCGAATTCAACGAGGCTTTCGCCGCGCAGGTCCTGGCTTCACTCGATCAGCTGGATATATCAGCCGACGCGGTCAACAAGGATGGCGGCGCCCTGGCGCTCGGCCATCCGTTCGGAGCCTCTGGCGCGATTCTTGTTAGCCGGCTATATAGTCAGCTGGTGCGCGGGAATGACTGGTCGCTCGGCGCGACCGGTCTCGCCATGATCGGCATCGGCGGCGGCATAGGACTGACGGCGCTGTTCGAGGCGGTCAGGCTATTCTGAGAAGACAGCCATTCAGGCAGGTGCGCTGCCGGCTTCGATCCTCTTCTGATCTGGCTCGGTCATATCGGAAACCAAGGCGGCGCCGGCGCGGCGAGGGCCTGCGCGATCTGATCCCGGAGCCACACACTGCCGGGATCGCGATCGAAACGACGAAGCCAATACATGGTCACGTCCATTTTCGGCGAATCCACCGGAGGCATGAACACATCAAGCATCAGCCGGCCGGTCAACATGCGAGCGAAATGAACCGGAATGCTCCCCAGCATTTCGCTCGCTTCGACGGCAAGAGCGACCGCCTGGAAATGCGGTACCGTGACCATGACACGCCTAGCAAGGCCCAGGCGTGCAAGGGCGGGATCAATCGTCCCCGTCTTGCTGCCATCGGCGGAACGCAGAACGTGGGGAACAGCGCAGAATACGTCCGCCGGTATGACTTCTCCTGGACAAATGCCATGATTGGCAAGGAGCGGATGTCCTCGCTTCGCAATGCATACCAACCATGATTGGAACATCTTGCGGCTGACAACCCATTCAGGCGGTTCGAGCGATCGATCAATAACAATGTCAGCTCGGCCGTCACGCAACATCTCGAAGACTTCGGATGAAGCATGATCGATCATCTGCAGGGTGGTGGACGGCGCCGCTTTGGCGACGCGCGCAGCGAGGGGCGGCATCAACAGCGAGGAAAAATAGTCCGATCCGATCAACATGAAGGATCGGGTAGACGTGGCAGGGTCGAATGCAGCATTCGTCGCCAACGCCTCTTCCATGCCGGCCAATGCTTGTCTTATCGGTTCACGCAGCTCAAGCGCCCGCGCTGTCGGCATCATCTGATTGCCTTCCCGGACGAACAATTCGTCGTCCAAGAGGGCGCGCAGTCTGCCCAACGCCGAACTCACGGCCGGCTGGGACAAGCCGACACGCTCGCCAGCTCGCACCGTCGAGAGCTCCGCCATCATGGCGTCGAATACACGCAATAGATTGAGATCGAGGGCTGAGAAATTCACGGGCTCAATATCCCTTATACGATCATTCAATTTCCGCGCTGCCGCTTCCGGCGATAGTTTTGGACAGCAGTATAAAACTCTATTCCATTCAACCTTGGAAGGAAATTGCGATGAACGTCGCTGGGCGCATCAGTCGGACCATAACCTGGCTGGGCACCGCCTACACCATCAATGTGGGAAGGATTGAGAGCGGCGGAATTGTCGGAGTTTTCGAAAGCACCGTGCCGGCGGGCGGGGGGCCGCCCGTCCACATCCATCACAATGAGGATGAGGTGATCCACGTCATCGAGGGCGCCTATGAATTCTGGCTGAACGGCGCGATCATCCCGGTTGCCGCGAGCAGATCAATCTTCCTGCCACGAGGCGTGCCGCATACTTTTCGGGTGGCGAGCGCGTCTCCGGGACGCAACCTCACCGTCCTGACACCGGGCGGGCTGGAAGAATTCTTCATCGAGGCCGCTGTGCAGGCTCCGCGCCTACCGGAACACATGGATCGGTTGCTGCAGCTTGCGGGACGCTACGGTATCGAATTTCGCGGGCCGCCGGATTGGGACACCGCCCGGGCGTCCTGACGACGGCGCCCTTCATCAACGATTGCAAAGTGCCTCTCCGACCCCTGGTACGAACCCAGCGCTTGAGCGCCTTCGTCTCCGTCGCGACGGAATCGAAGGCGGCTTGCGCGATCGTGATGACATTCCTCAGTTTCGGTTATCTGCACCGACGGCACGTCCGGCCGATACCGGATGAAACCAGCCTTGTCTGTTCCGACGGGACACCTCGACCACAGGTGAGGTGCGCTACTGCCTTGGCATAGGACGGCAGCGACCGAGAGAGAATGGTTCGAGCCCCCGATCCGGCGCATTCTCCTGCCGTCGGCTGTGGTCGGCCGCGCCGGGAATCCGCTCGGCGATTGTTCTCATGCCGATCAAGTCGCCTGCCCTACTGAAGAGGCAGTTTGCAGCTCATCTTAAAATCAACAGAGGACATTCCTCGTAAAGGACCAGGGAGATTACCATGAAAATCGTCGTTATCGGCGGCACTGGCCTCATCGGCTCGAAGACCGTGGAAAGATTGCGCAAGAAAGGACATGACGTTTTGGCGGCCTCGCCGAATTCGGGCGTCGACACGATCACCGGCAAGGGCGTCGCCGAAGCGCTTGCCGGGGCGCAGGTGGTGCTCGATCTCGCCAACTCGCCTTCCTTCGAAGACAAGGCCGTGCTCGAATTCTTCCAGACCTCGGGCCGTAACCTGCTGAAGGCGGGGGCTGCGGCCGGCGTGAAGCATCACATCGCGCTGTCGATCGTCGGCATGGAGCGGCTGCAGGGCAGCGGTTACATGCGCGCCAAGATGGCCCAGGAGCAGCTGATCAAGGGCTCCGGCATTCCCTACACCATCGTCCACTCCACCCAGTTTCATGAGTTCATGGCCGGCATCGCCCAGTCGAACACGGTCGGCCAGACCGTGCATCTGTCGCCGGCCTATCTGCAGCCGATCGCCTCGGACGATGTCGCCGACGTCATGGCGGAGGTGGCGCTCGCTGCACCGGTCAACGGCACGATCGAGATCGGCGGGCCCGAGAAGATCCGCCTGACCGATATCGTGACGCGTCTCTTCAAGGCGACGCACGATCCGCGGCAGGTGATGACGGATCCGCACGCCCGCTATTTCGGCGTCGAACTCGACGACACTTCGCTCGTCACCGGTCCGAATGCCCGGCTCGGCAAGATCCGCTTCGACGACTGGCTGAGCCAACAGTTGCTTCAGAAGAAGAGCGCCTGACGGCGAAGCGTCACCTGTCGAGCTATTCCCATCATCGGAGGAGACCAGACATGCTCAGGAAAATCATCTCGGCCGCGGCCATTGCGCTTGTCCTTGCCGCCGGCACTCAGGCTGACGCCGCTGGCGGCAAAGCCAAGGTGACCGTCGTCTTTGAGCAGAAGCTGCCCAATGTTCCCGGCAAGAGCATGAAGGCCGTGCTGGTGGAATATGAGCCAGGGGGCCAGTCGCCCGGCCATACGCACCCGAAGTCGGCCTTCATATACGCCACCGTTCTCGAAGGGGCGATCACCAGCAAGGTGAATGACGGGCCGGAGAAGACCTACAAGGCCGGCGAGAGCTTTCCCGAATTTCCCGGCGATCACCACGCCGTCAGCAAGAACGCCAGCAAGACAAAGCCGGCGCGCCTGCTTGCGGTGTTCGTGCTCAACACCGACGAGACGGAACTGACGACCGACGACAAATAACGCGCAACCGATGCCCGGCGCCGCCGGGCATCGGTTGCGCCGCCGTGTCAAACAGCCTGCAGCGCCAATTCCAGATCGGCGATCAGATCGTCCGGATGCTCGATGCCGATCGACAGCCGGATTGTCGAATCCAGCACGCCGATGCGCTCCCTGACATCGGCGGGCACGCCGGAATGCGTCATGGCGGCGGGGTGGCTCGCGAGCGACTCGGTGCCGCCGAGGCTGACGGCGAGCTTGAAGACCTGCAGCGCGTTCAGGAATTTGAAAGAGGCCGGCTGGCCGCCGCGGATATCGAAGGAGAAGGTCGAGCCGGCGCCGGTGCACTGGGCGGCGAAGGTGCGGCCCGCAGGCGAGTCTGTATCGTGGTAGGGGAGATAGTGGACCTTCTCGACCTTCGGGTGATCACGCAGGAAATCGGCGACGGCGCGCGCATTGCTGTTCGCCCGCTCCATGCGCAGTTGCAGCGTTTCCAGCGATCGGCCGAGCATCCAGCAGGAATGCGGATCGAGCTGCGTGCCGATCGCCCCGCGCAGCGCCTTGACCTGCTTGATGACAGCCTTCCGCCCGAGGACGGCGCCGGCAATCAGATCAGAATGGCCGCCGACATATTTGGTCAGCGAATAGAGAGAGATATCGGCGCCATGCTCGATCGGCCGCTGGAAGACCGGCCCGAGCAGCGTGTTGTCGCAGACGACGACCGGCACATGCCCCTGCCTTGCGCCGATCGCATCAGCCACGCGCCGGATCATCGCGACGTCGACGAGGCTGTTTGTCGGATTGGCCGGCGTCTCGATCAGGATCACGGACACGCGACCCTTGCCGACCGCCTCATCCGCCGCCTTCTGCACCGAGGCCTCGCTGACGCCATCGGCAAAGCCAACCGCGGCGACCCCGAAATTGAGGAAGGTCTTCGCCAGCAAGGTTTCCGTGCCGCCATAGAGCGGCTGCGAATGCAGGATCGCATCGCCCGGCCGGACGAAGGCGAAGAGCGTGGTGGCGATCGCCGCCATGCCCGAGGAAAATAGCGCGCCGCTTTCCGTCCGCTCATAAACGGCGAGCCTGTCTTCGACGATCTCGCTGTTGGGATGATTGAAGCGCGAATAGACGAGGCCGGCGCCCTTGCCTGCCGGCGGCTCGCGACGGCCGGAGACATAGTCGAAGAAATCCCTGCCATCTTCGGCGGAGTTGAAGACGAAGGTCGAGGTCAGGAACACCGGCGGCTTGACTGCCCCTTCCGAAAGCTCGGGATCGTAGCCGTAGTTCAGCATCTGCGTTTCGGGATGCAGCGCATGATTGCCGATATGGGTTTTGGAAGGATGCGGGGCGGTCATGATCGTCTCCTCTGTCGAACCTGCCGAAGGACAGGATACATCAATTCGAGGAGCAGTCATCGAGACTGCTCTATTAACAGGGGAGCATGATGTCCGAAAAACCGCTCACGCTTTTCGCCTCATGCTCAGACGCTCAGCTCACGATCTCGCCCAGGGTATCGGCGACATAGGCGCCGCGCGCGCCCATCGGCAACGGGTGGCCCGTCGTCGTGTCCCGCGCCGTCTGATGCTCCAGCTCGGCATTGAGCTCCGCGCCGACGATGAGAATGACGACGGAAAGCCAGATCCAGATGAGGAACCCGATCAGTGCGCCGAGGGTGCCGTAGGTCGCGTTGTAATTGGCGAAATGCTCGAGATAGAAGGAGAAGCCGAGCGACATGGCGGCCCAGGCCGCGGCGGTCAAGGCTGCGCCCCAGGTCATCCACCGTATTCTCGCCGGTTCGCGGCTCGGACCGAAGCGATAGACCAGTGTCACGGCCACGGCGACGACGGAGAGAAGCAGCGGCCATCTCAGGAGAAGCGCCATCTGCTCCTTGAACTGATCGAGCCAGAGATAGGAGAGCACGACCGGCATTACACCGACGAGCACCACCATGATGACGGCGAAGAGCATCGCGCATAGCGTGAAGCAGAGGCCGATCAGGTTCAGCCGCACGAGGCTGCGTTTCTCCCTCTCCTCATAGGCGACGTTCATCGCGTCGAAGATCGCCAGCGTGCCACTATGGGTGCTCCAGAGCGCAATACCGAGACCGACGAAAAAGGTTATGCCGAGCGTGCTCTCGCGGTTTTCGACCAGCGCCTTGATCTGATCGGCAAGCAGATCGAAGGCGCCGGGCGGCAGGAGGACAGCCAGTTCGCGCAGATGTTCGGAGATGGTGACGGGATCGGCGATCAGGCCGTACAGCGAGACCAAGGCCGCCAGAGCAGGAAACAGGGCCAGGAGCAGATAGAAGGTGACGCCCGCGGCAATGAGGGTGACCCGGTCGTCAAGGACCTCATGGAAGAGGCGCCAGAACACATCGCGAAGACCGCTCATCGGAATAGCCTCCGGCGTCGCCGCGCTGCGCCCATGATCATCACCCGACCAGCCGGCGGCCGCAGGCGGGGTGAGCGAACCGCGCTGCCTTGTCTGAACCAGCACGAACGCCCCGACCGCAGCCACCATCATCGCCGCAGCGAGCGGATATCTCTTGAGGTGGAGCCCATCAGCCATTACCCTATCCTCCGATTTGCTTCGGGGATAACGCCGGGTGCCGCTAAAGGATGCAAGCTGATGCTTTCCTGCGGAAACCCGGGGCGGGGGAGGGGGATCGCGGCGGCCAATGGCGCGCTTGAGCGAAGATCCGGCGCCAGCCTCGCGACCTACAAGCCACTGATCTTATTGGAACCGCGCTCCACTACGGAAGCGAATCGCGAGTTTAGTTTCGTTAGTGCGGTACGGATGATTTCGCGCGCGCCCAGTAGCGGCGATTTTAAGACCTTGGGACGGCGAATTGACACGCCGCAGACCTGAATTCCGCCTGCCACCGTTTAAATCCGGCGCCTGCCAGGCAGCTGCGACCGGCAATCCGCAGCGTAGAGACGCTGCACGACAATGCCCCATAAACAATAGCGCCAGCGGCAACCGGCAGCAATAGCCGCGACCTTTATCCCGGGAAAAGATTGGCTTCACAGTGCTTGCTTTGGACGCCAGTCATTGAAGCATCCGACAATTTCCCCGGCGACCCCTTGGCCGCCTCCAATGCGTATCGCCCGGAAATGTGCAGCCGTTCCGAGATAACGACATGAGGGAAGCAAGGCGCCAAGGCCGCCAACGACGTCTCTGCCGCCCAACGGACGGTCGGCGGCTTGGTGATCGATGCGCGAGCTACCCCGCATTGGCCGCCGTCGGCCTCCTGCGCGCTGGACAACATGTCCGGTTTTGCTGTCGTACCGGTCATCGGGAAATTCGATATTCCAGACGAGACGACGCAACCGCTCCGGGGCGATGTTTCGATACCAAGCTCCTCCAAACGAAGCAGAAGCAGCAGATGAACGCTCTCGACGACCAGCCCGGCATAGGCGACGAGCTGATACAGCGCCGGATGCATGGCGGCATAGGATTTGAACCCGAACGATGCGGCGATCGCCTCATCGAGGTGCGACGACTTGATGTGAGGATACTGGCCCCGCAGAGCCTTCTTCAGAGCGGCGATATTCGCAGGCGAGAACCTGATGGATGGGTTCAGCATATGACGATCCAATGTCCCTGGCCGAGCCTGCCGATTACGCTTCGACCTTGGTGAACATGGTCGTCGAGAAACTCCACTCGCCCTTCAACCCGGCAGCAGGTTCGGATGGGCTTCCAGGCTGAGACCTTAACCTGCGGACGCTTCTTGCTCAGGATATGGGATCGACAGTGAGGCAAGTCGCCCGCGCCAACTGCCCATTGCCTCACCAATTGGGATAGTCGCCCAGTCGGCCGTTGCCCGCGGACAACGGAGCGATCGCTTCGAGATCAGCTGGATCGTGCCGGGTCATGCCGATGGCGAGCAAAGGCTCTGTTTCAGATAAAGGACACACTTGCCATCAAGCCGGCATTCCGGCAGTTTCGCTGCATGGATCTTGCTGCCCTCGTCTCTCGCATACGCGCTCAATTTCGCAACTTCACTCAAAAACACCTGGCGAACTGTGTTCAGGGAGTAACCGAGATAAAGTTGCAGCTGAGCGAGGAGAGCAAGCCATGTCCTTTGACGCCGTCAGAGCCACATTCGGCAATTCGTCTTTCCTGATCGAGCACTTGATGGGGGACGGTGTCTTGATCCGGCATAACCTTGAACAACTGCCGTATGACCATCTCTCCAGATGGTTTCGATTGTGATTGCGGGGATGAACGGCATGCCCCGGCCGCGGACGTATCCGCCGCGATCCATTCGATGCTGCTTCAGCCAGACTGCACCAACATCGATTTCGGCACCGCTCCTCCCAACGCCTTTTGGGAGATCCTGCAATTCTCGAAGCCGCCGGAGCGACGCAAATTGAGATTAGCAACTCGCGAGCCGAAGCGGATAGGCTCGTCTAATCGGCTGATGATCCCAGGCCACATGGCGAGCCTCGTTCGTGCGGTGCTATTGAATCTAGGCAGGCACCTCGGCACGTTGTCCGCGGACAACGCCGTGCCCAAGCCCGACACGGCGCCGTGCCTGCAACATCATCTGCACGATATTGACTCAGCCCTTGGCTTGAATTCGCCGCATTGCGGCACTACCTCGTGACGAGCCGAAGCGCTGCCCCTCCTAGCTGCTTCGGCCCGATAGACAGCACTCCTCCTCCCATGCTGTCGGTCACTATCGAAGCCCGGCGCCCTCTCTCCCGCGCCGGGCTTCTTTCACTTTGACACCGAACACTCGCCGCGTCCTTTGAGGCCCTCGGGCGCGTTTTTCCAACCCCTCTCGTCGGCTGCGGCGCTCGCCAACGGACATTCCAGCCATGCCGATACCTCCAAGCCGCGACATCCTCCACCGCCTTTGTACGTTGCCGTTGCTGTATAGTGGGGTCGTGCGACGGGGTGCGCATTTCGGGATGAGAGTGGATGGGCATGCCGTGGGGCACCCCTCTGGCCTGCCGGCCATCTCCCCAAATGGTGGAGATCGGCTGGGCGTGACGGCTTCCCCAAACAACTAAAGTAGTGTGATTGTCGCTGCCGCCTGAGAGGGAGCGACGTTCAGACCACCTGCCAATCTCCACCCTTGTGGGGGAGGTGGCCGGCAGGACAGAGGGGGTGCCACACGGCACGCCGCCCCCAAGAGAGCCTCATCCTTGTCGTTACCCGGCGCAAGGTGCACCCATGCTCTTCAGACGCATCTCGAGTGCCGGTGCGATATCTTCCAACTCTTCTCACCAGAAACACCGAACGAGATCAACAGGAACAACCGAGGTGACAGATGAATAGACTTGCGCAATGCCATTGCGGGTCACTCCGCGCAAAGACATCAGGCGATCCGCTCATGGTGAGCGTCTGCCACTGTCGCGATTGCCAGCGCAGAACCGGCGCCGTGGCGAGCAGCGGTGCGATCTTCACGAAGACAGAGGTAACGGTCGAAGGAGAGCGGAAGGTCTTCGAGCGTGACGCCGCGCAGGGGCGCAAGGTTCGATTTCATTTCTGCCCGAACTGCGGCACGTCTCTCTACTGGGAAGGCGATTTCAACCCGGAACTCTGCGTCGTCGCCGTCGGTGCCTTCGCAGACCCGGCATTTCCGCCGCCCCTGGTTTCCGTCTACGAGGAATCGAGACATGATTGGTTTCAACTGCCGGATGGGATGAAGCATGCGCAACGCGGACTGGCTTCGCTAGCGGCCGCGGCCGGTAACGAATAGTCCGGCAGGTGAACAAATCAACCCGGAGACGCGGTCGAGGCGCTTCCAGGACAGAGCGGAAGAAGCACCCACGCGCAGTCGCGTCAGCTATGGGCGCCACGCTAGCTGATGGCGAAAGGAACAATTCAAGCATCATCTTCGCACTTGTAACGGGCAATCCAGCATCGCTCATTATCGACACCCACGACAAGTGACGGAAGCGAATGGCGATATTGTTTCCGCAACAGAATCCATCCAAACGAAAACAATACCTTATTTCTATCGACAAGGCACTGTGGCCGCCAACAGCGCCTCGACGCTTTCGGCATCAGGGGCGCAAATGTTGCGCCGATGGTTCGTAAAACCGCGCGGGCTGACTATTGTCCCACTATGCCGGGCTCGAGAGTTAGTGGAGCTAACGTCGCTATGAGCGTATTCATTCTCCTCTTGGGCTTTCCTGGCGTCGGAAAGCTGACGATTGCGAGAGAGTTAAGCCCGCTGCTGGATGCGAAGGTCATTGATAATCATTGGTTCAACAACCCGATACTGCGGCTGCTCGATGACGATGGAGCGACGCCCCTCCCGAATGGAATATGGGAATATACCGGAAGGGTCCGGCAAGTCGTCCTGGATGCGATCGTCGCCTATGGCCCTCCCACGGCGAATTTCATTTTCACACATGCCGGCATAGAAGGTGATGAGCGTAGCAATCGCACCTTTCAGCAGATTGCCGGCGCGGCGCAACAACGCGAAGCGCTGCTGGTGCCTGTGAGATTGCTCTGCGACGAGGAAGAGTTGGCGCGGCGCGTTGCCACACCGGCGCGTCGCGAGCGGTTGAAGTCGATTGACGTGCAGGTTGCCAGAGAGAGAAGCAGACGAGCCCAGGTCCTCGACCCTCAGCACCCGTTCACGCTGACTTTGGATGTCACCTCAAAGACGGCGGAAGCGAGCGCAGCGGCCATTCACAATCATGTCTTGAGTATCGCGCAGACGACGGGTTGGAACCCAGCCTCCGACAAAATATCTGCATATGCCAGATAGCTCGCCCCCCGGATCGTTCGGAGCGCAAGCCCGTCCCTCATACCACCAGCATCCCCTGTCGCTCGGCCAGCGTCACCTCCGCCCGCGTTCCGGCGTTGAACTCCAGAAAATCCGCCTCGATGCCGTCGCTGAAAATCACGCCGTGTTCCGGCATCTCGGAGACGATGGTGAGCAGCTGGTCCTTAGAGACGAGACCGGCGACGATGGTGGTGCCGGTGGTGCGGCTCGGGAAGGGTTCGCGCACGAAGTAGCGCAGATAGTCCGCATCCCAAGCGAAGGACATGTCGATCTCTCGGTCGGCGGGTTCGAGGCCGAGTGCGCTCGCGGCTCCGAGCCAGCCGGAATAGAGGCTCTTCAGCCAGCCGGTCGAGCCCATGCCGGTCGAGACAATGATGCCGCTCGAGGACTGGCGTTCTTCGCGCTCTTCGGCCTGCAGGATATAGCGCGCCGAGACATGGCTTTTCGGGCCGATGAAGAGGTCGTTGACCGCGTGGACGACGGCGCCGGTGTTGAGCGTAGCCTTGGCCATGCTGACATGTTTGATCGGCCGCTTGTCTTTCAGCGCCTCGCCGATCACTTTCGGAAGGCTCTTCGGGTTGAAGGGCAGCAGCAGACCGTCCCAGCGCTTGGGATCGGGGTTGACGCCGAGGACCGGCTGGCCGTCGAGATATTTGAGCGTGTTGGCGACGAGGCCGTCCTGGCCGAGCACGACGACGACATCGTCGGGGCCGAAGACGAAGCTCGCGAGGTAGCGGCGGTCGAGACGCTGGACGCGGGCGACGGCGCGCAGGCTTGCTTCCACCTCTGATATAGCAGTTTCGTAGCGCTTCTTCTCGGCGAGATAGTCGCTGAAGTCGGCGCCGAGATGTTCGACATAGAACTGCGCCTGCTGCACCGTGTTGTAGCGGGCGATGAGTTCGTCGAGCCGGGTCGGCCTGACGACCAGGATGATCTTGCGTTCGTCAGAGGCCGGCACGGTCCTTGCCCTCCTGCGGCTGCAAGATCTCCCTGAGAAGATCGGGCGAGACATTCAGCTGGCCGATCTTCGTGGCATTGTCGGCAAGGTCGCGGAAGGCGAGCGCCATGAGCTGGCCCGGCTGCATGCGGACCGAGGCGAGCGCCTGCAGCACTTTCGGATCAGCTTGCTCGAAGGATTTCATCATCGCCGTCAGCGCATAGGCCTGGGCGTCGGCCTCGGCCCGCGCATTGGTCGCGGCCAGCGTCACCAGGTCGCGGTTCTGCTCTTCGAGCGCGATCTTGCCGGCCATTTCTTCCCGGCGGATCTGCAGCTGCCGCTCCTGCACGGCGCGTTCGGCCTCCATCTGGGCCTCGCGCACTTGGCGCCTCTTGTTCTCCAGGGTGATCTCGGTGGCGATCTCGTTTTCCTTGATCGTCCGCTCCTGCTCGATCGCGGCGTTGCGCCTGCTATAGATGGCTTCGTCGGCCTGGCGCAGCAGCGCTTCGCGGGCATGCGCTTCCAGCGCCTTGGCGGTTTCAGGCTTCGGCATGACGGCGAGCAGCGACAGGCCGAGGATTTCGAGGCCGAGCGCTTCGACCGTCGGATGCACCTTGAGCGCATCCGCCACGCCGGCGACGAGCGCCTCGCCCGAAGCAAGAACCTCCTTCAGCGACAGCGTCTGAACCTCGGCTCGCATCGCCACCTGGACGCGGTCGATCACGCGGGTCGAAAGCTTCTGCGGATCTTCCGAAACATAGTGGCCCTTGCGGTCGAGCGTGAAATTCAAAAGTGCCGCCGTACGCCGCGGCTCGGCAATACGGTAGGTGATCTGGCCCTGCACCGTCACTTCCTGGAAGTCCGATGTCACCAGGGGAAAAATGAAAGGATCGTTGACGCTCGCCGTCGGCACCAGCACGAGGGAACTCGAAGGCGAAAAATGCCAGAAGGCAAGGCCGGCACCCTCGCGCACGGCTTTGCCGTTCTGATATTGAATGACGTATTGTGTGGGTTCCGTCTTGATGAAGCGCAGTCCGAACATGTCCGTTTCCCTGTTACCGGCGCGAGCCCCGCGCTCGTGTCGAAAAGGAGAAAACACGGCTTAGTGATAAATGTCAACTAACTTAGTTGAAGATTTACACTAAGGCGTAGGCGTGCTATCTTCCCACCATGACCACACACGACAACGACGCCTTCAAACCGATCGCGACCGTCGATCTCGCGATCTTTTCGCTGTCGTCGGAAGGGCTCGCCGTGCTTCTCGTCCGGCGGGCGGCCGCGCCCTTTTCCGGCGAATGGGCGTTGCCCGGCGGCTGGATCCATATTGACGAGGATGCGGATCTGGAGGCTGCGGCGCGGCGGGTGCTGAAGGAAAAGACCGGCGTCGAAACACCCTATCTCGAACAGCTGCAAACGACTGGCAGCGCCGGCAGGGACCCGAGAGGCTGGAGCATCAGCATCGTCTATATCGCGCTGCTTTCGGCCGATGATGTCGCGGAACGGCGGAACGCCATGGCCGAGGAGGCAGAATGGCGGCCGGTCGAGGGCGAGGGCGTCGGTTTTCCCATTGCTTTCGACCACGCGTCCCTGCTCAAGGAGGCGCTCGGCCGTATCCGGAGCAAGGTCGAATATACAAACCTGCCCGGCCATCTGCTGCCGGCCCATTTCACATTGAGCGAACTGCAATCGGTCTATGAGAGCCTTCTCGGCCGCAAGCTCGACAAATCGGCTTTTCGAAAGCGCATGGCGGAAGCCGATTTCCTGGAGCCGGTCGAAGGCGAGATGCGCCGGGCAAGCAATCGGCCCGCCCAGGTGTTCCGCTTGAAGGACATCCGGTCGCTGGTGCTCTTCGACCGCAGAATTTGATCTCTGCATCCTGAGGGATCAGGCGTTGAGACGCTGCTGCGTCTGCCGGTCGAAGAGGCGAGCAACGTCCGCGTAATAGATGCGGTAGAAGGAGTCGCATATGAGAGGGCTCGATAGTGGCGGTTCGTCCGCCCTCCGCTTCGTGCTGATCATGGGAGTCGTCAATCTTTTCGGCGACCTCACCTATGAAGGTGGCGCGGCGATCAACGGCCAGTTCCTTGCAATGCTGGGGGCGAGTGCCGCTGCGATCAGCGTCATTGCCGGCATAGGGGAATTCCTTGGATATGCGCTGCGGCCCGTCGCCGGCTGGATCGCCGACCGGAGCCGCGCCTATTGGGCGATTACCTTTGCCGGCTACGCGATCAATCTCTGCGCCGTGCCCGCAATGTTACTGGCGGGGAGTTGGGAGCTTGCGGGGGCCCTGATCATTGCCGAACGGGCTGGCCGTGCCGTGCGCAAGCCGACGGTCGAGACAATGATCTCCTATACCACCGGCGAACTCGGGCGAGGCTGGGCCTTCGGCCTCAATACCGCCCTCGACGAGGCGGGGGCGACGCTGGGGCCATTGATTGCCGCTCTCATTTTGTTCCTGCGTGGCGACTATCGAACCGCCTACGCCCTGCTAACCATTTCTGTTGTGCTTGCAATCATGGCACTCATCGCTGCGCGGCTGACGTTCCCCGTTCCCGAGCGATTGGAGCAGGGCCGCACCGCCACGGCGAAAACGCTAGGCCTGCCTTTACTGGCTCTACATGGGCGCCGGCGCGCTCTTTGCCGCCGGGTTGCTCAGTTATGAGCTCGGAGCATACCATCTGGAGCGCACTCGGACCGTCCCATCTGAATGGATCCCGGTGTTGCTTGCCTTCTCCACCGGATCAGGGGTGGCGGCCAACCTGATCCTCGGCAGGCTCTACGACTGGTCGGATAAGGTGGCGCTCACTGTGGGGATCGTGCTGTCTGCTTGCTTCGCGCCGCTTCTACTCCAGGGCGGCTTCGCGATGGCTGTCATCGCAATGCCATTGTGGGGCATCGGTTACGCGGTGCAGGACACGCTGATGAAGGCAATCATCGCCGGGCTGCTCCCGGAAGGGCGTCGGGGTCTGGGGTTCGGCATGTTCTATTCGGCCTATGGTGGAGGTTGGCTGCTGGGCAGCGTCGCAACGGGATTGCTCTATGATCGCTCGACGCCTGCGCTTGCCGCGTTCGTCGCAACGGCGCAGCTTGCATCCCTTCCGATCTTTTTCCTGGCTCGAAGGGAAGCGCGTCGGGAGACGCAGTCAAACCGGTCGGAATAGCCCCATGCGAGATTCTGAACCTGCGCAGCTTCGCGACCGTCGCTAAGCATAAGCACTTCGCGGCCCTGAATCATCGGGGCACAGAGCAGAGGGGGAGTGTTCGCTGCGGTTCCTTGGAAAGGCACGCGCGAAAATCGACGGCGGGAACGAAAATCGCACCTCTCTAATGCTTCATCATCAAGGGAAGTCTCGCGTGCGACAGCAGGTAGCGAGTGACGCGGCCGAGAAGCAGTTCGAGGAAATAGCTATGCTTGAAAGCGCCGATCAGCAGGCAGGTTGCGCCAACGGAACCCGCGAAATCTAGAATGGCCTCGGCAACCGGACGACCCTCCGAGCGGATCGCGACGATGTCGCCTTTCAAGCCGAGCTGCGCAATCAGTTCCCTGGCGGTAAACTGATAGCTGCCGTCGGGCTTGTCGTTGACGCACAAAACGGTGACGTGCTCCGCCACCGCCAGCCAGCGCCTTGCGGCAACGACGGCCGCTCGTGCATGATCGTGCGGTTTCCAACCGATCACGACACGCTGGAGGAGATGGCCGGAATAGCAGCCTGCAGGCGGCACGAGCACGAGCTTGCGTTCGTTGAAAAGCAGGTCGTGGAATGCATCGCGGGCATCCATGTTGCCGTGGTACGGCGTGACCACCAGTGCACTCTCGTGGCATTCGGATGTGACGCAGCGACCGAGATCACCGCGACAATCATCAAGCAGCAGGTCGCTTCGGCCCGGATTGACTTTCTTCCAGCTCTCGAAGACGCTTATCACCCGCTCAAGGCGTTGTTGTGGCGAACCCTCGTCCATGTCGCGCAGCATCTGCAAGTCGATTTCTTCGGGTGCGGCGATCATCCGTTCCGGATCTGCACCGACATGGGCGGCCGCCATGCTGCCATTGATGGCTCGAGCGGCGTCTTCCGCGATATCGAGGCAGATGCGAGCACTCGCCGGGTCGGGCAGCAAGGCGATGACATCCGCGTGGGCGGTCAACTCGTGGACCCGCAGGGCCGAGATCACCGCGGGTGGCAACGTTTTTGCGTCGCGACCGTTTGAAGGTGACGTATTCATCAGGACCTCCGTGCGCGATGATCACTCATCGCTCCTGGTCCAATCCTAAAATCATAATACGCCCGCGCCTGGTGGCCCGCAACACGCCAAAGGCTTGAACAGATCGGAGGGCTAATGCCGGCGATGAAAAGCCATCATGGCGGGTGTTGATGGAGCGTCGGGGGGTGTGGCGCAATTTGTCATCAGCAGCTGCGGAACAATGATGTCCTGGCGAGGTTGTGGATGGGCCAATCACGCAACATCCCAAGGAGGATATCAGGATGCGTATGAAACTCGTAGCAGCCTCGCTTCTCGCACTCGGCATGGCCACATCAGCCTTCGCCCAGTCCAATCCGGCTCCGGCCGGGGCCACGATCGACAAGAACCAGGCCGATCAGGGCGGTGGCGCGAGCGGCGACATGAAAGCCAAGAAGCCGATGTCCACTGATACCACCACGACCGGCTCAACGACCAGCGGCACGATGAAAATGGACAAGACCAAGTGCCCGAACCCGGTCAACAACTCCGCCAATCTCCAGACGCAGGGCGGCACGAGCAACGCCACTCCGATGGACGAAGCTTGCGCGGCGCATAACAACTGACCGGCCTGCCACGCACCAAGAACCCCGCTTCGGCGGGGTTCGGCATTCAAGAGAGCCTCATACTGAGGTGTCCCGAGGGGCCTCGACAGACGAGGCGGGTGCGCCGACTTCAGATGAATGCAAGGAGCAGCGTTGGAAGGCGTCCTTCGAGGCTCCTTCCCCTCCGGCCTGCGCGCGTCACGATCGGGAAGCCGGAGGGCGCCCGCGCCATCCAGGCAGAGACGCCGCATCCGAGAAGGGCGTTGAGAATGATATAAGAAGCTAACCTATTTCCGCGCGATCCGCGCACCCTCCAGCCCTATTTTTCGTTAGCCTCCCGCCCGCAAACAATCACTAAAATTCTAGTTGAGATTGCAGCCGCAAGGTGATCCTATCCTCCGGCTGCGTAGCATTGAGTCCCTCGCCCTTATTTCAACATTCGACCGAGCGGCCCATGTCGATTTCAGATGCGATCTATCGTCCCTTCGAAACCCTGATCCGGCCGCTCGACATTCCCTACCGACCGCTGCCGTCGAAGGGGCCGGTCACCGTGCTCCTGCATTTCATCTCGATGTTCCGCGGTGTGCTGATTGCGCTGGCGCTTTGCTCCATGGTGTTCGAGGTGATCAACCTGACGATCGTCTGGGGGCTCTCGGTCATCGTTGACGGCGTGACTGAGCAGGGCGCTGCCGTCTTCCTGCGCAGCGAATGGCTGCTACTGACCGTTCTCGGTTTTCTGATCTTTCCGGTGATGCCGATCGTGTCTTTCGTGCTCAATACGCTGAACTCGCATACATTGGGCATCGCCATGCCGGCCGCCATCCAGTGGCAGGGTCATAAGGCCGTGGAGCGGCAGGATCTTGCCTTCTTCCATGATCTCTATGCCGGCCAGGTTTCCTCGCGGCTGCAGCAGGTCTCCTCTGCCGTCCAACAGCAGATCCTCGCCGGCTTCCAATCCATTCCGCGCTTCCTGATGCAGCTGGTGGGCTCAGTGATTTTGCTGAGCGCGCTCGCCTGGCAGCTTGCTTTGCCCGTCGTCGTGTGGATCACGCTCAACGTCGCCTTCGCCGCGAGGATCGTGCCGATCTTCGTCGAGCGCTCGCGCCGCACCGCCAAGCAGCGCAGCCTGGTCGCCGGCGCCATCACTGATCTCTACACCAACATGCAGATGATCAAGCAGTTTGCAGCCGAAGACAGCGAGGCGGGCGCAATCCGCCGCATCATCGGAAAGGCCGTGCAGACGCAGCACGCCGAGCAGCGCATCTACCGCTCGTCGGAAGTGACCGTCGTCATCCTCAATACGCTCTTGTGGCTGACCATGCTGGCGATCGGATTTTCCGGTCTCGTCAAAGGCTTTCTCACGGTCGGCGAGTTCGTCGGCGCGGTCTATATCCTCAACCGGCTGTCCTCGCAGATCTTCGTCTTCATGCAGATGGGCCAGCAGATCTTCCAGGCGATCGGCACGATCAAGGACGCCATGCCCGTCATGACGACGCCGCCCGCCATCACCGACCGGACGGATGCGGCCGATCTCACGGTGCAGCAGGGGGAGATCCGTTTCGAGAAAGTGCGTTTCGCCTATAAGTCCGGCAAACCCGTGATCGACAACCTCTCGCTAACGGTCCGGCCCGGCGAGAAGGTCGGTCTGGTCGGCCTCTCCGGCGCCGGCAAGACGACGCTCGCAAACCTGCTCCTGCGCTTTTACGACATCAAGGGCGGCGCGATCCTGATCGACGGGCAGGATATCCGCGCGGTGACGCAGGCAAGCCTTCGCCGCGCGATCGGCGTCATCGCCCAGGATGTTGCGCTGCTGCACCGTTCCGTCGGCGACAATATCCGCTACGGTCGGCCGGGGGCGACGCAGGAAGAGATCGAAAGGGTGACGGAGATGGCAAGCGCCGATGCCTTCATCGCCGATCTCACAGACAGCGAAGGTCGCAAGGGTTATGACGCCTACGTCGGCGATCGCGGCATCAAATTGTCCGGCGGCCAGCGCCAACGCGTCGCCATCGCTCGCGTGCTGTTGAAGGACGCGCCGATCCTGGTTCTCGACGAGGCGACGTCGGCGCTCGACAGCGAATCCGAAGCTGCCATCCAGGAAAGGCTGAACCTCGTCATGGAGGGAAAGACGGTGATCGCCATCGCCCACCGCCTCTCGACGATCGCCAGGATGCACCGCATCGTCGTCCTTGATCACGGACGCATCGTCGAAGAAGGCCGGCCGGAAGAGCTGGTCGAACGGGACGGGTTGTTCGCCCGGCTGTGGAAACGCCAGACCGGCGGCTTCATCCCTGAGGAGATCGATTGAGAGGGGCAGGGAGTTGTCATCGCTTGACTCATCGGAAAGGGATTGGTACCGATATGGGTAATCGATAACCCAAAGAGGTCTCGTGTCTGCTTCGCTCAACGACATAGCCGCCCGCGCAGGCGTTTCCGTCAAGACCGTGTCAGGCGCCCTGCATGGCGGCACGGCGCGCATGTCGGAGGAAACGCGTCGGCGGATCAAGGAGATCGCCGAGGAACTCGGTTATGTCACCAACTTCGCCGCTCGCAGCATGCGGCAGGGCTGGATGCCGCTTGTCGGCCTCGTCGCCGATGACCTGATCACCTCGCCTTTCGCGACGGAGATTATCAGGGGGCTCGACGGCGCCGTGCGTGCTTCCGACATGGCCGTCTTCGCCATGACGCTCGGCGGCCATCGCAGCGTGGGATCGATCCTCGATGAGATGCGGCGCTTTCGCCCGCGCGCGATTGCCTATGCCGCCATGTATCACAAGAGCATCGACCTGCCGCCCGAATTTGCCGACACGGTCGGCGTCATGATCAACTGCCGCGACGCCAACGACCGGGTGACGTCACTGGTGCCGGATGAAACGGGAGCGGCAGCCGAGATTACGGCCCATCTCATCGAGGCGGGCCGTCGCAATATCGCCTTCATCAACCTGCCGGGACTGCTCGCCGGCGAACTGCGCGAACTGGGTTTTCGCCAGGCGCTCGATCACGCCGGCATCGGTGGGGCAGGGGCCATCGTGTTGCCCGCCGTCAGCAAGGCCATCTACAGCGACCGGGCACACAGCCTTGTCCCTCAGCATGTGCATGATCTCATGACGGGTCCGCGACGTCCCGATGCCATCCTGTGCGGCAATGATCGCGTGGCGATGGAGGTCTATGCCGCCCTGCGCCGTTCGGGCGCGACCATTCCCGATGATGTCGCCGTCGCGAGCTTCGACAATCAGGTCGAGATCGCCTCGCGTCTCGATCCGCCGCTGACCACCATGGCGCTTCCCCACCGCGCCATGGGCCGCCAGGCCGCGCACATCCTGCTTGCCGAACACCGGCCCCCGGCCGGGGTGCAGAAACTGCCGTTCCAGTTGGTGGAGCGGGCATCCGTGTAAATTGAGGAAGGCCCATTCAATTGAGGAGGATTTCTAATGGGTAAACGTTTACTTCAGTCCCTGATCCTGTCGTCGGCACTGGCCGCCACATGGGCTGTCGCAGCCGAGAAGACGGCGATCCAGGTCATGCATCAGGGCGATCCCGGTTTTGTCGCCGCCTATGGCAAGGTGGCCGAGCGCTTCGAGGCCGCCAATCCCGATGTCGATGTCCAGTTCATCTATGCGCCGCACGATGCCTATAACGAGAAGTTCAGCGCGGCCGTCATGGCCAAACAGCTGCCCGACATCATGGAACTCGATGCGCCGTTCCTCGCCAATTATGTCTGGTCGGGTTATCTGCAGCCGATCAAGCCGCTGATCGACAAGGATCTGCTCGACGACATGACGGAGTCCAACATCGCTCAGGGCACATACCCGATCGACAAGGATCTTTATGCGATCGGACTGACGGACTCTTCCGTCGTTCTTTACGGCAACAGGAAATATCTCGAAGCGATCGGCGCCCGCATCCCGAAATCCGTCGACGACGCCTGGACCCGGGAGGAGTTCGAAACCTATCTCGAGAAGCTTTCGAAGCTCGAAGGCGTGAAGTGGCCGATCGACACCTTCCGCGGCTACGGCATCAAGACCGAATGGATCACCTATGCCTATGGCCCGATCCTGCAATCGGCCGGCTGTGACCTGATCGACCGCAAAGCCTGGAAATCCGAGGGCACGCTCGACAGCGACGCCTGCGTCGATGCGCTTGCGATGATGCAGAAATGGGTCAAGAACGGCTGGGTCGTGCCGCAGTCGGCCGGCACCAACCAGTTCTATGCCGAAGGCAATCCCGCGGCCCTGGCGCTCGGCGGACATTGGGTCTATGCGGAGGCGGTAGCCGCCATGAAGGACAACCTCGTCGTCCTGCCGCTGCCCAAGTTCGGGACAAAGGGCGCGAGCCCGAACGGCACCTGGATCTGGGCGATTACCAAGACTTCAAAACATCCCGACATCGCAGCCAAGTTCATCAGTTTCCTGCTGAAGGACAAGGAATATCGGGCCTATGTGGCAAGCCAGTCCGGCTACCCCGGATTGAAGAGCTTCGCCGCCGAATCTCCGCTCTATGCCAATGGCGGCCCGATGGCCATCGCCTTCGAACAGGCGTCGAAGACGGCTGTCGCGCGCCCGCCGCACCCCGCCTATCCCACAATCACCTCTGCCTTCATGCAGGCTGTCGACGAGGTGTTCAATGGCGGCGATCCCAAGGAGGCGCTCACATCAGCCGCCAAGAAGATCGACGAGGATATCGAGGACAACGATGGATATCCGCCGTTCGGTGATCAGGAATAACAGCCAACGGTGCCGGTCCATCGAAGCCTTGCGACGTGTCCACCACGTTGCAAGGCGGGACCGGCACTCGAGGCCTGGAGAGGAGGAATGCCATGGTCATGCAACAATCGACACCGTCGTCGACAACAGTGCGAAAGACTCCGGCGCGCCGGCATGACACGGGACGGCTGATGCAGGAAGCGGCGATGCTCGCGCCGGCGGTCATCCTGCTGACCCTCTTTCTGATCGTGCCGTTCCTGCTGTCCTTCTGGACGGCGATGACCAACCAGCCTCTCGTGCCGCGGCCGACGCCCGTCCGGTTCGTCTGGTTCAACAATTTCATCCGCATCTTCCAGGACGATCTTTTCTGGACCGCCCTCTGGAACGTCTCACGCTTCACCTTCTGGATCATTCCGGTGCAATGCGGCCTGGCTTTTGCAACGGCCCTGCTGCTCCATCAGAAGCTGCCGTTCCGCAATCTGCTGCGCGGCATGTTCTTCCTGCCGGCGATCACGTCGATGGTCGTAGTCTGCGTCATCTGGGGAACCCTATTCCAATATCCCACGGGACCGTTCAACCAGATCCTCGGCTTTCTCTCCGGGGGCGCGATCCAGCCGATCGATTGGCTCGGCGATCCCGAATGGGCGATGTTCTCGCTCGTTCTGCTCTCGGCCTGGCAGGCCTATGGTTTCCAGATGATCGTCTACCTTGCCGGGCTTCAGGGAATCCCGGACGAACTCTACGATGCCGCAAAGATCGACGGCGCCAACGCCTTCCGACGCTTCTGGCATGTCACCATGCCCGGCCTGCGGCCCACCCATGTCTTCGTCCTCGTGATCACCACCATCCAGGCGTTCAAGCTCTATACCCAAGTCGCCATCCTCACGCAGGGCGGGCCGAAGAGCAGCACCGAAACGGTGGTGCATTACATGGTCCGCGCCGGCTTTGAGGAGCAGAAGATGGGCTATGCCTCCGCCGTCTCGGTCATCCTGTTCGTCATCGTTCTCATCATCGCGCTGATCCAGCGCCAGCTCCTGAGGCGCTTCGATGTCTGATATCGCTCTCTCGATCCCGCAGGCCCGCGCTGCGCGGCCTCGCTCCGTCGCAAGGGTTTTGCGCACCATCCAGACGGTCTCTATCTTCATTATCGCCCTGGTAATCGTCTCTCCATTGCTGCTCCTGGTCGTGGCGAGCCTCAAGGACGATCGGTTCCAGATCCTGGCCGACATGGGCAGCTTCCGGGCCTTCTGGGTTTCGAACCCGACGCTCTCCAACTATGCGGAGGTCGGCCACCTCTCGGGCGAACTCGCCTTCGGCCGTTACCTCATCAACTCGCTGATCATCCTGGTCACCACGGTCTGCTCCGGCCTGATCGTCAATTCGATGGCCGGTTTCGTCCTGGCCTGGGGATCGCTCCGCGGCCGGGCGGTGATCCTGGCGGTGGTGATCGCGCTCTATGTGATCCCGCAGGAAAGCATCATCATGCCCCTCGTGATCATGGTATCCAGGGCGGGAATGTCCGACACCTTCGCGGTGCAGATCGTGCCTTGGGTCGCGAGCCCGCTCTACATCTTCCTGTTCTACCAGTTCTTTACGCAACTGCCGAAGGAATTGCTGGAAGCCGCCGAGATGGACGGCGCCTCCTTTTTCCGGGCCTACCGCTCGATTTTCCTGCCGCTCAGCCTGCCGGCGCTTGCCACCGTATCGATCCTGATGGGCATCGAGACCTGGAATCAGTATCTCTGGCCAATCCTCGTGACGCAGACGGATTATGCCCGGCCGATCGCCGTCGCCATCGCGACCTTTTTCGGGCAGGACAGCATCTACTGGGATCGCGCGATGGCCGCCTCCGTTTTGATGATGATCCCGATCCTGGGGCTCTACCTCGTTTTCCAGCGCTGGTTCGTGAGTTCCTTTATCGGCTCTGCCGTGAAAGGTTGAATTGATGACAAGACAAGTGATGTCTCCGTCCGATGAAGGCGGGCTGGAGACGATCAGCGCCGTCCTGCCGGCGGGGAGCACGATCCATGCCTGGATAAAGGCCTCGCATGGTGGCGCGCCGGGAAGGCTGAGCGCACATGTCGACGGCGATCCGGCCGGTGCTGTCGAAACGTCAAATCCCCATGAATTCGAGTTTCGGCCGCTGACGCTGGAAAGCGGCGGAGAAACTGCCTTCTCCTACGACCCTGTCACAACCGAAGTCTCGGTTCTCTATGCCTTCCGTCAGTCCCGCGTTCATGATGAGGGCGTAAGGCTGCTGCATGTCAGGCCTGCCAATGCCGCGCCCGAGGCTGCCGGCGGCTATCATTTCCGCCCACCTTTCGGCTGGATGAACGATCCCAATGGGTTTGGAAGGTTCGGCGGCAGGGTGCACCTGTTCTACCAGCACTATCCTCACAGTCTTCGGTGGAACAACATGCATTGGGGGCATGCGGTCTCGGAGGATTACCTTCACTGGACGCATCTTCCAATCTTTCTTCCGCCTTCGGACGAGCTCACCGCGCGGGCCGATGGGCGCGGCGGCGCATTTTCCGGCTCGGCGATCCCCGTCGATGGCGCCGGCATTCGCATCTTTTTCACCGAGCATCTGAAGGACCGGCAGCCGGAGGAGCAGGTTCAGTTCACGGCCACCAGCCGCGATCTTGTCAACGTTGAACCGGCAAGCCTGATCCTGCCGGGGCGCCCCGCCGGGCTCGGCCTGACGACCGACTTCCGCGATCCCTATGTCTTCATGGGTCCGGACGATAAATGGAAGATGCTGCTCGGCACGCGGGACCGCGAGGGCGGCGTCATCCTGCTTTACGAAACGGACGATCCGGCTGCGGCAACGGGATGGACCTTCCTCGACATTCTCCATCGCGAAAACCGCTTCGGGATGACGGCGGCGGAGTGCCCCTGCCTGGTGCCTCTCGACGGTCCCGCGAACGACCCGTCAACGCGCTGGGCCCTGATTTTCGGTCTTCTCACAAGCCGCGACCCGGCAACGGGCCGGCGCAATATGACGATTGCGACCGTCGGCCATTTCGATGGCCGCAGCTTCTCCGTGGAATTCGAACAGGAACTGGATTTCGGCACTGACGCCTATGCCTTCCAGTCCTTCGTCGATGATAGGGGTCCGGTCGGCATCGCATGGCTCGCGAACTGGACCGATGTCTCCAAAGACCTCGATATGGCGACGGCGATGACGCTGCCGCGCCGGTTGGCATTGCGTGGCGGAGCGCTGATCACGCCGCCGGTTGCCGGCGTGGAAAGCCTGCGGCAACGCCGGCTGGATGCCGATGGCCTTCTGAACGGCCGGGCTGTCGACCTCGCCAACGGCGCCGTCGAAATCCTGCTCACCCTCCAGCAGGCGGGCAACGCGTTCCGCCTGACGTTCGAACATCCGCAGGCGGCGCTCGAGGTCCTGTTGAACGACGATGGGCTGAGCATTCCCTTTTCGGTGGCGAATGCCAAGGTGTCGCCACGCTACATCGCCGCCGGCGCGCGCCCGTCGACCATCCGGATATTCCTCGATGCAGGTTCGATCGAGGTCTTCGCCGACGATGGCCGCTGGACCGGAACCAAGCGGCTGCCCGGCTTCAGCGGGGTAAGCTCGGTGCGTCTCATCGCGCCCCAAGGGAATCTGCTTACCGCCGAAATCTGGCAACTCAGTCTTTGATCTGCGAGGCAGCCCCGGGAAAAGCACGGCCGCCGAGGCGGCGGCCGTTGCGAATGGACACCGCGGTCGAGCGGCTCAGGCTGCCTTGCCTTTGCCCTTGACGTTGGCCGAGGACTCGGCGAGCTGCGTGAGCTTCTTGTCAGTCGCCTCTTCTTCGGCAAGCGTAGCCTGCAGCAGTGGCACTGCATCCTTGAGGCCGAGCTGCTTTGCCCAGGCGATCAGCGTGCCGTAGCGGGCGATTTCATAATGCTCGACGGCCTGTGCGGACGAAATCAGACCAGCATCGAGGGCGACCGTGCCCTTGAATTCGTCCATGATCTCCTCGGCTTCGGCGATGATGCCCTGAATGGCCTCGCAGGTCTTGCCGCGTGCCGGTTTGCCGACCATCTCGAAAACCTGTTCGAGGCGCTCGACCTGCGCCTGGGTCTCGTCGCGATGCTGCAGAAAACCGGCCTTGCCCTCTTCCGATTGCGCGGCGCGGGCCATCTTCGGCAGGGCCTTCAGGATCTGCTTTTCGGCGTAATAGATGTCCTTGAGAGTATCGAGAAACAGATCGTTCAGAGTCTTCTCGGTTGCCATTTAATCCTCCTGTGGCGTGTCGTGACGACAATCAACTCTCGCATCGGTCGGATGTTCCGATCGGAAATATGACGCCCCCTTGGGCGGGGGCGTCATCTCTGTCCGGCCAAGGAAGAGACCGCCCGATCGAGAGTACCGGGACGGCGATCACCGAACGATTGCGGGAGGCCGTTGTTCCCGTCCTCGAGCCGGCGAGCAGTCGCCGGCCAAGCCGGGACTTTTGTCCGGTATCGTACGGCAACGAATAGGGAGCCAGCGACTTTCCTTCTCATCCCAGGAGAGAAAAATGGCTTCCTCGTCTTCAGTACGCCCCGCATCGCATTGCAAAGAAAAATCCGCGATCGAGCGGGAGATCGTCGAGCTGACACCAGCATTGCGCGCCTTTGCCCGAAGGTTCCTGCGCAGCGATGATGACATCGACGACCTTGTTCAGGAAACCCTGCTGAAGGCGCTGAACTCGCTTCACCTCTACCAGCCCGGCACCTCGCTCAAATCCTGGCTTTTCACCATTCTGCGAAACACCTTTTGCACCAATTATCGCCGGAAGAAGCGCGAGCCGGCCGGAATGGACGCGGCGATGGAACAGGTGGCGATCGCCCCGACCCAGGAGTGGGTACTGCGGGAACATGAATTGCAGCGGGCGTTGACGCGTCTTTCCGACGACAGGCGCCGGGCTCTGACATTGGTGGCTGCCGGAACGAGCTATGAAGACGCCGCCAAAATGTGCGGGTGCCGGATCGGCACGTTGAAAAGCCGGGTGAGCCGCGCCCGCGAGTGCCTGATTGCGATGCTCGGAAACCATCTCGTCGATTGAGCGGCTTGCGCCGGTCCGCTTCGCCTTGAGCGGAACAAACGGTCGTGGTCCTGGGTCCAAACCAAATCGATAGGATCGGCAGATCGAATCGATATGGGCCAACCGCCGGGCCAGGCTGAAGAGTCATGAACGCGCGAAGCCACGCCATCTTTCTCAGAGTTAATCGCGCCGGGTGGCTCGATACGCTCCGCGTATTGACGGCGGTCGTGGCCCCAACGGTTGCCAAGGGCATCATCATTCGCCGCCCGACAATGGAGCGTCTGGCGGAGCGGCAAGGCTTCGACAGAACCGCCGTGGAACAGATGCAGCGGCTGAGAAACAAATACGGGCCGGCTCCTCTTCTGCTGCCCATCCCATTGCGACCACAGCTGCTGATCCTCGATCCGGCCGATGTCGCCGCGGTGCTTCAATCCTCGCCCGAACCCTTTGCCGCGGCGACGACGGAAAAGCATGCCGCCCTTGTTCACTTCGAGCCGAGAAACGTCCTTATCTCATCGGACTCTCGGCGCGCCGAGCTTCGGCCTGCCCATGAGCACGCTTTGGCAGCGGCAGACCGGCTGCATCCATATATGATGCATTTCAAAAATATCGTCGACGAAGAATTCCTGCAGGTCCTGAACTTACCCCGTGAGCTCGACTGGCCGGCCTTTTCTCAGGCCTGGTTCCGGATCGTCCGGCGAATTGTCCTCGGCGAGCGAGCGCGCAACGACGTCACATTGACCGAGACCTTGAACGAACTTCGAGGCCGGGCGAACTGGGCATTTGCCGCCCCGGTCGATCAGCGCAAGCTTGCTCGGTTTCACGACCAGGTCGGCCGCTATCTTCGAGAGCCGGAGAAGCACAGTCTTGTCAATCGGTTTCCCAGAGGCGATGAGCTTGCTCCGGAAAACCAGGTGGCCCAATGGCTGTTCGCCTTTGATGCAGCCGGAATTGCCGTTATGAGGACGCTCGCCTTGCTGGCCTGCCATGTGAGCTACTGGGGCAAAGCCGTGGAAGAGGCCATCGGCGGGGATCTCGATCGGCCCTTCACACGCAGTTGTCTGCTGGAGGTCTTGCGTCTCTGGCCGACGACGCCCGCCATCCTCAGGCAGCTGACCAAAGATATCCAATCAGGCGACAGGGTCATCGCTCGCGGCACGGGCGTCATCATCTTCGTCCCCTTCTTCCATCGAGACCCCGCGCTCCTCTATGCCAATAGGATGGAACCGAGCATCTGGGGACAAAACGATGCGTTGCCTGCCGCCGGTCTCGTGCCTTTCAGTGCCGGGCCTATCATATGCCCGGCACATAATCTCGTACCGACGATTGCAAGCCTTGCCGTCGGCACGTTCTTGTCGGCCGCCGAGATTGTGCTGCTGCATCCCTCTTTAGACGTCGCCAATCTTCCCGGAACTCTCAATCACTATGGCATCCGGCTGAAGCTGATTGCGCGGCGCAGGGAGAAATAGATGCTGCCTCAATGGCCGCGGCACATTCAGGTCGCGCCGGCTCACAGCCTTTGCATGACCCCGTAAACGAGGATCAAGACGTAGAGCAGAAAGGCGATAGCGACCACGGTCGCGATCACAGCAATGACCAGCCACAGGCTTTTCAGCGCATCCCGCTGCGCTTCGTCGCTCGGCCGGTCCAAGCGGATCGGGTCGTCTTTCGGCCACTTCGTCAAGGATTGGCTTCCGTTGAAGATTGCGTGGGCTGACCGCTTATGCTGATCGAGTTCCACGAGAGCGTAGCGCCGAACACGATCACGAGCCCGACCAAGAGAATGGCTCCCAAATAGATCATGAAAGCGCGACGGTCCGATTCCTGGCTCATCTTCTCTCCTTCGGTCCTCGAACCAAGGGAAACCCGGAATGTTCCAGATCAAGAAATCGAGAGGGGTCACCAGCGGAGCAGGCGGGGTCCGGTGACGGCGCCGACAGCGCCGATGAGCAGGATGCCGAGCGTATACCAGATCAACACGAAAGGCATGCCGTTTTCGGTGCAGAACCAGGAATAGACCCAGGCTCCGGCTGCTCCCGCGGCAATGCCGGCGACGAAGCCGGTCAGCCGCAGATCGACAGGCGCCGCGCGGCGCAGTGCCCAGACCGTGCCGGCATAGACCGGGATCGCAAAGCCTGCGATGAGCAGCGGGCAATGCAGCGCCGAGGACCCGACGATCAGCAATCGATAGTTCTCGCTCGGTGCCATCAGGAGCTGGGTGGCCGCGACGGCCGTCATGGCAGCGAAAATCACGGCAAGCAGACCGAAAAAGCGACCTTCCGAACCGTCGGGGCGGGAAAGCCGAAAAACGGCTGCAAAGGCGGCCGCCGCAATCAGCGCGTTATAGGCCGACTTGATCCAGAAGACCGGCAGCCTCAATACGTCGGGCATATCGACCCGGGGGCCGAGAATGATCAGCATCAGCAGCAGGGAAAATGCGAGGGCGGGCGCTATGCCGAGTGCAAAGCGGCGCCCTAGCGCGTTGCGCGGCACCGGCTCCAGGTCGCTTGCCAATCGTTCGATGATATCGTCCGTCTTTGTCACGATGTGCCTCGCAATCTCTCTCCGAGCGCCTTGAGCGCCCGATGGATGCTGACTTTCACCGCCGATTCGGACTGGCCGGTGCGGTTTGCGGCGTCGGCGACCGAGCCGCCCTCGAGCTTCACCTGGCGGATCAGTTCCTGCTGTCTCGGCGGCAAGCCGTCGAGCAACCGCTCGACATCCATGCGGGCAGTCAGCCTATCCTCGCTGAAGTCGCTTTCGATCTCGTCATCAAGCTCGGTCTCCGCCAGCCTGCGTCCGCCGCGGCCGCGATGATGGTCGATCAGCTTGTAGCGGGCGATCGAGAAAAACCAGGCAGTAAAAGGTCTCGTCCGGTCATAGGTGGATCGCCGGGAATGCAGTGCCAGCAACGTCTCCTGGACCAGATCTTCCATGTCCGCCCTCGTTGCCGCAGCCATCCTGCGGCTGTAATAGCCGACAAGCAGCACGCGCAAAACCGTCAACAAACGCCGATAGGCAGCCTCGTCCCCGTCGAGGGACAGAAGCATCAATGCTTTCAGGGCTTCTTCCGAATGGGCGGTCGTCATGCTGTCAAAGAGCTCATTCGTAAAAGCAGACAATCGGTTACAGTTAAAACCAAGGATTTTTGCAATACAGCTCTATAGCACATGCACGTGAAGCTGTAACGCATTGAGACGCGCAGCTGAAAGCATCGTGCGAGTGGGTCGAGCCGATCCCCATTGGGCGGTCGCGGGGCGAATTTCCGGGGTCGTGGAGAAGAACGGTGTACCGGATTTGGCTGGCGCTGTTTCAACCAGCGTGCGATGACCCTACAAAAGTCTGTCGCTTCGATTTTCTGAGAGGTCCAATCAACCGCTCATATTCCTCCTCCGCCCTGCCGTAGGCGTCGGCGGCAAATTCCTCCAAGCCAACGCGATCTCTGACAATGACCAGGCCGCGGACCGAGCGGATGAAATGGTTGCCCTCGAGCAGATGGAGCGCCGTGGTGACGCTCGGCCGTCTGACTGCCAGCATCAGAGCGATGAACTCATGGGTGAGCGCGAGCTTGTCGCCGTCAATGCGGTCGTGGCACATCAAGATCCAGCGAGCCAGCCGCTCATCGATCCCGTGGATCGCATTAGAAAGCGCTGTGAACCCGGCCTGGGTCGCAAGGATGTGCGTGCTCTTGTGCAGCAGGCTGGTAAACACCGGCTGCGTTTTCATCAGATCCACAAGCTTGTCCTGCCGCAGCCGGTAGGCAAAACCCGGCACCTGGACGGCGACCTCGGTGACGCTGATTCCTCCGTCTATCGCTGCCGCCGTGGGTGCAAACCCGTCACGGCCGAACAATCCGGCCTCGACGCGGTTTCCCTCCGGCGAAACATTGATGATCGAACCTACGCCCGAGCACGGGAAATAAGCATAGTCGATCGTTGCGCCTGCTTTAGCCATGAGAAAGCCGCGAGGGGTGTCGCAGGGTTCCAGATCAGCAACGACAGCTGAAAGCTCCTCCTGAGGCAAGAGGGCGAATAACCGGTTTTCCCTGGTCGGTGTCGTTGCTGCCAATGCTCGCCCTCCGGAAGTGTGGGTTGGGCGCAGTCTGATGGTTTCAGGTGCGAAATACTGACTCGCTAGGCGGCTCTCCCACACAACTCACCAGCCCGCTCTTGGTTCCGGATTTGCGCGGAATCGACGAAAGGAATGTTGCCGGACTTGCCGGCCGGCCTCGATCTCCGGATTGTTGTCAATCCGCTTCAACTTCCCCTGGTTCGCGCGCGTATGCAGCTCAAATCTGTCCTCGTTTCGGGAACCGACTCTCGGTCCGGTCGTTCGGGCGCAATCGCCTGCTTCAACCGAATAAACACGGAGAACAATGATGCGGCTGATGCTCAACCTTTCCCTTCTCTTCCTGGCCGCGACGCCTGCCTTTGCTGCCGATGAAGCCTGATAGCGAAGTGACGGACATGACCCCTCGAACAGCATCGGGCCTGCGGCCGGCGCCGTTCACTTCCCGCGAGATCGGCGCCGCCCGCAGGCTCAATGCCTTGCTGCGCTTCCTTCCCAGCTATCATACCGATAGGCGCTGGAACGCCAAAATCGTGCAGACCTCAATTCGCGTCGCGCAACTGCTGGCTCCAGACAGGCTGCTGCGCCGCAGGCACGTTGTCACCCGCATTGTCACAGCCGACGGCAGACGGATCGGCTTGAGGTTGATGCTTCCGAACGGAGCCCCGCGCGGCCTCTATGTCCATTTCCACGGCGGCGCCTGGGTGATGGGCAACGCCCGGCTTGACGACCGCATCACCCGCCCAATCGCCAGAGACTGTCGAATACTGGTGGCCGGCGTCGATTTTCATAACGCCGCCGACGACCGGCTGGACCTCTCTCTTCAGGACAGCAAGGTCGCGATCGAATGGCTCGTCGATCATCTCGCCGAGTTTGAGGTCGAGCGGATTATCGTGGGTGGCGAATCCTCGGGCGCGCATCTCGCCGCGGAGGCGCTTCTTCACCTTCGCGAGCGCGGCAAGGCGGAGAGGGTTGTCGGATTTGTTTCCATGTGCGGTGCTTTCGATCTCGGCGGGTCGCAAAGTCTGCGGCTCTCGACCGGCAGAAGCCTGGTGATCGATGGGCCATCGGCGCTGCGCAATTTGCAGCGACTGACGCCAAGCCTTTCCGGGCGCGAGGCGAAGGGTCCGTTGTTTGCCGATCTCTCTGGCCTGCCCCCCGCCCTGCTGGTCGCCGGAGCGCTCGATCCGATCCTCGACGACAGCATCTCGATGTATGAGCGATGGCAGAGCCAAAGCGGCAATGCCGACTGCGTCATCTTCCCGGAGGCCCCGCACGGCTTCAACCGATTGCCGACTAGGCTGGCGGCCCGAGCGAACAGCCTTGTCAGAGCCTGGATATCGCAGAGGCGCCTTGGCGCGAATAGTGGCTGATCCTGCGCAGACCTCCGATTCTGTACGCTATTGCACAATGTATTGCTCAATGATTCGAGATGGTTAGGTTCGCCCGCAGCAAGGGTCGGAATAACACCGATGCGCGGACGGACATGGATGACCAACAATTGATTTTTCGGAATGAACTTTTGCGCGCCATGGGCCCGCAGGAGCAGCAACTCCTGCTGCCGCATCTGGAGCCTGTCGACCTTGAGGTGCCCACGATCCTCGAAATGGAGAATAGCCCGGTCAGCGACGTCTATATTCTCGAATCAGGGCTCGCCTCGATCGTGGCGAGATTTCCAGGCGGGCGCGATATCGAAGTGGGCATCGTCGGCCGCGAGGGCATGACGGGGGCGGCCGTCATTCTCGGCGGCAATCAATCCGCTAACCGGACGTTCATGCAAGTCACCGGCCATGGCTTCAAATTGCCGGCATCGACCCTTTCCGCGGCGATGGAGGAAAGCCGTCCCTTACGCAGCCTACTTCTCGCCTATGTCCAGGCGCTGCTCGCGCAGACGACGTCTACGGTGCTCGCCAACGGCCATGCCAAGCTCGAGGAGCGGCTGGCGCGCTGGCTGCTGATGGTCCATGACAGGACCGACGGCGCGACCATCTGGCTGACGCATGAGTTTCTGGCGGTGATGCTGGGCGTGCGCCGCGCCGGCGTTACGGTCGCGCTGCACCTGCTGGAAGGCAAAGGCCTGATCCGGTCCACGCGCCGCCAGATCGTCATCCTCAACCGGCGGGGATTGATCGAAGAGGCGCACGGATCTTACGGCGCTGCCGAAGAAGAATATCGGCGGCTGATCGGCAAGGATCTCGCCCGCTGAAAAGCATGCCGCCGCGTGAGCGCCTCAGGACCGCTCCCTCCGCTCCTTCTCGGAGGCATGCCAGGCTCTGTCGATACTGCCTTCCTCCGCCTTGTGAAAGAATTGCGAGCAGACGAGCCAGCCTTTCAAAGGCCTCAGAATGAGAATGCAGGCGATGACGCTGAGGGGCAGGCTGACGATGAGATGCACCCAGATCGCCGGCTCGAACGTGAATTGGAACCAGAGGGCAAAGGCGAGCGCCGGAACGGCGACGATCGACATCGCGAAGAAGGCCGGCCCATCCGCCGGATCGGCGAATGAATAATCCAGGCCGCAGACTTCGCAGCCTCGGGCGAGCGTAAGATATCCGGAAAACAGATGACCCCGCTGGCACCGCGGGCAGCGTCCCAAAAGTCCCGTGAGGGCAGGGTTCGTCGTTACCTGATAATTGGTGGGAACTTCTTTTTCGGGCTCCATTTCCCTCGAACCGCGCCCGAAGGTGCAGGTTCCGCAGCCGACGGTGTTTTCGGCGGACCGGCGGTGGATCAGCCTGATCCTGGCGTGATGCTCTTGTCGTCCTTCTCGGACAGCGCGCCGGCGCCGGGCGTTTTGCTTTCGTCTATGAGATGATCCTTGGCGTGAGGGCCGGCGGGCGGGTTTTTCCTCGCATCAGCGGTTTCCTTTTCGGTTCCTTCGATGTCGGCTCGCGCTTTTTCACCGTCATTCATGAGCTGCTCCTCGTCAGATTGAGATGACCGAGCGGCCGTTTCGATCTCCGCCCCGCCGTGATGGCAGCAGTTCGGGAGAGCCCCTTTTTTGCCGACGCCAGACGGCCGACCGACAGCAGCTTGACCTCGTCAGTCAAACCGTGGCGATAAAGGCGAATGAGCAGAGCGGCGACCTCCTGCATTTCAGGCGAACGCACGGCTTTGCCGGCCTCGCGGCAGATCACATCCAAGACGATTTGCAGACGCTTAAGATCGGCTGAATCGAGCGCTTTCAAATGGATGGACTGAGAATCGAGCATGACCCTGGTCCCTAAGCTTTTCACCGTGCGTTTTTTGAATAATGGGACTCTATTGCAGCCGAAACAACTCCTCGTCCTCCATTGTACGGAAGCGGACATCCACCGCATCGCGCGCCCGAAGGGACGCGAGGCGCTTTAGTGATAATAGGACGAGTCCCCTCCGAACAGAGCGGCGATCATCGCGTCCACGTCGGAAGGACGCCCACTGACAACAAAGCCGCCCGGCGGTGTTTCGGATCGCTCGTCATAGGCAAAGATGAAAGGAATCCGCCGTGTCTCCAACCAATCATTTATCCAGAGCATGGCCTCGTCGGAAATCGTCACATCGATGATCACCGCATCGAACAGGAGGCCCTCGCTCAAGCATTCCATGGCGCTGGAGATGACAACGGGGCCGGCGAGCACCGCCTGGCGCGCGATCAACGCCTTTCTTGCACCGTCCGAAAGGAAGCCGGCTTCACCAATGATAAGGATCGTCTTGCCGGCGACCGGACTGAGCGACTTCATGGCGGACGCCTACTGTAATCCAGGTTTTAGGGTGATCATGCTGTTCAATGGCGGTTAGAAACATAGGCGGGTCCGCGCCTGTATCGTGCCTACCATATTCGAGCCTGTCATGCGACGTTCATTTTTCCCTGACCGCCGAACCCTTGCCGGGCCGCCTTGTTCCCCGGCGGTTGGGATCGGGGCGCCGGCCGTGCGATCCGTACGTTTTCGCACCAGCTGTTGAAATCGATGACCCTAAGTTTAGGATCGTCGCATATAAGGGGAGGAACGCGGATGATGCAGCACGCGGGAATCACGAAGCCGCCGTTACAGCCCGACGACGTGGCAATGCTGACCTCGGTCCTTGAAGACTGGTGCCAGGAAAAATCATGCGGGATCGCCAGCCCGGCAGCCGAACATATTGCCAGAGAACTCGTATCCTGGTTCGAATGCGGCATTCGAGACAAGCATAGGCTCGCAGGCCTGATGCGGCATGTGTATCTGGATCCAGAGGACCTGCTCGTCACCCCGGATGCACCGGCCTGCGCACATGTGCGCGAGAATGCCGGGCGGGCGGATGGGCACGATGGATAGAACCCGGCAAAGTGCTCCTGCCCCGGCAGGTCATTCCGAACTCGGTTTTGTCGATCGGCAGATCGCTCTGCGACAGATCGTTGCCGATCTTAGAAATCTGCGCGATGGAGTGCCGGACAACTTCGGTCGAGCTCCGGCTCTCGATCGTCTGCCTCGCATGATCGACGCTTCGGTCATATCGATTGCCAAAGCGGATGACGAGGAATGGGAGATCATTCTTATGGAGCTCCTCGATCTTCGCGCGACGATGACGCGTCTTGCCACTGGCGGCGCCGAAACGTCCCACTGATTTCGACAGCAGGATTTGAAACGAGGATATTGTCGCCGTTGAAGGGCGCCCTGGTTCTTTTCCAAGGAACCTTAAGACAGGCTATGGCATTGATTCTGCAACGATGGGGCGGCTGATGCCAAGATTTTATTTTAATGTCGTTTCAGACACCGGCACGGTCGTTGATCCCGATGGTTCGGAACTGGCAACCATTGAAGACGCCAGGCGCGAAGCCGTTCAGGATGCAAGAGCCCTCATGAGTCAGGCAATTCTTTCGGGAAAAGACATCTCAGCGAGAAAGATCTACATCTGCGACGAACAGGGGACCCTGCTTCTGATCGTGCCTTTCGCCGATACGATCAGGAGTGCCGATTAGTGGGGCGCCGGATCGGCAGACCGATCAAACGTTGATATTCGCGCTCCGGAACGCCGTAGCAGCCGGCTGCGATTTCTTCCAGCCGGTCCCTGTCGAGGATCCTGACATTGGCGCGCGTCGACCTGATCGCTCGAAGACCTTCGATGACGTGCAATTCGTTGGTGACGCCTGCGCGGCGCACGCCGAGCATGATGGCCAGCAGTTCATGCGTCAGCGGCAGGTCGCTGCCATTCAGCCGGTCGTGGCACATCAGCAGCCAGCGGGCGAGCCGCTCGTGCATGTTGTAGCGCCCGTTCGCAAGCGCTGACTGGGCCAGCTGAATGTCGCAGCAATGCATGTATTTGAGGAACAGTTCGTTGGCGACCGGAAATTCCGCCAGCACCTGCTTGAAGCTTTTCACCGACACCTGCACGCCGGAGCCGGCGACCTGAACGAAGGTGCGGTTGGGTGTCGTATCCGTTCTCAGCAGGACATGGAGGCCGGACATGCCGTCATGTCCGATGTGACCGACCTCAACGGCTTCGTCATCGCCATTGGCGGCCACCATTGAGGCAAGACCGCCTTCGATGAAACAGACATACTCGTTCGGCTGATCGGCTTCGACCAGAACACGTCTGGCCGGAAGTTCGATCAGACTGCCATCGCCGGTGAGCTTTTGGAATGCCTCGGCCGGCAGGGCCTTCAACAGCAGATTCCGAATATCGCTTTGGTCCGGTACGCGCATGCGCTTCTCCTGGCGGGAGACAGCCCGTGCTCATACCGACGCCTCTTTGGCGGTAATGAGAGCTATATGGGTCACGCGCGCAATGATGACCATCTTCATATAAGTTTTGTACGGTTCTGACAAAAGCCGAGCCATAGTCCCAGGCGCACCGCTTCTGGATAATTTCCTGCCCGACACGGAACGCTCTCAAACCTCCCTCGGCAGCCTGATCACGAACCCCGTGCCGGGCTCCCGGTTTTCGATGTGAAGCTCGGCCCTCAGTTGCTGCACCAACGCCCGCACGATCTTCATTCCGAGGCTTTTTCCGCCGTTCTCGCCGGACAGCGCTTCCGGCGGCAGTCCTCGTCCGTCGTCGGCGATCTCCAGGCAGATCTCGTCGGCAATGCTCCGGGCGCTGACCGTGACGGCGCCTGCTACCTCGGCATAAGCGTGTTTGAAAGCATTGGTTACCAGTTCGTTGACGAGGAGGGCGATCTGGATCGCACGGTCGGCATCGATCATGCATGGATCGGCGACGACCGACACCGTGTGGCCGGAGGTCGATTGCTGCAGGCGTTGGCAAAGGCTGGACAGGAAATCGGCCAGATCCACCGTTTCGATATCAGGCTGGCGCCACAATTGGTCGTGCACCTGGGCAATGGTTCCGACTCGCGCTTCAGCATCCCGAAGCGCCTGTCCGACCTCCTCCTGTTTGGTCGAACGGGCCTGCATGGCGAGCATGGCCGCAACCAGAGCCAGGCTGTTCTTGACGCGATGGCTCATCTCCCGCAGCATGATCTGCTGATGCTCGTCGGCGAAATGCCGCTCGGTATCGTCCCGGAGCACTTTGAGAAAACCGGCGCGCTGGGCGCGCAGCGGCATGGTCAAGCCGCTGCCCCAGAATGTCGAGCCGTCCTTACGCAAGTGGAACCGCTCGTTCTCGGCGCGGCCGCGCTCGGCCGCCGCCTCCATCTCGCGCTCCAGCGCGCCCTCTTCGCGGTCCTCAGGAACGAACAGGATGCGGGCGTCGCGACCGAGGATCTCGCTCTCCTCGTAGCCGAAGATGCGGCACGCGCCGGTGTTCCAGCTGATGATCCGCCCATCGCGGCCGAAGGCGAAGATCGCATAGTCGATCGCGCTTTTGAGAATAAGCTGGAGGCGCTCTTCGCTGGCGCGCCGAGCTTCGTCCTCATGCAGCATCTGCGTTCGGTCGCGGACGATTTTCAGAAGGCCATAGGTCTCGCCGGCATCGTTGCGAAGCGGCATCATCAGTCCCGAAGCCCAGAACGAACTGCCGTCCTTTCTCACATGCCAGCGATTGTCGTCGGCGCGGCCGGTGGTCAAGGCAAGCCTGATCTCCTTAAGCATTGCCCCGGCAAGCTGATCCTCGAACGTAAAGATCACGGCACCGCTCTGTCCGATGATTTCGGATCCCGAATAGCCGAAGATTTTTTCGGCACCCGCGCTCCACGTCATGACAGTGCCATTGCGATCCATTGCAAAAATTGCATAATCCCGGGCGCTCTCGACGATGTGCCGATAGATTTCAGTCTCGTTGCTCGGGAGGGGATATTGATCCATGCCAGCGCGCCCCGCTATTGCCGTCGACTACATTAGCACTTGCTACAGGAAATTTCTCGGACGCGTGCGGTTGCGTACAAAACTCCTCCACGAAGCCTTCTGCCGATCATGAGAGATAAGCCTCAGCGCCTTGCAATCGGCCATTCCGGGGTTCATAATTTTGCGTAGGGCTGAGCGCATCTGTGGTGCTGACGGCCGAGAGACAGTGTCCTCTTGCCAAACAAAGGGCAGAGTGATGCGAGCGTTCGAAAGCGAAAATCTCATTCTGTCGCAGTTGGCGGATCCGGAGCTTCTGGCTCTGGAGCGCATACTGGAACCGCTTCTTCTCCCGCGCGACTTCGAGCTCGTCCATTTGGGTATGCCGGTCAGTCATTATTATTTCCTGGAAACCGGCATTGCTTCCATGGTGGCGACGAGTCCCCAGGGCAGGAAAGCCGAGATCGGCGTGCTCGGCAGGGACGGGATGTCGCCGCCGGCTCTGACGGCGGACGCGGAGCGGTTTTCATTCGATGTCATGATGCAGGTTGGCGGTCACGGGCGCCGTGTGGAAGCCAGCGCTCTGGCATGCTTCCTCGCCGACCGGCCCGCCGTCCGCCGGCTACTCTCGCGTTTTCTCCATAGTTTTTTCGCGCAGGTCGCCAACACCGCACTGTCCAACGCCATTCACAAGATCGACGTTCGGCTGGCGAAATGGCTTCTGATGTGCCATGACCGCCTCGATGGCGAAGGAATTGAAATCACCCATGAATATATGGCCACGATGCTGGGAGTCCGCCGCTCCAGCGTCACTGATGCCTTACACATCCTGGAGGGCGAGCATCTCATTTATTCCACCCGCGGCCTGGTAATCATCCGCAACCGCGCATCCCTCGAAGCCTTCGCAGCAGACGCCTACGACCTCCCTGGCATCACAGGACACGGCTGGCCGGTGATCGACCGCCCATCTCTGGCGCTGAGGCGCTGAAGCACGTCGAACAGGAGATCGACGATCTCTCAAGCGTCACTTTCCTGGCAGATCCTATTCGGTCGTCGCAGCCGCCGGAAGGCTGTTCTGCGACCCCTCCCTATCGGACGCGCGCGAAGGAGCCGTGGGCACCTTCTGAACATAGATACCGAGTCCGAGCGCACCGATGGCCACCGCAAAAGCGCCGGCGATGGCGGTAATCGATCGTCGCCCGCCCTGCTTTGATCATTCCGAAAGCAAGAGCAATTCCGAGAAGGGCCGCCCCTCCCGGTACTGCACAAGATAATTCATGATCATGCTCCCAATGTCGGGCCTCCGAACCCCGGAGGATGGTGAAGGTCCCCATGATTGCGACCCCGGGACATGCTCGCCGGAATTTCATGCGACGCATTGACGCATAAGTGACGCGGTGGTACGTATCAACTGGTCAGACCAGTTGACCAGCTGCGTGTTTGAGGAGAAGCCGCCGGGGAGGCCAGAATGTTTTCGCCCGTTGAATCGCGCCGCCTCTACAGGCAGGTAGCGGATCAGATTCGTTCGATGATTGCCTGCGGCGAGCTTGTCATCGGTCAGAAGCTGCCGGCCGAGCGCGATCTTGCGGAGCAACTGTCGGTATCACGCCCGACCGTGCGCGAGGCGCTGATCGTTCTCGAGGTTGAAGGCCTCGTCAACATCCGCATGGGCTCCGGCATCTATGTGGTACGCCGGCATGCGGTCAGCATGGCGGCGAGCGAAAGCGAGCCGGTGGAGGGACCTTTCGAATTGCTGCAGGCGCGCGCCATCATCGAATGCGCCATCGCCGAAGAGGCGGCAACCCGCGCCGGGCCGGAAGACATCGCCGTGCTCGACGAGGCGCTGATGCGCATGAGCAGCGGCCTCACCGATGCAGCGACGGTGCTCGCCGCCGACCGCGCCTTCCATACCGGCATTGCCGCCATTGTCGGCAATGCGACGTTGACCCGCGTGACCGGCGAGATGTTCGATCTTCGCATGACCCCTTATTTCGCGAAACTTGCGAGCCATTTCGAGGGGCCGACGACATGGCGCAGCGCTGTGGACGAGCACCGGGCCATCCGCGATGCAATTGCCGCCGGCGATGCCGCCGGCGCGAAGGCTGCGATGCGCAGCCATCTCACCTTATCACAGAAGAGATTTTCCGAGAGCTTCGGGGAGGAGTTCTCGGGAGAAGAGGAGCGCGGCCGCGACAAGGCGCCCGCGAAAGCAACCACCAAGACTTAAACCCGAGCTCGGGAGGAGAGAGCAATGAAGAGCAGACTGGCAACGATACTTTGCACCGCAGCCGCGATCATGGCGACGACGGCGGTCGCGCATGCCCAGACGGTATTGAAATGGGCGCATGTCTATGAAACCTCGGAGCCCTTCCACACGGATTCCGTCTGGGCCGCAGAAGAAATCGCCAAACGCACCGACGGGCGCTACAAGATCGAGGTCTATCCAGCCTCGCAGCTCGGCAAGGAAGCCGACATCAACCAGGGCCTCAAGCTCGGCACGGTCGATATCATCATCTCGGGATCGAGTTTTGCCGCACGCGACTACAAGCCGATCGGCGTCACCTACTTCCCCTATATCTTCCGTAATCCCGACCATCTGATCGCCTATACCAAGAGCGATGTCTTCAAGCGTCTCGCCAAGGGTTACGAGGACAAGACTGGCAACCATATCGCCGCCGTCAGCTATTACGGAACGCGCCATACGACCTCGAACAAGCCTATCGCCAAATGCGCCGACATGCAGGGCCTGAAGATCCGCGTGCCCGATGTTCCGGCCTATCTTGCCATGCCGCGCGCCTGCGGCGCCAACACGACACCGATCGCCTTCGCCGAAGTCTATCTGGCTCTGCAGAACGGCACGGTCGAGGCACAGGAAAACCCGCTGACGACGATCGAGGCGAAGAAGTTCTACGAGGTCCAGAAGAACATCATCCTCACCGGCCACATCGTCGACCACCTGAACACCGTGATCTCGAAGCAGCTGTGGGCGAAGCTCTCCGACGAGGACAAGAAGATCTTCGGCGAAGTGATGCAGCAGGCGGCCGAGCGCACGACCAAGACGATCGCCGGCAAGGAAAACAGCCTTGTTGCGACCTTCAAGGAAAAAGGCCTCAACGTCACCGAGGTCGACAAGGGCGATTTCGAGAAGAATGTGATGGAAAAGGTGAAGTTTGAGGACTTCGGCTATGAAAAGGCCGATTGGGAAGCGATCCGGGCGATTCAGTAGGAGCTCGCTCAGTGCCTTCTTCGTGCCCTTGACCCTAACTCTCTCCCCGCAAGCGGGGAGAAGGCGGCGGCAGCCGGATGAGGGGCCGTCCCGCCGAGCAACGAACGAAGGTCGCGCAGCCCAAGCGCCGCGCCCTTCTTCTCCAACCGCAACAAGGCCGAAAATGTCGCAAGAAATTCACACGCCAATCACGGCCGAGGAAATCGGTCACGAATTCGAAGGGCATGCGCCGACGGCGAACGTCTCGGACTATGCCGTCGAGGACTGGATCACGTTGATCGTCTTCTGGCTGATGGCCGGCTGCGTCTTCCTGCAGTTCTTCACGCGGTATGTGCTGAACGACAGCTATGCCTGGACCGAGGAAATCGCCATCAACTGCCTGATCGGCGTCGTCTTTCTCGGCGCCGTCATGTGCGTGCGCACCTCGAGGCATATCCAGGTAGACGTGTTCTATCACTATATGCCTGCAGGGCTGGCGCGCGTGCTCGCGACCTTCGTCGACATCGTCCGCATCGGTTTCTTCGCCTATGGCTGCACCCTGATGTGGCGTTACGTCGACATCGTCGCCGACGAGCAGATGGTCACCATCGACCTGCCGCGCAACATCGTCTTCTACTCGGTGCTCGTTGCCTTCGTGCTGATGCTGATCCGCGCGGTCATCGTCTTCATCGCCAATATGCGCCGCGGCTACTCCGTCCTGGAGCGCCCGGAAGAATTCCAATCCGTCGAAGGATGACCCGATGCTGCTGCTTCTTGGCTCGTTTCTGCTGCTGATGCTGGTCGGCGTACCCGTCGCCATTTCGATGGCCGTCGCCTCCGTGCTTTACATCGTCCTTTATGGCGTGGCGCCCGACATCATCGTCGCCCAACGCATGATCGCCGGCGTCGAAAGTTTTCCGCTGCTCGCCGTGCCCTTCTTCATCCTGGCCGGCAATCTGATGAATTCCGCCGGCGTCACCGGCCGCATCTATTCCTTCGCGGTCGCCCTGGTCGGCTGGATGAAGGGCGGGTTGGCGCAGGTCAATATCATCGGCTCCGTCATCTTCTCCGGCATGTCGGGCACAGCGCTCGCCGATGCCGCCGGCATCGGCACCATCGAGATCAAGGCGATGAAGGACCATGGCTATCCGGTCGAAGCGGCCGTCGGCGTCACGGCCGCCTCCGCCACACTCGGGCCGATCTTCCCGCCGTCCCTGCCCTTCGTCATCTACGGCATGATGGCGAACGTCTCGATCGGCGCACTTTTCATGGCCGGCATCCTGCCGGGCGTCGTCATGACGCTGCTGATGATGATCACCGTCGCCGCCTTCGCCTATCGCAAGCGCTGGGGCTCGGACGCGCCGTTCAATGTGCGCGAGCTCCTGTCGGCCGGCATGGAAATCGTCGTTGTCCTGATGGTGCCTATGGCGATTTATCTGATGATGGGCGCCGGCCTCTCGATGAATGCCGCGGCGGGCATTGCCCTTCTCGTGCTTCTGGCGCTCGACTGGTATTTCGGCTTCTCCGCCGTCATGGCGCTGATGACCCCGGTCATCCTGATCGGCGGCATGACGATGGGCTGGTTCACGCCGACGGAAGCCGCCGTCGCCGCCGTGCTCTGGTCGCTGTTCCTCGGCCTCGTGCGCTACCGCACGATGACGCTCTCGACGCTTGCCAAGGCAAGCTTCGACACGATCGAGACGACGGCATCCGTTTTGTTCATCGTTACCGCCGCATCGGTCTTCGCGTGGCTCTTGACGGTGAGCCAGGCCGCGCAGCTGCTGTCGGATGCGATCCTGTCGATCACCGACAATAAATGGGTGTTCCTGATCCTGGTGAACCTGCTGATGCTTTTCGTCGGCTGCTTCCTGGATACGATCGCGGCGATCACCATCCTCGTGCCGATCCTTCTGCCGATTGTCGCCAAGTTCGGCATCGATCCCGTCCAGTTCGGCCTGATCATGACGCTGAACCTGATGATCGGCTTGCTTCACCCACCGCTCGGCATGGTGTTGTTCGTGCTGTCACGGGTGGCGAAGCTCTCGGTCGAACGCACGACGATGGCGATCGTGCCTTGGCTCGTGCCGCTGTTCCTGGCGCTGCTCCTGATCACCTTCATTCCCGCCGTATCGCTCTGGCTGCCGCAGCAGCTCGGACTGTTGAGATAGGAGGCTAGGATGCAGACGCGTTTGGCGCGGCTTTACCAAAAAGGCGATCTCAGGGTCGAAATGGACACGGTTCCGGCTCCCGGTCCAGGCGAGGTGCTTCTCAAGATGGCGGCCGCGGGCATCTGCGGCTCCGACCTGCATTATTATCAGGACGGCGGCTTCGGGCCGGTCAGGGTGCGCGAGCCGATCATTCCCGGCCACGAGGCCTCGGGGAGGGTGAGCCAAGCGGGCGAGGGGGTCGAGCTCAAAGCCGGCACGCTGGTCGCAGTCAATCCAAGCCAGCCCTGCGGCCATTGCGAATATTGCTTGAAGCGACTGCCGATCCATTGCCTCGATATGCGCTTCATGGGAAGCGCGATGCGCCTGCCGCATGAGCAGGGCATGTTCCGGGAGTGGCTGGTGGTGCCGGCCCGGCAATGTTTCGAAATGGGAGCCGAGACGACCGCCGCGGAAGCGGCCTGCAGCGAGCCGCTCGCCGTCTGCCTGCATGCCGCATCGCGCGCCGCCGAGATCTCGGGCAAACGCGTCCTCGTCACCGGCGCCGGCCCGATCGGCTGCCTGATGGTTGCCGCCGCCCGTTATCATGGCGCGGCCGAGATCGTGGTGACCGACCTTGCCGATGCGGCGCTCGCACGGGCCAAAGCGATGGGCGCCAGCCGCACGATGAATGTTTCCGACGGGGCTGCGGCACTTGCCGAATTCGAGGCGGGTAAAGGGTATTTCGATCTCGTCTTCGAATGCTCGGCCGCCGCACCCGCGATCCGCAGTGCGATCGCCGCCATTCGGCCGCGCGGCACGATCGTGCAGGTCGGCGTCACCGGCGAGATCCCGGTCCCACTCAACGCCATTGTCGGCAAGGAGCTACATATCCACGGCACGCAGCGGTTCCACGAGGAATTCGCCACTGCCGCGGGGCTGATCGCAAGCCGCAAGATCGATGTCCTGCCGATCATCAGCCACAGCTTACCCTTGGAAGAAGTCGCCGCAGCCTTCACCCTTGCCGGCGACCGTGCGGTCGCCTGTAAGGTGCAGCTTACATTCTAGCGGCTTAAATATTCGCCGTAGAGGTATGGGCGCTGACTGGTCGCGCCCCAGCCTTGTGAACTGCCTTACCAGCCATAGCTGAAGGTAGCACCACCGCCGTTATCCCCATCCTGCACGACGTCCGTTTCAGTATTTCGCCCATACTGGAAAATGCCATAGGCATTGTTGTTGCCGTTCTGCTGCAAGGTCGCGGAATGACCATTGCCCCGTTGCCGGACGAACCCCAGGTTGCCGCGGCCAGCCTGAGCGATAGCGGCCGCGTTACCCCAGCCCCGCTGCCGGATGTCAGCATCTTTCAGACCTCGGTAGAGCGAATAGACGCGCAGCCCCGTTGAAAAAAGTCCGGCATCCTGAGCATTGTTCGGTGCGAGGTTGAGCGAGATCCGGCCGCCGGCATAGGCTGGCGCAGACACGGCTACCTGGCCGAGGCTCCCGGCAAGAAGGGTGATGGCAAGGATCTTAAACAAATTGCGAGTCATTCTGATCTCCATTTCCGGCTGCCTCAGCCGATGATCAACTTTCGCATCCTGCAGCTGAACCAAGTCGGAATTGCCCGTTCAGTTGTCGTTCAGTCGCTTCGTCCTGATTGAATGGAAAAGGACGCCGGAAACCGGCGCCCTTTCAGGAAGACTGCAGGTCATGGAGGCCGATTAGTTGCCGCCGATCTGCTTCGCGCAGCTGAAACTCTTATCCCCGACGACGACGTCCAGCGTGGCTTTGTATTTGGCTCCTTTCGAGTCGAGCGAGACCGAACCAAGAATTGCCGTGCGTCCCTCTGCGGCATCGAAATCGCCACTCTGGTTGATCGTGGAGCTTCCGCCGCCTCCCACTTTTTCGACATGGAAGGTGTAAGTCCCGCCGACATGCATGTCGGCGTGGACGAGTGCGTCCAGTCTCACCATACCAGCCCCAGGGGTTGCTTTGATTTCGCAAAGCTGCGCGCCGTCAGATGGGTCGGCAGTCGTCATGGCGGAAACCGCGCCGACGGGAAGCAGGACCAGCGCGAGAATCGTCATCGCGCGGCGCGGATGTTGGATGCAATTTGGCATGGTCGTTTCCTCTGATGGTCTGCTGTTGCGATCTTGACCTGTTTCACCGCATTTGCAGCCGCCTACGGGCAGGCCTGGACGAAGGCCGCGACATTGCCGTTGCCGCCCTGGCTGACATTGGCGCTGCAACCGTGGCCAACCTGGACGCCGGCCGCGATGTTGCCATTACCGTCCTGGGTAAGGATGGTCGTATGGCTGGAGCCGAATTGGCCAATTCCCGCTACGTTGCGGTTGCCACGCTGATAGGTGGCGCCATAGTTGTCGTTGCCTTCCTGACCGACAGCTGAAAGATTTCGATGACCATATTGACGGCCGAGAATCCGGTTGTAGCCACCGTTCTGGTAGGTTCTGATCCGGTTTTCGTATCCTTCCTGTGCCCCGCCGGCAGAGTTAGACCAGCCATATTGTTCGATACGAACATCATTGGCCATGGCGGGGCCGGCGGCGGTAATGCCGACGAGAGCGACGAGTGCGGTTGCAATGATAGACGTGCGGATCATGAATATGTCTCCTCAGGCGGATAAGACCGCGGTTGAACGTCTTTCTTCTAGACGCTCCCTTCGGAACGAAAGCTGAAGGCACCATTCAGTCGGGGTTCATTCGCGGAGATCGGCGCCCTCCTCGCGGCCAGATGACCTTGTTCAAATCGATACCCCTCGTGGTTTTTCCGATGGCCATTTTTACGCGCCCGAGCAAATGCGCTTAGTCTAGCACTTCAAGGCTCCGACCGACGCCGTGGCCGAAGAGAGCTGGTGCGCCCTATCCGTTTTGTTGATCACCGCACACTCGGTGCGGCTGGTTCCCTCCCCTCAGACCGGGACGGTATCCTCGTAAAGTCATCGAACAAGACCCGCGGCTTTGAGTGCATTGTAAATGGTGCGCGCTATCGAACTTGAGTTTGGCTGGCTTTCGGGGCCTTCTTTGCCGGAAGGAGACCTTACCTCGACGACTGCCCCTGGCAGGATGATTTCCCCATCGAAGCCGCCGCCGCTATTGTGAACCCGGAGCGACTCGACCTCATCTCTGCCGTCATGTTGCAGAATCTGCCAGAAACGGGCGATTTCCCTTGTTGACGATATGCCGGTCTCGAGCATGAACGGCCCTTCGACGCCGAGGCCACGTTCACCACGCGTCGCGAGCGGCACGCCATGCGCCATGCCGGCGATCTCGAATTGCTCGAGCACCTCGCGACCTGCCGAATCCACCCATATCTTGCGCTTGTTACCGTTGACATTCTTTATGGCCGGCGCCTTCTGAAGTGCATGGATCCGTCGCCACTGCTCGACGATCTGATCGCCGTTGCGCGGCTTGACAGTGTGATCATGAGTGCCGTGCCAGACCGACAAAGTGGGCCAAGGGCCGTCGTGTTCGGATGCGTTTCGAACAACTCGCTTCAGCTCATCGGGCGGCGATACCCTCTTTCCCTGCATCTGTTCGAAGGCGGCGGTCACCGTCGCTGCGCAGCCGTAGGGCAATCCGCCGATGACGGCGCCACCGGCAAAGATCTCGGGATAGGTCGCCAGCATGACGGCACTCATCGCACCGCCGGCGGACAGCCCGGTGACAAATATCTTGGCGGGGTCGATTTGACCTGCGGCGACCATTGCGATGATCATCTGGTAAATCGACAGAGCCTCCCCAGTACCTCGCCGGGTGTCTTCAGGCTGGAACCAGTTGAAGCAAAGGTTCTGGTTGTTTGCGCGTTGCTGCTCGGGATAAAGCAGCAGAAAACCTTCTTCGTCGGCAAGCCGAGACCAGCCGGAGCCCCGGTCGTACCCATCGGCATTTTGCGTGCAGCCATGAAGGACGACGACCAACGGTGCAAGGGGAAGGGGATTGCGCGGTTGGTATATGAAAGCTTTGAGATTGCCGGGGTTGTTTCCGAAGTTGCGAAGTTCGTTCAGACGGCGCGATTGTGAACGCTGGATTTTCATGTCGTTTCCTTCGCGTTTCAGGCACGAAGCTCGACTCTAACCAACGTGATGGCGAAAAGTCGCTGCGATGCAAAATAATTTCGCGGCGCAGCAAACCGCAGGCGATCATTCAAGGGCCCACTCACGCGACACCAGCCAAATGCTGCCGCTCAGAAGATTGCTGTACTCGCTCCCTCGCAAGGTCGCTCAGCATCTGTCGGGCTACGGCTGGCACAACATGATGCGGAAGGTGGCCGACGCCCTCGATCACCCTGACCGTCGGCCCCGGATGTTTCTGCCGAAGGCCATCGATATGCCAGGCCGGCTGAACTATGCGATCCTCCGAACCGAACAGGACGTGTAATGGAAGATTGCCGGGCAGCTGCGGCAGAAGTTCCATGTCTTTGTTGAAGGCCCGCAGCTCGTTAGCCATTGTTTCAATTGCGCCCGGATTGACCATATGAGCGGCCGGCAACACCGATAGCTGGGGAGGTAACGTGTTTGGACAGGATGACGACCGCAGACCACGCTCGAGAAAAAACGCTGCCCATCGGCTGATTACGTGCTGACGGATCATGGATCCCACCATCGGGGCAACGGCCGCCCGGAGGATGAGCAGCGGTTTTGGTGGGACGGGCCTGCAGCACGGCGAAATCAGCAGCAATCCGTTCACCAGTTCCGGCCGGCGCGCGGCCAGATGAAGTGCCGGTGCGCTGCCGATGGAGTGGGCTACGATCGAGACGCAATGCAGGTCCATTGCATCGATCAGGCGCTCAAGCCAAAAGGATTGGCCTACCGGTCCTCGTTCAGCGAGAGGAAGAGGGCTGCTGAAACCGTAGCCCGGACGATCGGGGGCCACCATTCGGAACGGGCTCTGAGCGAACGGAAGCAGAACCTCTTCACCCAGGCTCCCGCAGCCATGGAGGACAAGGACCGGTCTTGCGTTCATGTCGCCGCTCTCCAGAACATGCACCTGCTGCTTGTCAATCTGGTAAATCGTGCCGATCCGGGGGCGAAATGCCTGCTGCTTCAACATGATCCAACAAACGCCCGCGGTTGGTTCTCGGTTCCGCGACGCTTGTGGCTTAGTTCAACCAACCTGTTCCAGCCGGAGCGTGCCTGCGGGCAAGCCGCCGTAACAAGTTCCACTGACAGCTGTCATCCGGGTTAACCTGCTTCGCCCGCCGGCAATGTCGTCCAATGTCGCCTCGCTTCCCGGCAATATTTCTACTGTAACTCGGCAACGGGGCTGGCGCTCCAAAGATCTCCAATGCGCTCGTTCTCAGAAGCTTGAAAACATGCTAGGTTTCGTCGGCTACAGAGGGGAAAAACAATGCCACGCATCGCAAATCTTTACTTCAAGACCGCCATCATTTTTCTGATCGCCGGCATCTCGATCGGCCTTCACATGTCGATCTCAGGTAATCACGCACCGACCGGGGCCCATGCCCACGCCAACCTGCTCGGCTGGGTCACCATGGCGCTCTTCGGCGTTTACCACGCGCTCAATCCACACAAGGCCGAGAAGCGCCTGGCGATGATCCAGTACGTCGTCTACACCTTCGGTGTCGCGGTGCTGATCCCGTCCCTTTATCTGATGCTTTCCGGAAACACGGCGGTGGAACCGATTGTCGCCATTTCCTCGCTCATCGCCTTCGCCGGCGTGCTGATGTTCGCCGTCATCATCTTCTCGGGCAGCGAGGTTTCGAGGCCGGCCGGCGTCTCCCGGGCGAGCTGATCCAATCGGGATGAGCGACTATCTCGGTTGCCAGTTGCATGTTCGAATTTTCCTCGTGCGTCTCCTGCTTTTGCATTGAGAATGACCGGGAGCTTCGAGCCTGGCTTGGCAACCGTTGCTCGACGCGGCCAAATGCGGATCGTGCCAGGCTGCGACGTCTTGGATTCAGCCGATCGCTGTCACATTGGCTCCGCGAGGGCGGAGATCTCCTAGAATGCTCTGAGGCCCGTTTAGCAATCCGATCGCCAGGACATGAACGCGTTCGCGTCTGCTGGCAGGCTGCGATCCGTTCGATCGGAAGTGAGCCACGGTGACGCTTTTGGCACCGGGCTCATCTTGTATGCCGTCCGCCGCCTGCTTCAGGAAAATTAGATGGCCTCACGACAGGAGCACGTCAGGCCCGGGCCAGACCTCCCATTATTTCACGCGACGCAATAAACTCGCAATTATTCCCGCAATTGTGGATGTGAGGATGTGACGGCAATATTACCCCTGTCAGACGAACACAAGTTAGCTGAAGTTTTCAATAACGAAATCGCAGGACGAAGATGACCCAACCTCGCCATTCCATGACCCGCCGCGACGCGCTGTTGTCCATTGGCGCCGCTGCAGCAGCCATGGCAATTTCACCCTCTCTCAGTTTCGCAGCCAATGCGGCTCCTACCATCAACCCAATCGAAGGATCCAAGAACATGCCATATGTAACCACCAAAGACGGCGTCGAAATCTTCTACAAGGATTGGGGCTCTAAGGATGCCCAGCCGATCATGTTCCACCATGGATGGCCGCTGTCGTCCGACGACTGGGATGCGCAGATGCTGTTTTTTCTGTCGAAAGGTTTTCGCGTCGTCGCCCATGACCGGCGTGGCCATGGCCGATCCGCCCAGGTGGCCGACGGTCACGATATGGACCATTACGCAGCCGATGCCTTTGCCGTCGTCGAGGCGCTCGGCTTGAAGAATGTCGTCCATATCGGTCATTCCACCGGTGGCGGCGAGGTCGCCCGTTATGTGGCCAAGCACGGCGAACCTGCCGGCCGCGTCGCCAAGGCGGTTCTCGTTTCGGCCGTGCCGCCGCTGATGCTCAAGACAGAGGCCAATCCCGAAGGCCTACCGATGGAAGTGTTCGACGGGTTCCGCTCGGCACTTGCCGCCAACCGCGCGCAGTTCTTTCGCGACGTTCCGGCCGGGCCGTTCTACGGCTTCAACCGGGAAGGCGCCAAGGTGCAGGAAGGCGTGATCCAGAACTGGTGGCGTCAGGCCATGATGGGCGGCGCCAAGGCCCATTACGATGGTATCAAGGCCTTCTCCGAAACCGACCAGACGGAGGACCTGAGGGCAATCACCGTTCCGACGCTCGTCTTGCATGGGGAAGACGACCAAATCGTTCCGATTGCGGACTCGGCGCTGAAGTCGAGGAAGCTTCTGAAGAAGGGTTCGCTGAAGACCTACCTGGGTTTCTCGCATGGCATGCTGACCGTGAATGCCGACGTGCTGAACGCCGACCTGCTGGCCTTCGTCCAGGCCTGATCGGTCCTGGCGACGGGTGCGGCCTCCCACGCACCCGTCGCCTCACAAAGATCCACAGGCGCTCGGCGCGCTACCCTCTTCGATAGAGACAGTCCCCGTTAATTGATCAGGCGACAGCCAAGAACTGCCGGATGCGATGGTCCTTCGGCGTTTATCTCGTTGAAATAATTGCCACCATGCGAAAAACAACCACCGCCAAAACACCGGTACCTGTTGCCATGCAACTGACCCCGGACCTCGTAGCCAAAACCGTCAAGCCGGTCGAGGACGAGGGCCCAGAACCTAACTGGACTCCAATCTCGGGTCAGCGACTCGATGAACTCGTCAGCAGAGTGGAGCGGGAGGCTGGTGACGAGGAGATATGGGTGTTCGCTTATGGGTCTTTGATGTGGAACCCGGGCTTCGAAGTAGCGACAAGTGAAGAAGCCATTGCGTACGGGTGGCATCGTGCGTTCTCGTTGAGGATAGAACGGCTAAGGGCCACCTCCGATGCGCCGGGTCTGATGCTGGCGCTTCGGCCGGGAGGGAGTTGCTCTGGCGTCGTCCTGAAGCTCCCCTGCGCCACGAAAAGGCAGGATCTGCGTACGCTTCTGGCGCGCGAAATCCGATATGCCGAGGTGTGCGACATGGTGCGATGGGTTTCGGTCGAGACACCGACCGGTAGACGCCGCGCGCTCACATTTTGGGCGAGCACGAAGCGATCACGGCTCACGGAGAAGATACCGCTCGATGACGCCGCAGTGTTGATCGCTCAGGCATGCGGACCGGCTGGATCCTGCGCGGAATACCTGCATCGGACGGTCTTGGATCTGGCGGACCGGAACATCTTCGATCGAAACCTGTGGCAGCTACAGCAAATCGTCGCCGCGAGACTAAGGGCGCTTTCACAGGACGGCTCGATCTGAGGAAGGTGTAAGTCTCCTGAGGATCCGTGATGATGCGCGGCGGTGTACGTCAATCCAGCATGACCATCTGCGCCGCGACTTGCTCTTCGAAGAATTTCGAGAATGAAGCGATGCGTGGTGGAAGCGCTTGGTACGGCGGGTAAAACAGCGTCAGCCACAGGTCAGGCGGCGCCCATCCCTTGAAGACGTGGACGAGACGACCGCTCCTGATGTGATCGGCGATGTTGAATCCTGGGAGCAGTGCGACACCTGCACCGTCGGCGGCCATGTCGGCCAGTACCTCGCCACTGTTGGCGCTGAAGGCCCGACCCGCCGAGATCGTGATGCTTGAGCCACCGTCGGACAATAGCCAGTTCTCGCGCCGGCTTTCGCCACTATAGGCGAGGCAGTCGTCTGGCTTTAGTTCGTTGGGATGTTGCATATCGGCGAAACGGCTGCCCGGGGCCGCGACCAGGATACGCGGCACTACCCTGATTTTTCTCCAGATCGTGTACTTGTCCGAAGGCTGTGATGAGATGCGGATCGCCAGATCGTAATCGTCATCGACGATATTCACCAAACCGTCGGACAAGGAGATCTCAAAGCTCATTTTCGGATAGCGTTCCTTGAAACCTGACAGGATCGGCGGCAGCACGGTCTTGCCGAACCACGTCGGCGCGCTGATCCGCAGCCGCCCTTCGTCAGCCTTGTGTGCGTTCATAACTTCGCGGCGCGCTTCTTCCAGCGTCTTCACCGCTGGCTGGATCTGCGCGGCGAAGATTGCGCCGTCAGTCGTCAGCGAGACTTGCCTTGTCGTGCGCACGAAAAGCTGCACGCCAAGTTCCGCCTCGAGTGCGGCGATCGCGCGTGTGACGGCCGCCGGCGTCATGTCCAACTCGCGGGCGACCTGGGCGAAATTTCGCTTCTCGGCGGCGAGCAGGAAGGTTCTAAGGGCTTTGTAATCGTTCATGTCATTGTTTCAGGATTTGCAATTCACTCGAGAGGAATATTGCAATACCCGATGGCGATCAACGGGCGTAGTTTTCAGATGAACAATTTCAATGCCCACTGAAAGGCATCTTCATGATTAAGGACATCAAGGGATTACACCACGTGACTTCGATGGCATCGGACGCGCGGCAGAACAATCGCTTCTTCACCGATACGCTTGGTCTGCGCCGCGTGAAGCAGACGGTCAACTTCGATGACCCCAGCGTCTATCACCTCTACTACGGTGACGAGACGGGGTCGGCCGGGACAGTGATGACCTACTTCCCGTTTCCGAACATGATGCTCGGCCGCCCGGGTGTCGGCGAAGTTGGCGAAACACAGTTCTCAGTGCCGAAGGGTTCGCTGAAGTTCTGGCAGGACCGCTTCACCGCGCAGGGCGTGGACGGACTGGAACTCGACACCGTGTTTGGCGCCAACCGGCTTCGCTTCATGGGCCCGGACGGCGACGCCCTTGCTCTCATTGAATCCTCCGACGACAAGCGGGCACCCTGGGTTGCCGATGGAATTCCCGACGATGCGGCAATTCGCGGTTTCGCCGGCGCAAGATTCAGTCTGCACGACACCGCTGCGACCGAAGAGCTGCTCGGCTTCATGGGCTACCAGCGCGCTGACAAAGAGGGCGACGTGACCCGCTTCAATATCCCCGACGGCAATGGGGCGGACACGATCGATCTGGCAGCGTTGCCGAAGACGCCTTTTGCGCGTCCGGGCGCAGGTTCGGTGCACCACATCGCGTTCGCCGTCGAAAACCGCGAGAAGCAGCTCGAAGTGCGCAAAGCTCTCATGGATACAGGCTATCAGGTGACGCCCGTCATCGACCGCGACTATTTCTGGGCGATCTACTTCCGCACGCCGGGCGGGATACTGTTCGAAGTCGCCACGAACGAGCCTGGCTTCAACCGGGACGAGGACACGGCGCACCTCGGGGAGGCGCTCAAGCTCCCGAGCCGATACGAGGACTACCGCGATGAGATCCAGTCCAACCTTGTGCCGCTGACGGCATGAGCAGCAATCTCCAGACAAAACCGCGATAAAGACCGCCGCGTTCCGAAAGGGCCGCGGCGCTTTCCATTTCAGCAGCACTGGCGTTCGCGATTGTTGCAGAAGTCGCAATTCAATAGCAATTCTTATTGCAATTCCTTGTGCACCATCCGCGCGGTAAGTGTCTTTCCAGCAGCCAAGACAACGAGTGAGCGGCTCCGATAAGGATCCAGCAACACTTCAAGGATTGCAGAACGAACGTCGCACGGCGGCCGATCGATTGCTGCTGCCCATTTAATAACTCCGCAACAGGCGGTCCAAACAACGGAAGAGGAAGTGACCATGCCCAAGCTCGAAGTCCTGACCCCCGCAAACAGCCAGCTCATCTTTATTGACCAGCAGCCGCAGATGGCATTCGGGGTCCAATCGATCGATCGTCAGACGCTGAAGAACAATGTCGTCGGCCTCGCCAAGGCCGCCAAGATCTTCAACATCCCGACCACGATCACGACGGTCGAGACGCAATCCTTCTCGGGCAACACGTATCCGGAACTGCTTGCTGTCTTCCCGGAGAACGACCTTCTCGAACGCACCTCGATGAACTCCTGGGATGACCAGAACGTCCGCGAGGCGCTGGCGAAGAACGCCGCCGAGGACCGCAAGAAGATCGTCGTCTCCGGTCTGTGGACCGAGGTTTGCAACACGACGTTCGCGCTCTCGGCTCTCCATGATGTCCCGGAATACGAGATCTACATGGTCGCGGATGCTTCCGGCGGCACGTCCGCGGACGCACACAAATACGCGATGGATCGCATGGTGCAGGCAGGCGTGATTCCGGTCACCTGGCAGCAGGTCCTGCTCGAGTGGCAGCGCGACTGGGCCCGCAAGGAGACCTACGATGCGGTCACAGCCCTCGTAAAGGAGCATTCGGGCGCGTACGGAATGGGTATCGACTACGCCTACACGATGGTTCATGGCGCAGAAGAACGCGTCAAGCACGGCAAGCGCATCGGCCCGAACCCCGCGAAGTAACAGTCTGATCAGACCGCTCCGATCACCCCATCGGAGCGGTCCGTTCATTGATTGGAGAACATCTCATGAAAATCTATCTCATGTCGCTTGGCGCTGGCCTGCTCGTCGGAACCGTCTACAGCCTTCTCAACGTCCGATCACCAGCACCGCCTGTCATTGCCCTGGTCGGCCTTCTCGGAATCCTTGTCGGCGAACAAATTATTCCGTTCGCGAAGACGCTTTGGAGAAACGAGCCGGCGGCGATCTCATGGATTCATCAGATCAAGCCGCACATCTTCGGTCACCTGCCGAGGGGCGGCGACCGTATCAACGTTGCTCATAAGGCAAAGGCGACTGTAGAGGAGCGGGGCTGATGACCACGCGTCGATCCTTTCTCGGAGGTGCATCGAGCTTGGCCTTCTCGAACCTCTTCTCACCAGCGAAAACTGCCGATCCCAGACAGACCGGAGTAGACACTATGCATCCCGACCTGATCCTCCACAATGGCCGCGTGACGACCCTTGACCGGACCAATCCGAATGCGACGGCAATCGCCATCAAGGACGGGCTGTTCCTGGAAGTCGGATCCGACAGCGAGATCATGGCGCTGGCCGGTTCCAGCACTAAGATCATCGACCTCAAGGGCAAGCGCGTCCTGCCCGGCCTTATCGACAACCATACCCATGTCGTTCGCGGTGGCCTGAACTACAACATGGAACTGCGCTGGGACGGCGTGCGCTCGCTCGCCGACGCGATGGACATGCTGAAGCGCCAGGTGGCGATCACGCCCGCGCCGCAGTGGGTTCGCGTCGTCGGCGGGTTCACCGAAAACCAGTTCGTGGAAAAACGCCTCCCGACCATCGAGGAGATCAACGCGGTCGCGCCCGACACGCCCGTGTTCCTTCTGCATCTTTATGACCGTGCGCTGCTCAACGGCGCAGCTCTCCGCGCTGTCGGCTACACCCGTGAAACGCCGAACCCGCCCGGCGGCGAGATCACCCGCGATGTCAACGGCAACCCGACGGGCTTGCTGCTGGCCAAGCCGAATGCGGGCATTCTTTATTCGACGCTGGCCAAGGGCCCGAAGCTTCCGTTGGACTATCAGGTCAACTCTACCCGCCACTTCATGCGCGAGTTGAACCGACTTGGCGTGACAGGCGTGATCGACGCGGGTGGTGGTTTCCAGAACTATCCTGACGACTATGAGGTCATTCAGAAGCTGTCCGACGAGAACCAGATGACGGTTCGTCTCGCCTACAATCTCTTCACCCAGAAGCCCAAGGAAGAGAAGCAGGACTTCCTGAACTGGACCCGGTCGGTCAAATACAAGCAGGGCAACGACTACTTCCGCCATAACGGTGCCGGCGAGATGCTTGTCTTCTCGGCCGCCGACTTCGAGGATTTCCGCCAGCCACGCCCGGAGATGGCTCCGGAAATGGAGGGAGAGTTGGAAGAGGTCATCCGCGTCCTGGCGGAGAACCGCTGGCCGTGGCGTCTGCACGCCACCTATGACGAGACGATCTCCCGTGCCCTTGACGTGTTCGAGAAGGTCGACAGGGACATTCCACTCGAGGGACTAAACTGGTTCTTCGACCATGCCGAAACCATCTCGGATCGCTCGATCGACCGTATCGCCGCGCTCGGCGGTGGTATCGCCACACAACATCGTATGGCATATCAGGGCGAATACTTCGTTGAGCGCTGTGGGCACGGCGTGGCGGAAGCGACGCCGCCGATCAGGAAGATGCTCGACAAGGGCGTGAACGTCTCGGCCGGCACCGATGCCACCCGCGTCGCCTCCTATAATCCGTGGGTCTCGCTGTCGTGGATGGTGACTGGCAGGACGCTCGGCGGCATGCAGCTCTATCCGCGTGCCAATTGCCTCGACCGCGAGACGGCGCTCAGGATGTGGACCGAAAAGGTCACGTGGTTCTCCAACGAGGAAGGCAAGAAGGGCCGCATCGAGAAAGGGCAGTTCGCCGATCTCGTGGTGCCGGACAAGGACTTCTTCTCCTGCGCCGAAGACGAGATCTCCTTCATCGTCTCGGAACTGACCATGGTCGGCGGCAAGATCGTCTACGGCGCGGGTGACTTCAAGACGCTCGACGAGAACGATTTGCCCCCCGCCATGCCCGACTGGTCGCCTGTCCGCAAGTTCGGCGGTTATGCGGCCTGGGGCGAACCGGAAGGCGCGGGCGCTCGTTCGCTGCGCCGCACCGCTATCTCTACATGCGGATGCGCCAACGATTGCAGCGTTCACGGCCACGACCATGCCGGAGCCTGGACATCCAAGCTCCCGATAACCGACCTCAAGGGTTTCTTCGGCGCTCTCGGCTGCTCCTGCTGGGCAGTCTGACGAACATTCAGCTCGGGTGGCCAAGTGCCGCCCGAGAGTCGCTTTATAATTGCTGTTTTTGCAATTAAATCGAAACTATTGCCGCAATTGTTGGCAATGCCATAACCAGCCAATATCGCTCCAGCAACACAGCCGCTCGCGTCGAACATACAGGAGCCGACATGACCTACCAATCTCAATCATCCAATCCAATCCGGAGCCGCGTCGCAGGCGTCGTCGGATCGCCTGTGGTGCGGACGGCGTCGCTGCTGGCTCTTTGCGCAGCCTACATCCAGGGTCCGCTCACCAAGATCTTCGACTTCAACGGTGCACTGGCTGAGATGGATCATTTCGGTCTGCATCCCGCCGCGTTCTTCGCGATCGCCGTGATCGTATTCGAGCTGACGGCCTCCGCCATGGTGATCTCGGGTTTCCTGCGCTGGGCGGGCGCGCTTGCGCTTTCAGGCTTCACCGTACTTGCAACCTTCATCGCCCTTCGCTTCTGGGAGATGGCGCCTGGGATTGACCGCATCATGGCCACCAATGCCTTCTTCGAGCACCTCGGCCTCGCAGGCGCATTCGTCTTCGTTACAGCATTCGACCTCACCAAGGGAGCCGGCAAATGAGCGCCGCAAAGTCATCCGGGGGAACATTCGCGCCCCTCGCACAGCCTGTGTTCGCTGTCCTCTGGATCGCGACCGTTATTGGTAACACCGGAAGCTTCATGCGCGATGTCGCAAGCTCCTGGTTGATGACGGATCTGTCCGCATCGCCGGCTGCGGTCGCGATGGTCCAGGCTGCTGGAACCCTGCCGATCTTCCTGCTTGCCATCCCCGCAGGCGTTCTGACCGACATCCTCGATCGCCGCAAGTTCCTGATTGCCGTGCAGGTGCTACTCGCCTCTGTCAGCATGGCGCTGATGGTTCTCTCTCAGACGGGCATGCTTTCCGTCAGCGCGCTGATCGGTCTCACATTCCTCGGCGGGATCGGTGCTGCGCTGATGGGGCCCACCTGGCAGGCGATAGTGCCGGAACTCGTGAAGCGCGGCGACGTGAAGAGCGCAGTGGCGCTGAACTCGCTGGGCATCAACATCGCCCGCTCGATTGGCCCTGCCGCGGGCGGCCTGCTTCTCGCAGCCTTTGGAGCGGGGATCACCTATGGTGCGGACGTGGTCAGCTATATCTTCGTGATCGCAGCTCTTGTCTGGTGGCCGCGGGCAACGAACTCCAACGATGCGCTTCAGGAGAACTTCTTCGGTGCGTTCCGAGCTGGCCTCCGTTACACCCGCGCGAGCGAGCCGCTGCATGTCGTGCTTATGCGGGCGGCGATCTTCTTTGCCTTCGCCAGCGCAGTCTGGGCTCTACTTCCGCTCGTTGCCCGCCAACTCCTCGGTGGTGATGCGAGCTTCTACGGCATCCTGCTTGGTGCGGTCGGTGCTGGTGCGATCGGCGGAGCCTTGGTGATGCCGAAGCTGCGTGAACGCTTGAGCTCGGACGGACTGCTTCTCGGCGCCGCGCTTGTCACAGCAGCCGTCATGGGTCTGCTTGCTCTCGCTCCACCAAAGTGGGTTGCGATCATCGTCCTCCTTTTCCTCGGGGGAGCGTGGATCACGGCGCTGACGACGCTCAACGGCACCGCCCAGGCTGTGCTCCCGAACTGGGTGCGTGGTCGTGGTCTTGCTGTCTATCTGACCGTCTTCAACGGTGCGATGACTGTAGGAAGCCTCGGCTGGGGTGCTGTCGGCGAAGCTGTCGGCATCCAGTCGACCTTGCTCATCGGAGCTGCCGGCTTGCTCATCGCCGGGTCCATCATGCACCGAGTTAAGCTTCCCTCAGGCGATGCCGACCTGGTGCCGTCCAACCACTGGCCGGAGCCGCTTGTTGCCGAACCGATCGCCCATGACCGCGGCCCGGTGCTGATCCTGATCGAGTACAAGGTCGAGAAACAGCACCGCACAGCCTTCCTGCACGCAATCGAACATCTTTCCAGGGAGCGGCGCCGCGATGGTGCCTACGGATGGGGTGTCACTGAGGACTCGGCGAACCCTGAGAAGATCGTCGAGTGGTTCATGGTGGAATCCTGGGCTGAACATCTTCGTCAGCACAAGCGGGTCTCGAACGCCGACGCCGATCTGCAGGGGAAGGTTCTGGCTTACCATGCCGGTCCTGAGAAACCCGTCGTCCGGCACTTCTTGGCAATCAACCGGTCCGCGGCGGCATGACACAGCGGTATGGAGGTGGCAGCTACGGCGGCCGCCGCCAGATCGATTGGCAAGCTAGGCAACCGCAGCGGTCAATTGCCGCTGCGATTGCCGCCAATCCTACCACAGCAGGCCTTCGCTGCCGAACTCGTCCCAACCGCTCAGCCCGGTCGCGGCGTCGTCAGCGTTCGCATCAGCCTGTTTGACTTTTTCTTGTTTCTTCAGTGAACGCGTCAGCTTCGCATGATAGGCGGCGCGTCTGCGGTTTTCTGCCTTCGTCCTTGCGTCTTCTTCACGCCATTCGTCCACGGCCCCGCGGTCGAGCAGGTCTTCGACAATCCGTGGGTTGAATACGTGGAAGGTGATCCGCCGCGCTCGACCCTGAAGCCGGACGGTTCTCGTTCCAGCGCTTGGAAGACGCCCGTCCTCCAACCAACGCTTCCTTTCAGAGGTCGTTATCCCCAGGATGTCCTCGATCTCGCGAGGAATGATCGGAAGCTTGGCGATATCCTGCAGCGCTTCGGTTACAATCGACGAGGTCGCGCGAAACGCTGTCTTCGAAGACTCCGCCATGACCAGGGTGAGCTCGCCCGACTGCATATTCAGCGACTTTCTGACCGCGGGAGGCAGGCGAGACCGGACCTCTTGCAGGATTCTCTTCACCCTGACAGCCGATCCGAGCGTCGCCGCCACGGGGAGTGACCACTCCCTGATCAGCTCGGGATCATCGCTCTTATTTTTCGTCTTCGTGTTGGGCATACCTGAGCAGATGGGGCCGGAAGCGGCGAGCGTCAACCGGCTGCCTGTCCGATGCCCGCCCTTGGCGCTTCGCACATTCGGGCGATTTTGCTTGATCCACCAGGGCCTATGTGTCCGTTCTGTTAGCCATGGCACCCATCCTGCCGTGAGGGATCACCCACTTTAAAGCGGCGGGGCCGCTCAAGTCCTTCCACCGCCATCGGCCAGCGATTTGATCGGCTTGACTTCGTACTGCATTGACGGGTTTTACCCTAAGAACGCGGCCATTGAGGACATCGCCGAGGCTCCGACCAACTCCCTCGAGTCTATGTCCACGTTGACGGGCGCCCTTGAAATCTGCGGTGTAAGGAATGCCCGCAACCTAGGCAGAAAGCCGGGGGCCAAGCCGCTGACGTGCAGTAGGTCGGACACTCGAGAGGATCGCCCGTACCGTGACAGGACAACCGATTGCCGGTCGTTGTCTTCCCCTCGCTTGAATAGGGCAGTAGAGGCGCCAATCAACAGAAAGACGCCCACGCCGGAAACGGGGTCCAAATCCCGGCAAGCGTATGGTCAGGGTTTAGGGCAAGCGACAGATGGGCGGCGGTGGGAATATTAGCCGCTCGAGAATGCACAACCGACTTGCTTCGGCATAGGCCTGAGATTGGGTCGGCCGAGATCCGCGAGAACAGACTGGCGGACGTCGCCACTCGGCAGCTGGGCAAAAGCGGTCAGGCTTGATGCCGTATTTTAGGGTAGACCATGTATTTGAAACTTACCTTTCGCGAGTTTCAGATGATCTATTCCGGCGAACGATCTTTGCCGACATTTTCCGCAAGGAAATCTATGAAAGCGCGAATGCGGGCTGCGAGGTGCTCGTACCCGGCGAATACTGCGTGGATCAATTCGATGTCTTCAGGATTGTAGTCTTCCAGCACGGGAACGAGTAACCCAGCGTCGATCTCTGGCTCCACATGGAATTGGCCGATCCGGGCCAAACCAACGCCGGCAAGGCACAGCCTGCGTATGGCCATTCCGCTGTTGACCGCGCTGTTGCCGGATACGGGCAACCGATACATCTCGGTCGATCCCGGCCCTCGGAACGGCCACTCGTTGAGTGTTCGGCGGAAATTGAAAGTCAGGCAATTGTGGCCAGCGAGATCGGCCGGTGTCTTTGGTCTGCCATGGGCATCCAGATAGGCGTGAGATGCAACAATGACGCGCCGGCTCTCAAGGAGTTTTCGGGCTTTCAGTGACGAATCTTCCATGGGGCCGGAGCGGATCGCAATATCGGTCCGCTCTTCGATCAAGCCAATGACGCCGTCCGTAAGTGATATGTCGAGTTGCACTTCGGAATAGAGTTTGAGGAACTTCGGGACGAGCGGGAGGAGATAGCGTTCGCCAAAGCCAACGGAGGCATTGACCCTGAGGATCCCTCGCGGCGCCATTTTTCCGCCAGACGCGACGATCCGTTCAGTCTCCGCAATGTCGCCCAGGATTCGCCGGGCTCTCTCCAGATAAATTTCGCCTTCCGGCGTGAGCGTCATCGTGCGGGTTGAGCGGACGAGCAGTCGGGTCCCGAGCCGGTCCTCAATTCTGGTGACAAGCTTGCTCACCGCCGAGGGCGAAAGCTTCAGGCGCCGTCCGGCCGCCGAAAAACTCTGCAATTCCGCCGCACTTACAAATACTTCCATTTCACCAGCGCGATTATCCATCGTTCTGTCCTGTGAATTCAATTCAAATCTGATTGTTCAATAGTGCCAATTATCACGAGAGTCCCCTTCAATCATATTGCGGTCAACAACTTCGTCTGACAGCGCTGCTGTCTTTGCAACCGCCACCTTAACGGCGAGCGGAGAGGAATTTATTATGCCTTTAGCAATCTTCGCCTTGACGATCGCGGCCTATGCGATCGGTACCACAGAATTCGTGATTGTCGGTCTTTTGCCGACCGTTGCCACAGACCTCAACATTACCCTGCCGCTTGCCGGGCTTATCGTCAGCGTCTATGCGCTCGGCGTCACCTTTGGCGCGCCGATCCTGACGGCGCTCACCGGCAAAATCGAGAGAAAGCCGTTGCTGCTCGGCCTGATGGCCTTGTTCATCGTTGGCAATACAATCGCGGCGTTGTCGCCGGGCTACGATCTGCTGCTTGTGGCCCGGGTGATCGCCGCCTTCGCCCATGGCGTGTTCTTCTCGGTCGGCTCGACCATTGCCGCCGATCTCGTGCAGGAGAACCGCCGCGCTTCGGCCATTGCCATGATGTTCATGGGCCTGACAGTTGCCATCGTCACCGGCGTGCCACTCGGCACCTATATTGGCCAGATCCTCGGTTGGCGCGCGACCTTCTGGGCCGTTGCCGCACTCGGCGTCATCGCCTTCCTCGCCATTGCAGCCCTATTGCCGCACACGCTCAAAAAGGCGCCGCCGGCAAGCCTGCTCGATCAGCTTCGCGTTCTTGGCTCCGGCCGTCTGCTGATCGTCTTCGCAATGACAGCGCTTGGCTACGGCGGCACCTTCGTCGCCTTCACCTTCCTGGCGCCAATCCTGCAGGAAATCACCGGCTTCTCCGAGGAGAGCGTCAGCCTTATTCTGGTTCTCTACGGCATCGCAATCGCAATCGGCAACATTGCCGGCGGCAGGATCGCCAACCTTAACCCGGTCAAGGCATTGATCGGTCTGTTCATCTTGCAGGCCATTGTCCTTGTCATCTTGACCTTTACCGCGGCCTCGCCGGTTCTGGCGATCGTCACCCTTGCTGCGCTCGGGTTCCTTCAGTTCGGCAACGTGCCGGGCCTCCAGCTCTATGTCGTCAAACTGGCCAAAGAACACCGTCCGGGTGCCGTGGATGTCGCATCGGCTCTCAATATTGCCGCCTTCAACCTGGGCATCGCGATCGGCGCATGGCTGGGCGGTCTGGTCGTGGAATCCCCGCTTGGGCTAGGTGCGACCCCTTGGGTTGGTGCCATCCTGGTTGTCATCGCTCTGTTGCTGACCATGTGGAGCAGCGCTCTCGACCGTCGCGCGGTTCCGGCCCTGAAGACAGCCTAACACAGCGACCCGGCGCGTTGGGCGCCGGGTCGCACCTATCGGATCTCACCCAGGAGAATTCCCATGTCTACGTTGAACGCGGGCCAGTTTTCCGCGCTTGACCGCATCAGCTAGCCGGAGGAGGCCTGACGCCTGGGGGGCGAAATTTCGTTTCTCGGCCGCTGGCGATCAACGGGCGTGGTTTTGAGACGATCGCTGTCTGGCCGAAGAACTGGTTGGCGGCTTTGGACGAAATGCAGATACCGCACGGAAACAAAACGGCGGCTACGTGGTTACTGATCAGACGCGCAGGAGCGTTTCCCTTGCGAGGAAAACTAGCCGTAACGGGAGCAAGACGATGGACACAGCAACACATTGGGCGCTTCTCCTCGGCATATTGACGTTGGCGAGCTGGTTAGCCGGAGGCTTCGCGGCGGTGCTTGGAAACGTGGAGCTTGGCCCTCACGGGCAAAAGGCAGCCGAATATTTGACGCTCGGCTTGAGCATCACCGGCTTCATCTGCGCCTTCGCAATGGTATTGATCCTGGTGATCCGATGATCTCGATCACCCGAGTGGCCATAGACCCGCCTTCCCGCGATCGTCGATTATGTCGGCTGCGGGCTGGATGATTGTTCGGGAGAAGGAGCTCTGATCGATCTGCCTATCCGCTACCCTTGGCGTCGTGCGGCGGCCTGCCCGACAGCAGGCGGACGACGAAAGATCGAGACCTGGTTGCGTCCGGCTTCCTTGGCGCGATAAAGCGCCATGTCGGCTTCGTGCTGGAGGCTGGCCAACGAAACATCCGTGTCGACAGCCGACTTGAACGCCACGCCGACGCTCAGCGTCACCGAGGGCCCAACGCTGGAGGCCGGGTTCGGCAGGGCGGCCGCTTCCACGCTCTCGCGTATTCGCCTGGCGACTGCGACGGCCTCTTCTTCATCGACATCCGGAAGCACGATGAGAAACTCCTCGCCGCCATGTCGCGAGACGAGATCGCGATCGGCGCGCACGCAGCTCTGGATGATGCCGGCAACCTTGACGAGGCAGCGATCGCCTTCGCTGTGGCCAAGCCGATCGTTCAGGGCTTTGAAGTGATCGATGTCGCACATCAGCATGGCCGCGACGACGCCGGTTTCGCGGCCGTTGCGCCACAGGCCCTCGAGCGTTTCCATCATCCAACGGCGATTGGCGATTCCGGTCAACGGATCGGTTCTGGCCAGCCGCTCCAATCGGGCGTTCGCATCGGCAAGCTCCGCGACGCGGCGCTGATCCCTGCAGTCCAGGAGAAATGTCTTCTGCGCCAGGATGTTCATCGTTCGCCTGGCGACCACCGTCGCGATGATCCCACAGGAAAAGAAAAGGGTCGCGGCGACGACGCTGCCCGCTTCCAAAAGCGGGTTGTGCCATTGAAGGATGAAGTAGAGACAAAGGGCATAACAGGCGATTGCGGTCGTCCAGGCCAGCGGCACGCTGAAGATGGTGATTGCGCTCGTCGCGACGAACAACATGATGCTCAAATGCCGCTCGTAAAATTCGCCGCCGGCAAAAACGCCGACGAGCCCGACCGAGAGGAGAATGAGGGACATTCCCACAAGCAGCGACGCCCGCTGAACGGCCGCCGGCCGCGGCTTGTTCCAGACGACCGCGGTGAAGATTGCTGCCGGCGGCAAAACGCAGGCGGGCGCAATCATCGACAGAACGATCTGCCGGGGAAGCAGGAGGGCGTTCAGCGCCAGCGTTAGAACATCGACAAATGCGACCCAAATCATCCAGGAGCGGATGACCTTCGCCGTTTGCCGCCACAGCCTTTCCTCAAAACGGCGGCGCAGTTCGCCCGTCAGGCGGATATCGCGGGTTCGGCCCGATAAAAGACGTTCGACCTCATCCACCATTGCGCCGGTCAACGGCCGTGGCGGCACAGACCCGGCTGCAGAGATTTCAGAGGAAGTGCTTTTGGCATCACTCATCTCTGATTTAACTAGCCGCGATGCAAAGCTCGGCAAGGCTTACGCACTCGCATCGGGATTCGTATGTTGATATTTTGTAAACAAGATTGCGCGCGCGGTCTGGGCCGGATCGTCTCGATCATGCTACCAACTCTTTTCCGAGAGGGGGCAGGATGAGGCTCAAACTGGTTGCAGTTGCGGTCGCGGCGCTGGCGCCGGTGGTTGCGATGCTCGTCTACAACGAAGTCGCGCTTCGCCATCAGCGCAACGAGGAAGTGCGTGCCTCCGCGGCGCAGGCGGCGAGGCAAGCCTCGTCGGAAGTCGAGCGGATTATCGAGGGTCTGCACGCCCTTCTCGTCGCCGTATCCGCCATGCCTTCCGTCCGGCATCTCGACGTCCAAGCTTGCAACGATGCACTGAAATCGGTTGTCGAAAGTATCCCCAACATCCGCACCATCTTCGTCGCCGGCCTCGATGGGCATCCCATCTGCGGAAGCATGGCGTTTCCACAGGGTGTGATGTTTTCCGACCGCGATTACTTCCGGCAGACTCTGGAGACCAAGGACTTCGTCGTCGGCACCTATACGCAGAGCCGCCTTTCCGATCGCCCTGTGCTGCCGCTCGCGATGCCACTGATGGAAGGCGATACCATCAAGGCCATCGTCATCAGCGGAATCCGGCTGGACTGGCTGCAGAATCGCATCACCGAGCGCGGTATTGCTCCCGGCAATGCGGTGACGATCGCCGACGCCAAGGGAGTGATTATTGCCCACGTTCCCTCTCCCGAACAGTTCGTCGGTACGATCTTGGTGGAGGAATACCAACGGCTGATCCACGCCGAACAGCCTGATGTCATCGAGACCACCGGCCGGGACGGAACAGCGCGCATCCTCGGTTATCGCCCGATAGCCTTGCCTTCCAACCCCCTCTATGTCAGTGCCGGCTTCTCGAAAACGGAGGTCTTCGCCCCGATCGACCGGGCGACACTGATGAATACGCTCGCCATCATCGGCGGTGCGCTTTTCGCCTTCGTCGCCGCGATCTTTATCGGTAACCGCTTCATCCTGATACCGATCTCGAGGATCGCCGATGTGATGGAAAGCTGGCGCAGCGGTCAGACGACGGCGCGGACCGGCATGACGGGACCGGACGAGCTGGGGCTCGTCGGCGCAACCTTCGATCGGCTGCTCGACGAACTCGAAGAGCGCAGGCGGCAAAATCAGCAGGCGGAGGAGGAGCGGAGCCTTCTCGTCCGCGAACTGGCGCATCGCGTCAAGAATGGCTTTACGCTCGTGCAGGCGATTGCCAGACAAACCTTCTCGCGGTCCGATCCGGAGAGATACGGTTCCTTCGCCGAGAGGCTCGCAGCCCTTGCCGGCACCTATGACCTCATCCTGTCGCGGGAGGGGTCGGCTTCGCCCATTCGGGATATCCTCTCCGCAGCCCTGCGAGCGCATGTCGCCTCGCAAGCCGAGCGCATTCACCTCGACGGACCGGATGTGGTTCTCCCGGCGGACACCGCCCTGCCGCTCTCGCTCGTGATTCATGAGCTGGCGACCAATGCAACCAAATATGGAAGCCTCGGAAGCGAAAATGGAACGGTCAGCATCGAATGGAAGCACGAGGATGGACGCGTCCTGCTTTTGTGGACGGAAGCCGGCGGACCGCCGGTCTCGACGCCGACGAAAAAAGGCTTCGGCTCGGTGCTGATAGAACGTGCCTTCCCGTCGAAGGCGCAGGCGCGATCCCGCGCGGACTACCGGAGCGAAGGCCTCGTCTTCCAACTAATATTTTCGATCGCGGAACCGGTTGCCAAAGGCGAAGTTGACCCTCTGAGCCCGGACGTAAAGCATACGAGCCAGACATGAAAAGCAAGGTAGTCGTGGTCGAGGACGAAGCTCCGCTGCTGATGATGGCGGTCGCCATCGTCGAGGAGGCAGGCCTTGAGGCGCTCGAGGCACGCAATGCCGACGAGGCGCTCATGCTTTTCGAAAGAGTGCCCGGCATACGGATCCTGTTTACCGATATCGACATGCCGGGAAGCATGAATGGCTTGATGCTGGCAAAGGCGGTCCGTGATCGCTGGCCGCCCGTGGAAATCATCATCGTCTCCGGCATGAAGCAGCCGGAGGCGGATGCTTTGCCCGAGCGCGGCGTCTTCTTCTCCAAGCCCTATGATACCAGGCAGCTTACCAATGCGCTCGTCAGCATGGCCGCGTAGGGCTGCGAGCCACGGCATCATCTGCGCGACTGGAAATGGTGCTGGTCGATGCATCCTTTTGGAATCTCGCGCGTTTTCCCTGCTTCAACAAGGAGACCACCATGTCCAAACGCGAACTCATCGATACAGGCCCCGACAAGCGCTACGTCCGTCGCGACGATCAGGGTCGCTTTACCGAGTCGGTCGAGGTCAGCCGCTCGCTCTCGGCAGACAAGCGACGCCGGGCGAAAAATGATGCGAAGCCCGGAGAGGGCGACCGCGGCGATCATCGCGCCAAGAAGCACTGAAGGCGACGATCGAGTCGTCACTCCGCTCTGGCCAGCGGCCCGATCGACTATCGTTCCGCCAGGGAAGGCCGCTGCAAATCGATGCGGCTGGTGATGACCGGCTGGCCGGAAGCAGGGTCTTTGTCGACAGTCTGCAGTCGAAGCCTGTTCTGCCCGATTTTTTCGATCAGTAGCACTGCGTCTCGGTCTCCGTTGATCAGCCGCGCCCAAGTCACCCGCAGGTTGAGGGCGGCGCCTTTCCTATTCCCTGCAAGCTTCGACGGCAGTCCTGATGGTCCCACGTAATTGCCGGTATAACGCTCTCCGGCGGCCTTTACGGTCGCGGAGAAGGTTCTGGTGAAAACCGCAAGGCCGCGACACGTCCCGCTCATCGAGACGGCCGATGTACCTGCGTCGGATCGAAGGGTGCAGGAGACTTTGAGATTCGGGCCGCCTATCTTGGTCAGCACCATTCCGGTTCCGCTCCAGTCCCCGCCCAAAGACTGTAGAAATCCAGCCTCCGACGCTGTTGCCTTGGCCGGCAGGCAGGAGAGCGAGAGCAAAGTCGCGATCAGAGCAGCACGCATGAGATCCCCCCGGGTTGCATGGCCTAACACCTGAGCGGAGCAGATTGTTCCCCGCCGCAGGCTTCGTGCAACCATTGCGGCGGCAGCCTGCTTTCTCGCCTCATTCACTCCATCGCCTCGACGCCGCATCGATTCTCCGGAGCTTGAAGAAATAACGACGGGCATCGCCGTCGACGAACATCATACCAGCGACCTCGTCGTCTCCCGTCCTGCGGAAATAGTCGGCGATTGGCTGCCTGTCGTAGATCATAGCAGCTGTGGTGAGGTTATCGAAGGTCCGAAGCTTCAGCGACGCGGTCGTACCCCGCGCCCGGAGCGCCTTCTGCAGATAGGAGAACCAGTTCCGGGCGATCCGAGTGCGGCCGAACGGCGCCGCCTTGATGGCCAGGCTGATCGGAAAAATGCCGGGGTCGATCGCCACCAGCCGATCCGACCGCCACTGAAAGAGGAGGGCGTCCGCGCGCATGTCGACGTGAAACCGCTTCCCGAACCAGCCGAGGTTCTCGAGAACACCGTCGAGCGGGTGATCCGATGGGATGCCCGCACCTCGCCACAGGCCGAGCATCTCGGTCGGCTGGACCGGCGCCAGCGAGGAAAACCAGGCTGTCATTTCGTCCTGTCGCTTAGCGCTCTTCAGCGGCATCATGACCCCGCCTTCGTTGACAACAGGGCTTGCAGCGACACCGGCCTGAGGCCCTGCGCATCGACGCCCACATCGTACTGGCGGGGCAGGGGCTTGAGGCGACCGTGGGAATGTCCGTGCAGATTGATCGACTTCTTACCCATCTTGTTCCAGGTGCGGAACGGATAATGGCACAGGATCAGCAGATGATCGTCCAGCGTCATCTCGCTGTAGTGCTGAATGCTTGTCCATCCCCTCGCCGCCGTCGTCGTCGCGGGATCATTATTCCCAATGATCAGGTGCTTTCGCCCGTTCAGCATCGAAAGGAGCTGATCACAGTCCCCGCCGCGAGACGACATGAAGTCACCGAGATGCCAGATGTCGTCCTGCGGACCAATAATCTCGTTCCAGTTGCGGATCAGGGTCACGTCATGCGACGTCATGTCGGGAAAGGGGCGTCGGTCGATGCGAAGGACGCGGGGATCTGCAAAATGGGTATCGCCGGTGAAGTAGATCATTTGACAGAGATGGCGCAGCCCGCCCGCTTGGGAAGCCGTTTGCTAATGGCCAGGGGTGGGGATCGATTGCTTGACGTCATCAAAGGACGGGCTGTGCACGACGCGATAGCGCGCTTCGACGAGGTTATAGATCCCGAAGGCCGCCAGTCCGATTGCGACGGCGATATAGAGGATCGAGCCGAAAGGAAGCTGTCTCACCCATTCGAGCGCGTCCGCCATGCTGCCTGCCTGCTGAGGATCAACGCGAAACCCTGCATAGGCGAAGAAGATTCCGATGATCACGAAGACGACGCCGCGGGCGACGAGGCCGTATACGCAGACCGAGGTCACCACGCCGCTGACGTCCGCAAGTCTGAGATAGCGCTCGAATTTCTTGCTGATGCCCTTGGCTGCCGTCACGACCCCGCCGATGATGAAGCCGAGGCCGACGGCTACGGCAAGATAGGCGCCGAACGGCTGCGACATGATCCATTCTGCCAACCCTTTCTCACCAGATTGCTGGCTCCCGCCGCCGCTGAAGAGTGCGTGACCCAGCGCATAACCGGCAAGGCCGAGATAGACGACGGCGCTGCCGAAGAAAACCGTGCGGATGGCGATGGCCTTGGCGTCGCGGCCATGGCCGTCGCTGTCGGCGAGCGACTGCGCCAGTCGCCAGGCGACGAAACCGAGAAGTCCGATGCCGATGAGACCAACCCAGACGCGGCCGAAGGGCTGTGCGAGAAGCGTCGAAAGTGCCGACTTCGTTTCCGGCTTCCCCCCGGCGACGCCGGAAAAGAGGGCGAGGCCCGCCACAAGGAGGAATACGACGCCGCGCGCCACATAGCCGCTCTTGGCAAGCAGGTCGAAACGAAATTCTTTGGGCATGATATTCTCCGCGCGTCTGTGTGGCTGTCACCTCTAACGCGCCACCGCGTGGAAAGTTGTCATCGAGGAAAGACCATGATCATTGAGGGGGTTGTCGATGCCGGTCCGTAGCGCCGGGCTTCTCATCTACCGCCTTTGCGAGACGAGGCTGGAGGTCCTGCTCGTCCATCCCGGCGGTCCCTTCTGGGCGAAGAAGGACGTGGGCGCATGGTCTATTCCGAAAGGTTTGATCGAAGCCGGCGAAGACGAATTGTCGGCAGCGATCCGGGAGGCGCAGGAGGAGCTCGGCGTCGAAATTCAAGGAAGCTTCGCCCCGCTCGGTGAATATCGCCAACCCGGCGGAAAAGTGGTGGTCGTCTGGTCGGTGGAGGCGGACGCAGCGCTTGATGTCGAGACGGTGCGGAGTTCGGAGTTTCAGATCGAATGGCCACCACGATCGGGCCGCATCCAGGCTTTTCCCGAGGTCGATCGCGCGGGATGGTTTCCTACCCCAGAAGCTGAGATCAAAATTCTCAAGGGCCAGCTCCCCATGCTTGCCGATCTCGTTACGCAGCTCGGTCGAGACCAGTGAACCGGAGTCTCAGCCATGATTCTGCTTCGACAAGCCGAGGCTGCAAAAGCCTCAATCGACCCCGGTGATCTCGGGAGTGAAGGCGATAATTTTTTCGGATATCTGACTTCCGTCGCCGCTGCTCGCAGCGAGCAGAAGCGCAGCAGCGACTTCGCCCATCTGACGCCGTGGCGAAATCGAAGTCGCGATCCTGACGGGGAGGGCGCTGGCGACATCCAGCCCATTGAATCCGGCGATCAGGATTTCCGCAGGGCTGGAAATGCCGAGTTCCAGGCACGCAAAGACGCCGCCGGTTGCCATGTCGTCGTTGGAATAATAGATGCAGTCGAGATCTCTCGTCGCCGCGAGCATCGACATCGACAGCCGCTTGCCGTGCGCCACCGAGGAATAGGCGGCGTTGAACCGCTCGTCCACGAAAGAAAGGCCGCTCTCGCGCAGCACTTTCTCGAAGCCGGCTTTCCGCTTGCCGGCGCGCAGATCCCTGTCGATCGCGCTGCCGATATACCCGAACCGCCGCCGGCCGGCCGCCAACAGCGCTTTTGCCATCTCTTCTCCGGCCTTGCCATGAGATAGACCGACGTTGAAATCGATGGGGGTACCGTCGAGGTCCATCAGTTGGATGACGGGAATCGCGGCATTCTGCAGCATTCTCACCGTTTCTGCCGGCTGATCGAGACCCGTCACGATGATGGCGGCAGGGCGCCAGGAGAGCATGTCGCGAATGATCTCGCGCTCCTTCGCCATATCATAATCGGAGATGCCGAACACCGCCTGCATGCCTGATCCTCGCAGCCCGGCCGAAATGCCCGCCAGCATTTCGGGAAAGACGATGTTGGACATGCTGGGAACGACGACGGCGACAAGATTGGTGCGCTGCGACGACAGTGAGAGCGCCAGCCGGTTGCCGACGTAATTTAACCGCTCGGCCTGCTCAAGCACTTTTTCGCGGGTCTCCTTGGAGACGTCGGCGGCGCCGCGAAGAGCGCGCGATGCCGTCATCTTGCTGACGCCGGCCGCAGCGGCAACTTCTTCCAGTGTCGATTTATGCATTGCACCGACCCCATCGTCGAACTGCCTCGCCAGCGGGCAACGTCAAATTCATAGGCCTTTTTCAAAAAAAGGAAAACACTCACTACTTGACAGGAAACGCAAAAATGGGCGTTGTTACCGATACCGGTATCGATAACAGCTATCGGAAACGGGAGGAGAAGCCATGCGGACGAATGACAAGACCGCTGTCTCGGATCATGTCCGATGCGCTGAGCGGGCAGAGCACCTGAGGGTCTGATATCCGACACATGTACGATTGCTGGTGCCTCCGGATCGGTCAAGGACTTGACCCGCAGGTTGCAAATCTATCTGAATTCGATCGGGCATAGTCCGATCAGGCCGGTCCCGGATCGCCGTGACACTGGCCAGGAGTGAGCGCACGAACCATAGGACGCGCAGCGCGATCTTGATCGAATACACCGGCCGACGGGAGGAAGAGCCGATATGCATGTGATGATTCTGGGCGCCGCCGGCATGGTTGGCCGTAAGCTGGTTGAGAGGATTGAGCGTGAGCCGCTCACTTTCGGCCGGCCTGTCACCCGGCTGACCCTGGCAGACGCTTTTCCGCCGCCGGTGCCGGAAGCGCTCCGGTCCGTGACCACCGCGCTGACGGTGGATCTCGCCGGCGCCGGCGCGGCCGACCGGCTGATCGAGGGCCAGCCGGAACTGATCTTCCATCTGGCCGCCATCGTATCGGGTGAGGCCGAAGCGGATTTCGACAAGGGCTACGCGGTCAATCTCGACGGCACGCGCGCCCTGTTCGATGCAATCCGCCAGCTCGGCCTCAAGACCACCTACGTCCCGCGCGTCGTCTTCGCCTCTTCGATCGCCGTCTTCGGCACGCCGTTTCCGGAGGTCATTCCCGACGAATTCTTCACCACGCCGCTGACGAGCTACGGCACCCAGAAGGCGATTGCCGAACTGCTGCTTGCCGATTATTCCCGCCGTGGCATCTTCGACGGCATTGGCATCCGGCTGCCGACCATCTGCGTGCGCCCCGGCGCACCGAACAAGGCGGCCTCCGGGTTCTTCTCCAACATTCTGCGCGAGCCGCTCGTCGGCAGGGAAGCCGTATTGCCGGTCAGCGACAGCGTGCGGCACTGGTTTGCCAGTCCGCGCGCGGCCGTCGGCTTTTTCGTCCATGCCGCGACGATCGATACGACGAGGATCGGCGCGCGCCGCAACCTGACCATGCCGGGCCTTTCCGCGCTGGTCTCCGAAGAGATTGACGCACTGCGCCGAGTGGCCGGCGACAAGGCGGTCGCCCTCATCAAACGCGTGCCCGATCCGGTGATCGAACGCATTGTCGCCGGCTGGCCGACGCAGTTCGATGCGACGAGGGCTTCTGCGCTCGGTTTTACGGCGGAAACGAGCTTCGACGAAATTCTGCAGGTGCATATCGAGGATGAACTCGGCGGGAGGATTGCGTGAGCACAGCGGCGAGCGGAGAAGCAAGGATCGCGCTTGTCACTGGCGGTGGCACCGGCGTCGGGCGCGCCATATCGAGGGGACTCGGCGCTGCCGGCTACAGGGTCGTGATTTCAGGACGACGGGCCGATGTGCTTGAAAAGGCCGCGAGTGAGCTAGGCAGCGAAACGGGGGCCGAGTTTTTCGCAGCTCCCGCCGATGTCGGCGACCCCGCTTCGGTGCGGGCTCTGTTCGATGCGATCTCGGAGAGATACGGGCGGCTCGACCTCCTGGTCAACAATGCCGGCGTCACCGTGCCCGGCGTGGCCCTCGAAGAGGTTTCCTTCGAGCAGTGGAGCGCCATCGTCGCCGCCAATCTCACCGGCGCCTTTCTCTGCACCCAGCAGGCCTTCCGGCTGATGAAGAACCAGACCCCGCGCGGCGGGCGCATCATCAACAACGGCTCGGTCTCGGCCACGACACCGCGCCCGAATTCCGCGCCTTACACCGCCACGAAGCACGCCATCACGGGTCTGACCAAATCCACCGCCCTTGACGGGCGCGAATTCGACATCGCCTGCGGCCAGATCGATATTGGCAATGCCGCCAGTGACATGACGACGAAAATTGCGGCCGGCGTGCTGCAGGCGAACGGCAGCATCGCCGCGGAGGCGACGATCGATCCGGCCCATATTGCCGACGCGGTCGTCTACATGGCCAGCCTGCCGCTCAGCGCCAATGTACTGACCATGACTGTCATGGCGACGAAAATGCCCTTTGTCGGACGGGGGTGAATCGGCGGGCTGCCGCCGGCTGAAAACGACTTATATGCAGTGCTCATGATCTGGGAGGAGGGAGTATGGCAAACGTTCAATTCGCGGATGTCCGGAAATCGTTCGGTGCGCATCCTGTCATCAAGGGAGTGGACATCGATATCGCCGACGGCGAATTCGTCATCCTCGTCGGCCCTTCGGGCTGCGGCAAGTCCACGCTTCTGAGGATGCTGGCAGGGCTCGAGAACATTTCCGGCGGCGAGATCAAGATCGGCGGGCGCGTGGTCAACACGCTGCCGCCGAAGGACCGCGACATTGCCATGGTGTTCCAGAATTATGCGCTCTACCCGCATATGACGGTGGAGCAGAACATGGGCTTCTCGCTCATGCTCAACAAATCGCCGAAGGCGGAGGCCGAAAAGCGGGTGAAATATGCCGCTGGCATCCTCGGCCTCGACAAGTTGCTCGACCGTTATCCGCGCCAGCTTTCCGGCGGTCAGCGCCAGCGCGTCGCCATGGGCCGCGCCATCGTGCGCAATCCGGAGGTCTTCCTGTTCGATGAGCCGCTGTCCAACCTCGATGCGAAACTGCGCGTCGCCATGCGCGCCGAGATCAAGGAACTGCATCAGCGCCTGAAAACGACGACCGTCTACGTCACCCATGATCAGATCGAGGCGATGACGATGGCCGACAAGATCGTCGTCATGCATGACGGCATCGTCGAGCAGATCGGCAGCCCGCTCGAGCTCTACGACCGCCCCGCCAATCTCTTTGTCGGCGGCTTCATCGGCTCTCCGGCGATGAACATGATCCACGGCAGACTCGATCCGGAGAATCCCAGCCAGTTCGTCGCCGCCAACGGCACGCGGCTGCCTGTCGCCAATCCACCGGCGAGCGCTATCGGCCGCGACCTCGTCTACGGGCTGCGCCCCGAATACATCTCGCTCGATCCCAACGGACTGCCGGCCGAGATCGTGGTGATCGAACCGACCGGCTACGAGACGCATCTGACCGTCCGCCTCGGCGGCAGCGATGTCAGCTGCGTCTTCCGCGAACGTGTCGATGCCCGCCCGGGCGAAGCCATCCGGGTGGCGATCGACGCCAAGCATGTCCATCTCTTCGACGCCGAAGGCGGCATGCGATTGACCGACTGACGCCGGCGGGACAAGGGGAGAGGAGGAGTCTCCCGTTCCGCCGGAGCGCAAGCATTCGAGGGGTGAGCCCCCACGGGAGCACAAGCTTTCCGTATCGCGGATGCCAGGCCGCCGTTCACCAAGCGGGAGGTGAATGCCGGAGAATTGCTCCCGCTGTTTCAATGAGGAGGAATCTCATGACGATCAAGAGACGTGAATTTCTTGCTGCATCGGCAGCCGTTGCCGGTGTCGCAGGTCTCGGCATCAAGCCGTCCTTTGCGCAGGCCGAACCGACCTACACGCCGGAAAGCGGCGCCAGCCTGCGGTTGCTGCGCTGGACGCCTTTCGTGAAGGGCGATGAGGAGGCCTGGCTTGCCAATACCAAGAAGTTCACTGAAGCCACCGGCGTGGAAGTGCGCATCGACAAGGAGAGCTGGGAGGACATCCGTCCGAAAGCCGCCGTTGCCGCCAATGTCGGCTCCGGTCCGGATCTCATCATGTGCTGGTTCGACGACGCGCATCAATATCCGGACAAGCTGGTCGATCTCACGGAACTCGGCAACTATCTCGGCAACAAGTACGAAGGCTGGTACGACGGCCTGAAGGGTTACGCCACCCGTGACGACAAGTTCATCGCCATGCCGCTGACGACGATCGGCAATGCCGTGGTCTATCGCGACAGCCATGTCAAGGCGGCCGGCTTCAACGAATTCCCGAACGATACCGCAGGCTTCCTCGAGCTTTGCAAGGCGATGAAGGCAAAGGGCACGCCCGCCGGTTTCCCGCACGGCAAGGCGGTCGGCGACGGCAACAACTATGCCCATTGGCTGCTCTGGAGCCATGGCGGCAAAATGGTCGACGAAAGCGGCATGGTGACGATCAACAGCCCGGAAACGCTCGCCTCGATCAACTATGCCAAGGAACTCTACGCGACCTTCATTCCGGGCACGGAAAGCTGGCTGGATGTCAACAACAACCGCGCCTTCCTCGCCGGCCAGGTATCGCTGATCGCCAACGGCGTCTCGGTCTATTACACGGCCAAGAACGATCCGAAGCTCGCCGAGATCGCCAAGGACATCCGCACGACGAATTTCCCGATCGGACCGGTCGGCAAGAGCGTCGAGCTTTTCCAGACGAGCTCGCTCCTGCTCTTCAAGCACAGCAAATATCCGGAAGCCGCCAAGGCCTACATCAAGTTCATGATGGAAGCCGATCAGATGAATGCCTGGATCCAGGGCTCCAGCGCCTATTGCTGCCAGCCGCTCAAGGCCTTCGCCAAGAACCCGATCTGGACTGCCGACCCGGTCCACGCGCCCTATGCGCTCGCCTCGGAAAAACTGCGCCCGAACGGTTATGCCGGCCCGCTCGGCTACGCCTCGGCGGCGACCATGGCGGACTACGTGCTGGTCGACATGTATGCCGCCGCCGTCACCGGCCAGAAGTCGCCCGAGGACGCGATGAAGGAAGCCGAGCGCCGGGCAAATCGCTACTACCGCGTCTGATCCGGAGCCGGGACATGCGGCATGCCTGGTATCCGGCATGCCGCGAGCTCCTCAAGGACTGAATGCAATCTGGAGATAAGCAATGTCGACCTTGAACTCGGGGGATAAGCGCGGCCCCTCGCTGATGCAGAACAACAACGTGCTCGGCTTCCTCTTCATGCTGCCGGCTGCGGTGTTCCTTGTTTGCTTTCTCACCTATCCCCTGGGGCTCGGCGTCTGGCTTGGTTTTACCGACACGCGGATCGGCCGGGACGGCATCTTCGTCGGCCTGGAGAACTATGAGTTCCTGGCCGATGACGCGGTTTTCTGGCTGTCGGTCTTCAACACCATTCTTTACACGGTCATCGCCTCGGCGCTGAAATTCGCGCTCGGCCTCTGGCTGGCGCTGCTCCTGAACCAGCACCTTCCGTTCAAATCCTTCTTTCGAGCGATCGTGCTGTTGCCGTGGGTGGTGCCGACGGTGCTTTCGGCGCTGGCCTTCTGGTGGATCTACGATTCCCAGTTCTCGATCATCTCGTGGTCGCTGATGAAGCTCGGGCTGATCAGCGCGCCGATCAACTTCCTCGGTGATCCCACCAATGCGCGGATATCGGTCATCGTCGCCAATGTCTGGCGCGGCATCCCCTTCGTGGCGATCTCGCTGCTTGCCGGCCTGCAGACCATTCCGGCCTCGCTGCAGGAGGCGGCCTCGCTCGACGGCGCCACGAGCTGGCAGCGCTTCCGCTATGTGACGCTGCCGATGCTGACACCGATCATCGCCGTCGTCATGACCTTCTCAGTGCTCTTCACCTTCACGGATTTCCAGCTGATCTACGTGCTGACCAAGGGCGGGCCTGTTAACGCCACGCATCTGATGGCCACACTCTCCTTCCAGCGCGGCATTCCGGGCGGGCAGCTCGGCGAGGGGGCGGCCATCGCCGTCGCCATGATACCCTTCCTGCTCGGCGCCATCATGTTCAGTTTCTTCGGTCTGCAACGCCGCAAATGGCAGCAGGGCGGACAGGATTGAGGAGCAAACCATGTCGACCAATCTCAAACCCGCCGATGAGGTCCTGACCGACAATGCCGAGGGCATGAGCTATCTGAACCGCCTGCCGCGGCGCGTGGCGATGCTCTACCTGCCGATGGCCGTCTTCGTCTTCGTGCTGCTCTTTCCCTTCTACTGGATGGCGATCACCGCCGTGAAGCCGAACGAACAGCTGACCGACTACAACAATTACAGCCCCTTCTGGGTGGTCGGGCCGACGCTCGACCACATCAAGTACCTCTTCCTCGAGACATCCTATCCCGGGTGGCTGTGGAACACGATGCTGGTGGCCGTGGGGTCGACGGCGCTGTCGCTGGTCGCCTCGGTGTTCGGCGCCTATGCGATCGAGCGTGTGCGCTTCACCGGCTCGCGCCAGATCGGCCTCGTCATCTTTCTCGCCTATCTTATTCCGCCGTCGATCCTGTTCATCCCGCTCGCCTTCATCGTCTTCAAGCTCGGCATCTACGATTCGCGGCTGGCGCTGATCTTCACCTATCCGACGTTCCTCATTCCCTTCTGCACCTGGCTGCTGATGGGCTATTTCCGCTCGATCCCGTTCGAGCTCGAGGAAAGCGCGCTGGTGGACGGTGCCAACCGCTGGCAGATCCTGGTCAAGATCATCCTGCCGCTTGCCGTGCCGGGCCTGATCTCGGCCGGCATCTTCGCCTTCACGCTCTCCTGGAACGAGTTCATCTACGCGCTGACATTCATCCAGTCCTCTGAGAACAAGACCATTCCGGTCGGCGTCCTGACCGAACTGGTGCGCGGCGACGTCTTCGAATGGGGATCGCTGATGGCGGGTGCGCTTTTCGGCTCGCTGCCGGTCGCTATCCTCTATTCGTTCTTCGTCGACTATTATGTGTCTTCGATGACAGGCGCGGTGAAGGAGTGATCTGAACCCTTCAACCTTATCTCGCCAGCATACGCGCAAGCATATGTCTGATATGGTCCTGAGCACCGTAGAAAATCGCAGCAATAACGATCTTGCGATTATTTTCTACGGGCAAGAACCAGACCGCCGTCTTGTCCCTCCGAAGAAAACGGATGCCAGGGTAAATGTCGGGGCGCAATGTCCCGATATAAGGCGTATCGACGAGACGGTCGATTTCGACACGCGATTTACGGATTCGTTCAGCGGTACGCTCCAAAGCCTCGTCAGGCGAGTCTCCGAGTTCGACATAGGAGTCGAAGAGATGATCAAAAATCAACTCAAAATCGCGTTCGACATCCTCGGAATATTCAAGGGTCCACACGATCAGCCCGCCGCTTCCGGTCGATCATTGTCTCGACGCGGCTTTCCATTTCCGTCGTGGAAATCCTCGGGCCGTTCAAACGCCGCTGGATTAATTCGCGAAGCGCTGCCGTTTCGACGGTCTCGCTTTCCGTCTTTACGCGGAGAAGCTCTAGGCCCTGCTGAAGAACGGAACTCATGCTGGAATACCGGCCGCTCTCCACCAGCGACCGGGCAAACGCGTCCTGCTGGTCGGTCAGCGAGATCGACGACTTGACACTCATCGGTTTATCTCCATCGAGCCGAGTTTGCTACTCAGTAGCACATTTGTCGACGTGACGAAAGCTTTCATCTGTCGTCATTAAAGGCAGGCCCCACCATTGGCCGTTTTTGCTACTAAAGCCGTACTTTCCAGAGAAACGAGTTTCGTCTGCTTTACAGCCACTGGCAATATTGTGCCAAGAGAGCCTCCGCCACGACCGATACGATCAACTCTTTACAACTAACATGTCAGTCCGCTACACTTGACTCATTAGCCGGGAGGAACAAAGTTGGCATCAAGATTCGGGCTCTCCGTCGCTCTCGCCACGCCGTTCGATAGCGATGGCAATATTGCGATCGAGGCGATGATCGCGCAAGCGCGGCGCTGTCTTGCCGCCGGGTGCTCCAGCGTGACGCTGTTCGGGACGACAGGTGAGGGGTCTTCCATCGGGAATGGCGAACGGGAACGCATAGTGGCAGCCTTTCTCGATGCCGGCATCGCACCGGGCAACATCATCGTCGGCGTGTTGGTCGATGCCGCAGAGGATGCGGCGATGCAGGCCGGTCAGGCTCTTTCCCTGGGCGCCCGCAACATCCTTCTTGCCCCGCCGTCCTATTTCAAGAACGTCAGCGACGACGGCGTCTTCCAGTGGTTCTCAGCCGTATTCGCCCTGTTGGGCGACAAGGCCCGCGATATCATCGTCTACAATCTTCCCTCCGTGACCATGGTGCCGCTGAGCGTGTCGCTGATCGGCCGACTGCGGACCGCCTTTCCCCATATCGTCACAGGCGTCAAGGATTCCTCCGGCGACTGGCCCTATACGGAGGCGCTTCTTAAAGCGCATAGTGATCTCATCATCCTGGTCGGGGACGAGCGGCACCTCGCAAGGGCCGTGCGGCTTGGCGGCCAGGGCGCCATATCGGGCATGGCGAATTTTGTGCCCCGCGAACTCAAGCCGGTGGCCGAAGAGGGCAGGGACGATACTCGCGTTGCCGATTTCGTCCTTGAATTGCTGAAACACCCAGTCATTCCGGCCGTGAAGACGATGATCGCGCGTACGACCTTGGAGGAGATTTGGGTTGCGGTTCGTCCGCCGCTCGTTTCATTATCCGGCGAAGCGCAGGCACAGCTTGCCCTTGCTTTTGACCGTCTTTTTCAATCGAAAGCCGCATAGGTCAGCCATGTTTGCGGGGGAGGCGATGAACGAAACGGAAGAGCAGCCGACACTGCGGGAAAAGGCCTATGCAAGTTTCACGCGCCACCTGCTGGCCCGTGACGTGCGTCCGGGCCAGTTCGTGTCGCAGCGCCGGCTCGTCGAGCTGACCGGGCTGACGCTTGGCGCCATCCGGGAGCTCATCCCGAGGCTTGAGGCGGAGGGGCTGATCAAGACCGTGCCGCAGCGAGGTTTGCAGATCGCTCACATCGATCTCAACCTCATTCGCGAGGCGTTCCAGCTGCGCGTCTTCCTGGAGAAGGAGGCCGTGGCGCTGTTTACCAAATCCGCCTCGGACGAGACGATCGCAAATCTCCTGAAACAGCACCGGGATATCGCCGACGCCATTCGAAGCGGCAACGCGTCGCATGAACTGGAGCTGCACGCGCAGGCCGTCGACTGGGGCATGCACGACGCCTTTATCGATGCGCTTGGAAATACCATCATCTCGAACGCCTACCGCGTGAACTCGATCAAGATGCGCCTGATCAGCCAGGACCGGTTTCGCATCGACGGTCACGTCGGACCCGTGATGGGCGAGCACCTGAAGGTGCTCGAGGCGATCGAGCGCCGGTCGGTGGAGGACGCCGTCAACAGCCTTGTCGCACACATCAACGGTGCAAGGGATCGTGCGCTGAGGATCTAATCGGGAATAAGCAGCCGGAGGTGAGGAGATCGCCGGCGCAAAAGGAGGAGGACTCACATGCCATCATTCTTCAATCCGTCGCGCAGAGAATTTCTGGCGGGTACGGCCGCGCTCGGGGCGAGCAGCATGCTCGGTATGCGCCCGGCCGCCGCCGCGGTCGACTGGAAGCGCTTTGCCGGAACCACGCTTGAGGTCAATCTGGTCAAGAGCCCGCGTAGCGAAATCCTGACCAAGTACCTGTCCGAGTTCGAGGAACTCACCGGCATCAAGGTCAATGCCGAGGCAACGCCCGAACAGCAGCAGCGCCAGAAGACGACGATCGAGCTCAGCTCCGGCAAGCCGAGCTTCGACGTCGTGCACCTCAGCTACCACGTCCAGAAGCGGCAGTTCGAGAAAGGCGGCTGGCTTGCCGATATCAGCGGCTTCCTCAAGGACGCCTCGCTGACCGAACCGTCTCTCACGGAAAGCGACTTCGCCGAAGCAGGCCTCGCCTTCGCCAAGGATAGCGACGGCGTTCTGCGCTCCCTTCCCTTCTCGGTCGATTACTGGATCATCTACTGGAACAAGGCGCTGTCCGAGAAGAAGGGGCTTGCCTATCCCCAGAGCTTCGAAGAACTGGCAAGTGCGGCCGAAGCGCTTACCGACCCGTCGACCAACACCTACGGCTTCGTCGCCCGAGGCCTGAAGAACGCCAACACGCCGGTCTGGACGACGCTGCTGCTCGGTTATGGCTCGAGCCCGCTCGGCCCGGACGGCAAGCTGCGCACGACGTCACCGGAAGCGATCGATGCGGCCAAGCTTTACCAGAGGCTGATGACCAAGACCGCCCCTCCCGGCGTCTCCGGCTTCAACTGGGCCGAGGCGCAGTCGGCCTTCCTGCAAGGCAAGATCGGCATGTGGCTCGATGGCGTCGGTTTCGCCCCGCCGATCGAGAATCCGGAAAAGTCGCGCGTCGTCGGCCAGGTCGGTTACGGCATCATGCCGAAAGGACCCAAGGCGCAAGCCGCAGGCACGTTCGGCGACGGCCTCGGTGTGGTCGCGGCAAGCCAGAAAAAGGAAGCCGCCTACCTGTTCTGCCAATGGGCGATTTCGCACGACATGGGCGCTCGCCTGCTGCAGGCCGGTGCCGGCGTTCCGTTCCGCCAGTCCGTACTTGAGGACGCCAAGGTCCGCGAAGGCGTCAAGATGCCGGGCACATGGCTGGATGCCGTTGCCGGCTCCGGCAAGATCTCGCAGCTCGCCCTGCCGGTCATCATTCCGGTCACCGAGTTCCGCGACATCTATGGCGTCGGTCTCACCAACATGATCGGCGGCGCCGATCCTGAAACCGAACTGAAGACGGCGACGGCACAATTCGAACCCGTCCTGGCGAAAAGCGAGGGATAATGGCCTCGGCAGGCATCGAAACGGCCGCTATGGCCAAGGCGTCGAAAGGAAGGAGCAAACCGGATCGGTTTGCTCCCAACTACTGGCCATTCGTCATCCCGGCGCTCATCGTCATCTCAGCCGTCATCGTCTTTCCATGGGTGTTTACGGTGTGGATGAGCGTCAACAGCTGGACGCTCGGCCAGTCGCAGGTCTTTGCGGGGCTGGACAATTATATCAGACTCGCCACCGACGTGCGCTTCTGGGAGTCACTGTGGCATACGGTGCTCTATACGACGCTTTCCGTGGTGGTTCCCCTTTTCCTGGGGACGCTCGCCGCGCTGATCTTCGATGCCCAATTCCCGCTGCGCGGCCTCATTCGAGGCATATTCGTGATGCCGATGATGGCGACGCCCGTCGCCATCGCGCTCGTCTGGACGATGATGTACCATCCGCAACTCGGCGTGCTCAACTATCTCCTCTCTTTCGTCGGCATCGGCCCGCAGGAGTGGATCTACAATCAGCGCAGCGTCATTCCCTCGCTGGTCCTGGTCGAAAGCTGGCAGTGGACGCCACTCGTCATGCTGATCGTGCTCGGCGGCCTGGCCGCGGTTCCGCGCGAACCTTACGAGAGCGCTGAGATCGACGGCGCCAATGTCTGGCAGAAATTCCGCTATCTGACGCTGCCGATGATCGCGCCGTTCCTGATGATCGCCGTGATCATCCGCAGCATCGATGCGGTGAAGAGCTTCGACATCATCTATGCCATGACCCAGGGCGGTCCCGGAACGGCATCGGAAACGATTAACATCTATCTCTACAATACGGCGTTCGCCTATTACGACATCGGCTATGGCTCCGCCATGGCGGTCGTCTTCTTCATCCTCATCGTGCTGCTCTCCATCGTCCTGATGATGATCCGGCAGCGCGTCAACTGGTCCGACGGGGAGGCACGCTGATGAAGCGCAAGACGCTCGACCGCATCGGACTGCTGTTCGTCGCGCTGGTGATGATCTCGCCGGTCGTGCTGTTCTTCCTCTGGATGATCTCGCTGTCGCTGAAATATGAGATCGACAACGGCGCCTATCCGCCGATCTTCATCCCGGAACGTTTCGCCTGGTCGAACTATGTGAAGGTCTTCGAGGAGAACAACTTCTTCCTCTATCTCTGGAATTCACTGCTGGTGACGGGTGCCGCTACGCTTCTGGCGCTGTTGATCGGCGTGCCGGCCGGATACGGCATCGCGCGTCTGAAGGCGGAGAAGTCGGCGATGGTCATCATGATCGCGCGCATGACGCCGGGCCTGTCCTTTCTCATTCCGCTCTTCCTGCTGTTCCAATGGCTGAATCTGCTCGGTACGCTGATGCCGCAGATCATCATCCATCTCGTCGTCACCGTGCCGATCGTCGTATGGATCATGATCGGCTATTTCGAGACGACGCCGATGGAGCTGGAGGAGGCGGCAAGCATCGACGGCGCGACGCCCTGGCAGGTTTTCCGCCTGGTCGCCCTGCCGATTGCGAGGCCCGGCATCGTCGTCGCCTTCATCCTGTCGGTGATCTTCTCCTGGAACAATTTCGTCTTCGGCATCGTGCTCGCGAGCCGCGAGACACGCACGCTGCCGGTCGCCGTCTACAATATGCTGTCTTTCGAACAGGTCAGTTGGGGACCGCTCGCGGCAGCCGCGCTGATCGTCACCTTGCCGGTGCTGATCCTGACCGTGTTTGCGCAACGGCAGATCGTCGCCGGTCTGACGGCAGGCGCCGTCAAGTGAGCATGTGAGACGACCGCCGATGACTTCCTCTGCCTTCGGCCCGCCGCCAGGTCCGCCACGCCGCGTGCTCTGCATCGGCGCGGCGGTGCTCGACACCCTGTTCCGCGTTCGCTCATTGCCCACGGGCCAGGGCAAGATCTTGCCCTATGGGATGCTGCAGGTCGCCGAAGGCATGGCGTCGAGTGCGGCATTCGCAGTCGCCCGGCTTGGCGGCTATGCCAGCCTCTGGGGCGCGGTTGGCAACGATACGACGGGCGAACGCATCCTTTCCGACCTCGGGAATGACGGCATAGACACGAGCGGCATGACGGTTGTGCAGGGCGCCCGCTCGGCCGTCTCGACGATCCTCATCGATGATCAAGGCGAACGCCTGATCGTGCCTTTCTACGACGAGCGGCTCCACAATACAGTGAGGCTGGTCACCGAGCAGGAGATGTCTGCTTTCGATGCGGTGCTTGTCGATGTCCGATGGCCGAAGCTTGCACTGCGGGCGCTGATCGCAGCTGGCAAGGCGGGCAAACCCGCCATACTGGACGGCGACGTTGCCGGCGAGGGCGTCATCGAGATGCTGGCGCCGGCCGCCAGCCACATCGTGTTTTCACAGCCTGCGGCCGAGCGGCTTGCCGGGACGGCGGATCTCGTCGAGACCGTCGGCCTGCTAAAGCGGAAATTCGAACATGCCTTCATCAGCGTTACGGCTGGCGAAAACGGGTCCCTGTGGTTCGACGACCCAAGCGGCGACATCCGTCACCTCGCCGCGCCGAAAGTGAGAACCATCGACACGCTTGCGGCCGGTGACATCTTCCACGGCGCCTTCGCGCTGGCAATCGCAGAAGGCCTGCCGATCGAAGAGGCGATGCGATTGTCATCGATGGCGGCGGCTCTCAAATGCCAGGTGTTCGGCGGACGCATCGGCGCACCCACGCGAGCAGAGGCGTGCGATGCTCTACGGGATTGGAACGTCCGCGTTTCCCAGAAAGCGGGTGATATCAAGTTCAGATGAGGCGGGACATCGTGGTCCTCGCCGACCGCGAATTGCGCCTCCGCTGCAGGATCGCGTTGCTGGTGAACTCGCTGCCATTGTCGCTGACGATCATCTTCGACACGAGGATTCGGGCGCCTCTCCCTCAGGCTCGGGACACCGTCGCGGAGCACCGTGGATACCACTTTGAGCCTCGGTTCACGTGCGTGACCGGCAATTGATTTCGCGGAACGTCTCGTTCAATTCGCTATCGCAGGATGTAAGATACCGCTATCCGCGAGCAGCAATCTTTCGGGTGGGCATGCGCATTCAGCAACTGGCGAACACGCCACCTCCTGCCCCGCCCTCACGGCCGTGAAACAGGAAGACCACGGAGAGGCCCAGCCTCTTCGCCAATTTCAGCCCTCTGTGCTCGCCAAGAACCATCATTGCCGTCGCCCAAGCGTCCGCACTCATGCAATCGTGAGCGATCACGGTCGCCGAGGCGGGCGAATCCTCAAGCGGCATGCCGCGGCATGGATCGATGGTGTGGGAGAGGCGGTGTCCGCCGACATCCACCCAATGGCGATAATCCCCGGAGGTTGCGACGGCCGCATCCTCAAGTTCGATGATGGAATGCGGCGCGCGTTGATGACGATGAGGTTTCTCGACCGCAACCGCCCAGCCCGTGCCGTCAGGCTGCGCGCCGCGGGCGCGTAGCTCGCCGTCAATGGCAAAAAGGCCCGCTTCTATGCCGTGCAGAGCGGCGGCTTCCGCCAGCCGATCGACACCGTAGCCCTTGGCGATGCCGTTTAAGTCGAAGCGCATGTCGGCATGCTTTCGCACCCGCCCGTTAGCTGCGTCGAGCTCCAGGATGTCATGAGCCGGGTTACGGCGTAAGCGGCGAGCAGCCTTTATTGCCTGTGCGTCGGCTTCTCCAACGCCGAATCCCCACGCGGCGACGGCATCGCCTATGCCGATATCGAAGGCTCCGCCTGAAGCCACGCCGACGGCAAGGCCTGCCTGAAGCACCTTCACCAATTGCTCGGGAAGGGCGACCCATTCGCCAGGACGGGCCGCGTTCAGGCGATTGAGATCGCTTTCGGGCTTCCAGGTGGACATCTGCCGATCGACCTCTGCGACGGCACCCGCCATCGCGGCGTAGACCCCAGCGGTTTCAAAGCCGTCTGGCATGTGGAAGAGGGCAGACCAGCGTGTGCCCATGGTGGGACCGTTCAGGGCATGGCGGGCGAGATCAGTAAACGTCTTCGGCATAACGGCCCTCTGCCTTGAGTGCTGCAAGACTTACGCCCTGCGGAATTAGGATTTCAGAGAGAGCGGCGGCCACACCCGCCGCCATGTCACGGCCGCCGCAGACGAGGATCTGGCTGCCTGCCGCGATGAGTCTACCGATCTTAGCGGCATCCTTGCGCAAGATGTCCTGGACGTAGGCCGGATTTGCGGTGCGCGAGAAAGCGGTGGAGACGCCTGCCAGCCGGCCGTCCTGCCTCCAGTCCGACAATTCCTCCGCATAGAGAGCATCGCTCGCCGGATGACGTGTTCCGAAATAAAGATACATGGGGTGGCGGGCCCTATTCGCGCGGGCGAATCCCGCAAGAGGTCCGATACCGGTGCCTGCGCCGATCAGGATGACGGGCCTGCCGCTGTGTAAAGGCCGAAAGCTCGGATTGGAGCGAACGAAGGCCGTCACCGTCTGCCCGGGTTCCAGAGCTGTCAGTTGTCCGGAGCAGAGGCCGCCCGGCTGCTTGCGGACGCAGATTTCGAGGAACCCGTCCTTCGTGCCCGAAGCGATCGAGTAGAAGCGCGGCACTTCCGAACCTTCCGGCAGGATGCCGACCAGGTCGCCGGCTTCGAACCGCGGAAATGCGTTGCCGGCCAGACGCTGCCAGACGGACGGCATCGGCGGAGTGAAGCGCAGGATCACAGTCGTGGCCTGAACGCTTGCGCCATAGTCGCGTCGCGAGACCAGTGAAAGCTCCCAGGTCTTGGGTCTGGTGGGCCGGTGATCGAGTTCGAAGGTGAGCCCGAGCATCTCCGCGAGATCACGGCCCCAGCGAGCAAAATCCGGCGACGACTGACGGTCCACGGTGTCGTAAGGCAGCAGCCTATCCCAGCCCTTCTCTTCCGCCAGCCGCGCGATGTCGGCCGCGAAACCGCAATAGGCAGGGAAGCTCCGGTCGCCGAAGCCGAGAACGGCAAGCGAAAGCCCCTTCTCTGCAGGCGTGCGCCGAAAGCGTTCCAGAAAACCTTGCGCGGACGCCGGGGCTTCGGCGTCGCCATAGGTTGCGGCAAGAAGGATGAGCCGTTGCGCGATGGGCCAGCGTGCGGGTTGGAAGCTCGACATTGGACCGACATGGACATGCATGCCATGCGCCGCGAGCGATTTTCTCAGGGTTTCGGCAAAGCCCCAGGTCGTCCCGCCCTCGCTGCCGACGAGGATTATGGTGTCGGCCTCGTCTGCGGAAACGGAACTGCCTTTCTTCTCGCCACGCCCCCTGAACCAGACGGCGAGACCGGTCCAACTGAGGACAGGAACGGCAAGTGCGGAAACACCGAGAAGCAGGCCGAGCCACGCCATTCCCTGACCGGTATGCAGCATGGCGAGGAGGTCGGTCAGGCGATTGACCCAGTTTGAATCCTTCCAGGCGAGCAGTTCGCCGCTACCCTGGTCGATATAGCCTTCGCCGGCAGCCGTCTTGAGGGTAAATACGTCGCTTGCATCGCCGGCAGCCGGAAAGCTGAGGGAGCGAAATGTTTCGACCGGGGTCTCCTGCAGTAGGGTTATGGAGGCGATCTGAGCACCGATGGCGCCACTGACCTGCGATGGGAAGGGCGGAGCGCCGGCCCCCTCCGGCAGATAGCCGAATGTTGAGGCGGTCATCCAGAGTGCGCTTAGCGATGACAGGAGCAGGCCGGGCAGCGCAATCCGCGAGATGACGGCATGGAAGCGTCTGTCGCCCGTGCCTTTTGCAGGCTTCAGCATATGGCGCCAGCCGCCGGCACGGCGCGCCAGCAGGAATAGGCCGGACAGGGTCAGCGTCAGCAGGGATGCCGCGCCGCTAGCGACGATGAGACGGCCACTATCGTCGAGGAGCAGCGCGCGATGAAGCTCGATGAGCCAACGCTCGACGGTCGACGTGTCGGCGCTGCCAGCGGGCGAGCCGGTCGCCGGGTCGATGATGGAAGACGCCGGCTGGTCGCCGTCGAAATAGTGTGCCGTGATCCGGCCGGATGGCGCGCGCCTGATCAGCTCTACTGAGGGTTCCGTTGTCTGGATCCGTGCCGCGAGTTCCGCGACACTGATGTCTTGAGTGACAGGGGTGGTGAGCCCCTCAATGGCCGGGAAGATGGAGAGTGCCGTACCGCTCAGGGCGATGACGGCGATAAGCACAGCGGCGACCAGCCCGAACCAGCGGTGGAGTGACCGGATCATGGCAATTTCCTTGCAGATTAACGCGTATAGATGAAGTCGGCGATGTAGTGACTACCTTTAGCCGCCTGACCCGATCCGGCCGAGGTTAGCGGCACGACGATTTCGTTGGGGCTGTCGCGCATGTCTTCGACGGCGGAATCGATGTGCAGCTTATAGCCGGCATCAAAGAGGGTATCGGCGAGGTCAAGTGTGATCTTGAGCGAGCGGCCGGCCCCGACGCTGGCTCCGGTGATGCCGTTGATTTCGCCTGTGTCGCCGCCTGTGGCCCGATACCAGCCGCTCAGATGCTCGTGGTAGCGCGCCTTGCCTCCTGCCATCCACAAGCTGCCGGCATATTTTCCCTGCGCGTCGGTCACGTAGTAGGCAAGATAGGCTCCGTCTCCACCATAGTTGCGCATGCTGGTGGTGAAGGTCACTTCGGTTGCGAGCGCCAGACAGGGTACTGTCAACGCCGTCGTGACGGCCAGCGTGGCCAAATACGACTTCATCCTCATTGTTTATCTCCTTTCCGGGTGCGGTCAGTTCATCTGGGCGCGCGGCTTGCTGCCGGGCGTAAACAGGCTGTTGCTCGGGGGATTCGCTTTCTCTTGCATGGGGGGATTGCGAGCGTCGCACCCAGCCTTGCCATCGTCATCATCGTCGTCATCACTTCGGCCGCCACAGCCGTTGGCAGCGTAGCGGTCATCCTCGTGTTCACGCCGGCGTTGTTCCTCGCTGTGGCCTTTGCTCTCATGTTCGCGATAATCCGCTTTCACGACGTCGGTACCACTGAGCCTCAATGGATTAAGCGGTAGGGCCATACCGGCGAAGGCGGCGAGAATGCCGGTAGCGACAATCGCGGTAAGAAGGAGCTTGCGGTGTTTCATGCGTGTGTCTCCTTTGAGAATTGGCGAGAGCGAGGGATCACCACGTGATCGTGGGTTCCTCGATTCCGACGACATCGAGCGTCACGGGGATGCCGGTCTTCATCATCGTTTCCTCTCGGTGTCGAACCGATAATTCAGGCCGCAGACTGACCGCCACCTGACGGACGCCAAGATCTTGCTTCAGCTTCCGGTAAGCTGGCGGATGGACTACAGAGAGGGCGAAGGGAGAATTCCTGCATGAGGGTTCTGCTGATAGAGGACGATAGGGCACTGGGGACGGCTATTCGTGACCAGATCGCCGCGGACGGTCATTCCGTCGATTGGATGAGCCGCCTCGACGAGGCGCGAGATGCGTTCTGCTCGGCCGCCTACGATCTCGTACTGCTCGACCTGATGTTGCCGGACGGCCTCGGCATTCCCTTCCTCAAGGGCCTGAGGGCGCGCGGAGACGCGACGCCCGTGATCATACTGACTGCGCTGGATCAGGTTTCCGACCGAATTGCCGGGCTGAACGCCGGCGCGGACGATTATATGGTCAAGCCCTTCGACCTAGACGAACTTTCCGCACGTATCGGTTCTGTGGCGCGTCGCTATACGGGCAACCCGAACCCGATCGTTACGCTTGGACCATTGGAGGTCGACCTAGCCGCCCGCAGCGTCAGGCTTAACGGCAAGCCGGTCGCTCTGACGGCGCGCGAATGGGTGCTGTTCGAGGTTTTCGTCCAGCGTCCTGGCCAATTGCTTTCCAAGGCACAACTCGAGGAGCGGCTCTATTCGTTCGATCAGGAAGTCGGCAGCAATGCGATCGAGGTTCATGTGAGCCGGCTGCGCAAGAAGCTGGGGGCTCATGTGATCGAGACGGAGCGCGGTCTAGGCTATCGGCTGGGACGGCCATCAAGATGATGTCTTCGCTTCAGGCGCGGCTGGCAGTCGCGGTCGGTGTTTCAGTGACCATATTGTGGCTCGCGGCCGCCATAGCCACCGCGCACCGCCTCGGACAAGACATGGAAGAAGTCTATAACGACGGGTTGAAAGCGACTGCCGAGCGCATCCTGCCGATCGCCCAACATGACCTGCGCGAAGGACACCAGAGACGTGAAAGCGTTGATGATGAGGAGGACGACGACGTCGGGCGTGATCCGCGACAAGAACGAAAGGCTCGCTACGGCGAGGATGTCACCTTCATCCTGCGCGACAGACAAGGCCGTGTGCTGCTTGGTTCGGCGGGTGCGGACGCCTCGATCTTTCCTCCGTTCGAGAGACAGGGGTTTTCCCGCACCAGGACGCATCAACTCTATTATGCGGCAAGCGCTAACGGAAACCTGGTCATCGCTGTGGCCGAACCACTGGATCGTCGTCGGGAACTGTCGCAGAGCATGCTGCTCGGGCTGTTGTTGCCGCTGCTGGTTGTCATTCCGCTGAGCCTTGTGGTGATCCTGTTCGCGGTCCGCTATTCTCTGCGTCCGGTCCGTGCTCTTCGGCAGGGACTTTCCCGTCGGGGAGCGCAGGATCTGTCACCTTTGCCGGACAGCGGCTTGCCAAGTGAACTGCGGCCGATTTCCGCCGGAATCAATCAGCTTCTCGACCGCCTGAGGGCCGCGTTCGAGGCGGAGCGGGCCTTTGCTGCAAACGCGGCGCATGAACTCCGCACACCGGTTGCCGGCGCGATAGCGCAGGCGCAACGCATCCGCTCCGAGACGAAGGAAAGGCTGACGGCACAGCGCACAAATGAGATCGAAGCCACGCTCAAGCGGCTGATGCGCATGTCGGAAAAGCTGATGCAACTCGCCCGAGCCGAAGGCGGTCGGCTGCGCGCCGACGAACCGTCCGATCTGAGGACGGTGATCCGCATGATCGTAGAGGACTTCGAACGTGCCGGAGAGCGGCAAATTGAGCTGACTATGCCGGAAGGGCCCGTTCTATCGCCGCTCGATCCAGATGCGGTCGGAATCCTCTCCCGTAATCTCATCGAAAACGCATTGAAGCACGGAGCACGAGGAAGCCCGGTCGAAGTGGTTCTAGAACCTGAAGGGGTTCTTTGTGTTGCCAATGATGGAGCGACGCTTCCTACAGAGGCAATGGATCGCCTGATGCGCCAGTTCGAGCGCGGCAACGTCAAGATTGATGGATCGGGGCTTGGACTCGCCATCGTCAAGGCGATCGCAGATCGTGTCGAAGCAGCTGTCGACGTCGTGTCTCCCCGCTCAGGAAAAAGCGAGGGCGTCGAAGTGCGCGTGCGCTTGCCTATCACGTAAGAGCCTAATCTTATTGTGCCAGTCAGCGATCATTCAGGACGGTCGTAGGTAGCGCCAATTCTGGTCGACGACCCCGTGGCGATCAGCCACCGGCGATCCAACGCGGCCGCCAGGACTGTTCCGTGAAGACCAACGTGAAAGCATTCGCCTCGAACGTCCGCTCGATGTTCCACTTCCGATCGAGCTCCGTCAGCCTGGATTCTATCTGGTCGGGATGTGAGCCTCTCCTCCATCTGCCAGCGCAGGTCGCCGGTTGATCTCGTCGGATGTCTGGGCGCGCTGACCCGGTTTTTTTGTCATGGCCATGGCGGTTCCTCCTCTTCGGGGAGCCGCAGGCTAAGCACAAAGTTGCATGCCCGATCTTGATGAGATATCGATATATATTATATTAGAACATATAATAATTAAGCACGGAGCCAGTCATGCCCATTACAGCAATATCCGAGAAGCTTTCCGTCTCGACGCAGCCGAGCATTGAGGACATCCAGTCACTCCGCGACAAAGGATTCAAGACACTCATCAACAACCGACCGGAAGACGAGGATCCTGCACAACCCGGCACGCAAGCGGAAAGCCAGGAAGCGAAGCACTGCGGCCTGTCCTATGCATTCATCCCGGTCACGGCCAGCACGATCACCGAGGCGGACGTGCGTGCGTTCCAGCGCGCGGTCGACGAATCCGAGGGGCCTGTGTTCGGCCACTGCAAGACCGGCACTCGCTCGCTGAGCCTCTACTTGATCGGTGAGGTCCTTGACGGCCGCATGTCTGCCGATGAGGTCGTCGAGTTCGGACGCAGCCGCGGCTACGACACCAGCGCCGCCGCACGCTGGCTTGAGAAGCAAGCCGCGCGCCGTCCACAGGTAAAGGGCTTCTTCGACAAGCGTACCTGGAGCGTTCAGTACGTGGTTTCAGATCCCGCGAGCAGCGAGTGCGTCATCATCGACCCTGTGCTCGACTTCGACGAGAAGTCAGGGGCGACAGCGACCATCAATGCCGACGCCATCCTCGACTACGTCCGCGACCAGGGGCTGAGCGTCGAGTGGATCCTCGACACCCATCCGCACGCCGACCACTTCTCGGCGGCGCAGTATCTGAAGGAGAAGACGGGGGCGAAAACGGCCATCGGCGAGCGCGTCGTGGATGTCCAGAAGCTGTGGAAGGGCATTTACAACTGGCCAGAGCTCGCGACCGACGGTTCGCAATGGGACCGGCTGTTCGCCCATGGTGAGACCTTCAAGGTCGGCTCCATCGATGCCAAGGTGCTGTTCTCGCCGGGACACACCCTCGCCTCCATCACCTATGTGATCGGCGATGCGGCTTTCGTGCACGACACGCTCTTCATGCCCGACAGCGGGACCGCACGAGCCGACTTCCCCGGTGGTGACGCACGCGTCCTGTGGAAGTCGATACAGGACATCCTCACGCTCCCGGATGAGATGCGGATCTTCACCGGCCACGACTACCAGCCAGACGGGCGGGCACCTCGCTGGGAAAGCAGCGTCGCTGATCAGAAGAAGTTCAACCCGCATCTTGCTGTGACGGAAGAAGAATTCGTGGCGCTGAGGACGAAGCGCGACAAGACGCTGCCGATGCCGAAGCTCATCCTCCATGCCCTGCAGGTAAACATCCGCAGTGGGCGCCTGCCGGAGCCGGAAGCCAACGGCAAGCGCTACCTCAAGTTTCCGCTCGATGCGTTACAGGGAGCAGCATGGGGATGACCGCCGATCTGAAGGCAATGATGAAGGCTGGGCTGTCTCCTGCGGAGCTTTCTCTCCGCGCGGGCGAAGTGGCGAACCTTCTGAAGACGCTGTCCCATCCGGCGCGTCTGATGGTCGTCTGCACCCTGGTGGAAGACGAGTATTCGGTCGGGGAGCTTGAAGAGAAAGTCGACGTCCACCAGCCGCATCTGTCGCAGCACCTGACGGTACTGCGCGGCTCCGGCATCGTCGAAACGCGGCGGGTGGGGAAACAGATCTTCTACCGTCTGACGGAAGAAAAGGCCGCGCAACTGGTTGCCGCCCTCTATGACATCTTCTGCGTGAAGGAAGAAAAATGAGCGCCTATCTCCCATCTCTGCTCGGCGGCATGCTGATCGGGACATCGGCCGTCATGCTTCTGCTCCTCAACGGCCGGATTGCCGGGATCAGCGGGATCGTCGGGCGTCTCGCGCAAGGGATCGGCTTGACGACCAACCTTGCCTTTGTGCTCGGGCTGATGCTCGGGCCGCTCACCTATCTCCTCGTGTTCGGCGGCTGGCCGGTCGTGCAGATCACCGCCGGCTGGCCGCTGCTCATCGTGGCGGGACTGCTTGTCGGCTTCGGCTCACGCATGGGCTCGGGCTGCACCAGCGGACACGGCGTGCTTGGGCTTGCCCGCCTTTCTACACGATCGATGGTGGCGGTCGCCACGTTCCTGACCGCCGGTGTGATCGGCGTCGCAATTTTGCGAGGTGTCGGGTCATGAACAGGAAAGTCTACCAAATCGTCGCGGCGCTCGCCGCGGGCGTCGTCTTCGGCTTCGGGCTATCCTTGTCCGGCATGCTGAACCCCGTCCGCATCCAGGGCTTCCTCGACGTCTTCGGCGCCTGGGATCCGAGCCTCGCCTTCGTTCTCGGCGGTGCAGTTGCGGTCGCGGCCATCGGCGTGCAGGTGATGAAGCGGATGCGGCACCCAGCCTTTGACGACAGCTTCCATGTGCCGGCGAGCCGCCGGATCGATGCGCCGCTGGTTATCGGCTCCGTCTTGTTCGGCCTTGGCTGGGGGATCGGCGGCTTCTGTCCAGGCCCGGCAGTCGCATCCCTGTCAATGGGTCTTCCTCCGACAATCCTGTTCGTCGTCGCGATGCTGGGCGGGATGACCTTGTATGACAGAGTATGGGGCGGACGGGCGTGAACTATCCTATCGTTTCGGCAGTCGGCTCCGGCGGACTCGTCGGCTTCATGCTCGGTCTCCTGGGTGGAGGCGGATCGATCTTGGCAACGCCCCTTCTGCTCTATGTGGTGGGAGTGGCCCAGCCGCACATTGCCATCGGCACGGGAGCGCTCGCTGTTTCGGCGAACGCATTCGCAAATTTTGCCAGCCACGCGATCAAGGGTCACGTTTGGTGGCGCTGCGCGGCCGTCTTCTCTGCACTCGGCATCGCCGGCGCCGTAGGCGGCTCCAGCCTCGGCAAGGCGATAGACGGAGATCGCCTGATCTTTTTCTTCGGGATCGTGATGGTGGTCGTTGGCGCTCTGATGCTGAAACCCCGGAAGGCGGTGGCCGTCGACGGCCGCCCGGTCGACCTCAGGATGTGCCTCGCCACCGCGGCCGTGGCACTCGCCGCCGGCGCCGCATCCGGTTTCTTCGGGATCGGCGGGGGCTTCCTGATCGTGCCCGGCCTCATGCTGGCGACGGGCATGCCGATGATCAACGCGATTGGCACATCTCTCCTCTCCGTCGGTGCGTTCGGACTGGCGACCGCCCTGAACTATGCCAGTTCGGGCCTTGTGGACTGGTGGCTTGCCGCCGAGTTCATCGGCGGCGGCATTGTCGGCGGCGTTTTTGGCATGCTGCTCGCCACGCGGCTCAGCGCCTACAAGAACATCCTCAACCGCCTCTTCGCAGCGCTCATCTTCGTGGTTTCTGCTTACATTTTGCATCGGAACCGGGGGACGCTGGTGTCGGGGTAAGGCGCAAAGCAGAGGGACGGGGCGCGGTCATGTTCCGCCCTCGGTTAATGCGCCAGGAAAACTGGCATGCTGCTTTGCCCTATCATGTTGTGCGTCACGCCTTGAACAGCGTCTGCCGCCAACGAGCGTGATTGTATGCGCCCATGACGATCAAATCGGCAATCTCATCCGTCGCATGCTGCCTCAGGACCTCGTCAGTTTCAGCCCGGCGGCGGGTGTTGCCTCAGGAGGCGGTCGACGTGGCGGTCATCCGCAACGCTCTTCGGTTCCTCTAATGGGCGAGAAGCACCGGGAGCTCAGCGTGGACGAGCAATTCGCGAGTAACGCCGCCGAGGATGAATTCACGAAGCCGGGAATGGCCGAAACCGCCCGCAACCAGGAGGTCTGCTTTTCGTTCCAGCGCAGCCGATTGGATGGCCGCGGTCGCGGTCTCTCCACCTGCCTGGATCGATACGTCTTCCACATCCAATCCAGAGTGCTTCAAAGACGAGATGAGAAGGGCGCGGTTCACCTCGTCGGTCTGCTTGTCGTCGGTGATCGAGATGACCTGCACCTTGGTCGCCCGCTCGAAGAAAATGCGGGCGCAGGATAGGGCACGCGCGGCGGTGGCGCTGCCGTCCCAGGCAACGGCGATCGTGTCTACGCGAGAGCAGACGCTGGTGGCGGGAAATAGAACGAGGGGACGGCCGCTTCCGAACAGCAGCGTCTCGGAAAGCTGGCGGGAGAGCTCCGAGGACTCGATGATGGACAGGTCGTGGCACCTGGCAATTTCGGAAAGGCGTTCATATACGAACGGCTCCGTGGCCTCGAATCCATGGATTCGCATTCGGACGTCAGTCTCCGAAACAGCGTGGGTGAGATGTTCCCGCAGCGAAGTCCCGCTGTCCCGGCTATACTGCTCTGCTTGCCCCCGCCATGTGTCGACATCGATCACTGTCGGAAAGGGCTGGTGGACCTGGGGGATGCGAACTTGCGGGATGCTGGCGACCAGATGGGCGTCATTCTGCCGAGCCAGGTCAATTGCATTGTCGATTATGGTGAAGGAACTTGCGTCGGGATAGGTCGACAACGGAAGATGGAACTGCGGGTGCATGCTGGCCTCCTGAGGTTAAACAGCAGTCATGATGCCTGCCGCAGAGGGAGTCTGCATTGCGCTTCGTCAAGGCCGCGGCGCAACCAGGCTGAGAATCTGGAAACTGGCCACCGTCTTGCTGAGGGGCTTCAACCAAGCATCCGGATGCCGCAGATTTCCTGCTGAACCGTTCGTAAGAGGGGCGAGACGTTAAGCTCCCTGAAAGCAAAAGCGTTGCCATTGTTGACCTGAATCAATGGGGCTCACGCCCGATAGACAGATGATGGCTCTATCGTCATGGCCGCGGCTTCGCGGTCATATGCGGAGGATCATTCAATGGCGAACACTACCTTGCATGCGCAACCGTCAACCTACTCTGCAATGCCGATTCATGTCTCCGTGCTGGTGCTTGGCACGACACTGGCCGCCTTCGTAACCATCTCATTCCTGCTCTGCATGGTTCTCGGCTTCGTAGCTCCCGACTGGGGGCTGCATCGGCCTTGGCTGCAGTTCTTTTCGGGTCTGACCGGCTTTGATCTTCGAAGCCTGGCCCTGGGGACGATTCAAAGCGTTATCTTCGGCGGCTACGCGGGAGCATTGATCGCTATTATCTTCAACTTCATCAGCCGACGTTTTGGCTGATGAAGGCGATCTGTGGAGCTTGGGCGCAACCTCAGCCTACGTGAGCAATTAAGCCAGAACCTGCTTCTGTTTTCATCTGAGGCTGGCGTTTCTATTACCGCAGGCGTGCGTTATCCGGGCTTTCGGACTGCGCCTATCGCCGATCACTGCGACGGACGCAGTGTCATGGCCTCGGGTCAGCATCGGCAAGTTGTCAACTGGATGACCCGGCGCCGGATCCGACGGATCCGGCATTCGAAATCGTCCTGCTCCACTTCGGAAACAGGCGAGTAGACAGATCAACCAAAGGGGAAGGACATGAGAAAGACAAGAATTCCAAACACTCTCGTTTTGGCCGCAACGATCGCCCTCGGCGCTGCGGGATTCGCGGTCGCACAGACGAACGGACAGGGCCAGGAGTCCATGCCCGGCTCCGGCATGATGCCCGGCGGAATGATGGGGCAGGGTATGATGATGCAGCCCGGCATGATGGGAGGCATGCCCCAGATGGGCATGCGCGGTCAGATGATGAAGATCATGTTCGCAATTGCCGACGTGGACGGGGATGGTGCGCTGTCATTCGAGGAGGTCACGGCCATCCATAAGCGGATTTTCGACAGCGTGGATGCCAACAAAGACGGCAAGGTCACGCCCGAGGAGATGCAGGCGTTCTGGCGGCAATAGGCAGGACCGGTAAATAAAAGGGGCCTGTGCATGACGTTCAAGGACCGGCTTCGGAACGATCGGTTGTGGGATCGTATCGTCGGTGCCGCGGAGGCCGCGCAGCTGATCACCGATGGCATGACCGCTGGCATGAGCGGCTTCACCAGAGCCGGCGAGGCCAAGGCCGTGCCGCTGGCGCTGGCGGAACGGGCAAGACGCGATCCGCTGAAGATCACACTGATGATCGGTGCCTCGCTCGGCCACAATCTCGACGGCACGCCACCGAGGCTCATGTCATCGCGCGCCGCATGCCGGTCCAATCCGATCCCGTCTTACTCCGGGCGATCAATGCCGGCTAAGTGATGTTCGTCGACCAGAGTCGCGTCACAGAGGTGAGGAGGCGTTGATGAAGGCAATGGTCCTCGAAAGGGTGGGCTCTCCGCTGCGCTCGGAAGAGCGGCCCGATCCCGCGCCGGGATATGGGCAACTAATGCTGAGGATGGAGGCGTGCGCCATCTGCAGAACCGATCTTCACGTCTGTGACGGCGATCTGGCCGATCCAAAGCTTCCGCTCGTTCCGGGCCATGAGATCGTCGGCATCGTCGAGGCCGTCGGCGGGGGTGTCGCTTCGTCGCGGCTCGGGCAAAGGGTCGGCGTGCCGTGGCTGGGACACACTTGCGGGTCCTGCTCCTTCTGCCGCGCCGGACGGGAGAACCTTTGCGACCGTCCTGAATTCACCGGCTACACGCGCGATGGCGGTTTTGCCACACATGTCGTTGCAGATGCGGATTATGCCTTTGCGCTGGAGAACGATGCCGACCCCGTTGCGCTTGCGCCGCTGCTGTGCGCCGGCCTTATAGGATGGCGTTCGCTGAAGAAGGCCGGCGATGCCGGCAAGATCGGTCTTTACGGATTTGGCGCGGCCGCTCATATCATCGCCCAGATCTGTCGCTGGCAGGGTCGCGAGGTCTATGCCTTCTCACGCCCCGGCGACGAGGCGGCGCAAGATTTCGCGCTCGGCCTCGGCTCCGTCTGGGCGGGAGGTTCGGACGAAAGTCCGCCGGTCCCACTCGACGCGGCGATCATCTTCGCGCCTGTCGGCGAGCTCGTGCCGGCTGCCTTGAAGGCAGTGCGGAAGGGGGGCAGGGTCGTTTGCGGCGGTATCCACATGACCGATCTCCCGGCGATGCCCTATGCCCTTATTTGGGGCGAGCGAAGCGTGGTCTCGGTCGCTAATCTCACGCGCGCCGACGCGGAGGAATTCTTTCCGGTCGCTCGCAAGGCCAGGGTCAGGACCCATACGTCTGTCTATGCGCTTGTCGATGCCAACAGAGCGCTTGAGGATCTTCGGCTAGGCCGGGTGAACGGGGCCGCCGTTCTGACGCCTTGAGCGGTTGCCGCAGTCTTGACCCGAAAGCGAGACGCTCTCGTAGCCGGTAGGCGGCCGTGGGATAACCTGTTGTCGGCCGGCACCCGACGCTGTCTCGCAAAATGTGGCACGATAGTGCATTCTTGATGGCGGCGAATGTCGGATGATCTTACGATCGAAGCCGCGCCACCTGTCTTTTGATGAAGAAGTGCCATGAACGGCGACATGACGACCAGATCCACCAGCGAAACCCAGCTCGTCGAGCTCGCGCGCCTGCTCGATGGAGCTAATCTCATCATCCATGGTTTCGATGGCGTCATCAGCCGGTGGACCGGCGGCTGCGAAGCACTTTACGGCTGGTCGCGGGAAGAGGCTCTCGGCAAGGTCGTACATGAGCTTCTGGCAACGCATTTCCCCCGGCCGGTGGAAGAAATCCGCGAAGCGGTGCGAAGCGAAGGCGCCTGGGAAGGCGAGGTGCTGCATCGCCACAAGGACGGGCGCACCCTCTTCATCGCTACTCGCTGGATTGGGATCGACCCATCTTCCTCCAAGGGCATGATCGTCCAGACCAACAATGATGTGACCAGTATGAAGAGGGTGCAGGATGATCTCGCAGGACGGGAGGCGCATTTGCGCTCCATCCTCGATACCGTTCCCGAGGCGATGATCGTCATCGACAGTACCGGCACCATCTCCTCTTTCAGCGCCGCGGCCGAGCGACTTTTCGGCTATTCCTCCGAGGAAGTCTTTGGCCGGAACGTCAAGATGTTGATGCCGCAGCCTGATCGCGACGCGCATGATGGCTATCTCTCTCGCTACATGACGACTGGCGAACGGCGCATCATCGGCTATGGCCGGGTAGTGACCGGGCAGCGCAAGGACGGCTCCGTCTTTCCCATGGAGCTCGCTGTCGGCGAGGCCATTGCCAATGGCAAGCAGATATTCACCGGTTTCATCCGTGATCTGACGAGCCGCCAGAGGATCGACGAGGAACTGCGCCAATCGCAGAAGATGGAAGCGATTGGTCAGTTGACCGGAGGACTGGCGCACGACTTCAACAATCTTCTGACCGTCGTCATCGGCAATCTCGAGATGATCGAGGATAAGTTGACCGACGAAAGGCTGCGGCCGCTCCTGCGTGAGGCGCAGAATGCTGCTGACGATGGCGCCAAACTTACGGGCCAGTTGCTCGCCTTTGGCCGCCGGCAGCCGCTGAACCCGAAGCTCGTTGATGTCGCGCAATTGGTTTCAGGCTTTTCCGAGCTGCTGCGGCGCACTGTGGGCGAGGCGATCGAATTCCGTACCATCGTCACCGGCGTAGACAACAAGGCGCTCGTCGACAGCTCGCAACTCCAAAATGCGCTTTTGAACCTCGTGCTCAATGGCAGGGACGCGATGCCCCGCGGCGGGCAGGTTTCGATCGAGATCTCGCGTGTCAAGCTCGATGTCGACTATGCCAAGATGTATCCCGAGGTGCGCACCGGCGATTACGTGCTGATCTCGGTCACCGACACCGGCGGCGGCATGACGGCCGAGGTCAAGCAGCGGGCCTTCGAACCCTTCTTCACCACCAAGGGCGTCGGCGCCGGAACCGGGCTCGGCCTTTCGATGGTTTATGGCTTCGCCAAGCAATCCGGCGGTTTTATCCAGCTTTACAGCGAGATCGACCGGGGTACGAGTGTGCGCGTCTTCCTTCCAGCCGCGCGCGCGGCGGCAGAAGGCGCCGGCGAAGAGGGAGCGAAAGAGCGCCTCCAACCGAGCATTCCGGGCGGCGTCGAAAAAATCCTCGTCGTCGAGGACGATCCGCGCGTGCGCCGCGTCGCTGTCTCCCGTCTGGCAGCCGCAGGTTACACGGTCGTCTCGGCCGCGAATGGTGGGGAAGCGCTGGAGCGGCTGGACGAACATGATGATATCGCCTTGCTCTTCACCGATATCGTCATGCCAGGCGGCATGACCGGCGATGAGCTCGCCAACGAAGTGAGGGCGCGGAAGCCCGGGATCAAGATCCTGTTCACGTCTGGGTACGCGGAGCCGGCAATCGCAGGCCGGGAGCTGGCCCTTTCCGGGAGCTGGCTGAAGAAGCCTTATACCGCCCGTGAGTTGGCGTTCCGGCTCCGTGAGCTCCTCGATTGACTTCGCCTTTCGCTGGGGTTCCCGAAACTTCTCGTCGGCGCTGCCACGCGGGAAAACCTGTTGCGTGGGTGATTGCGGGGAGGAGCAGGCCGGATCTGGATAATCATGCTGCAACGACTTTCACATCGGCTGCCGCGAGTCCTTGATAGAAGCGGCGTTTAAGGGCGATGGACCACCAATCATAAAGGAAGATCTCGAGCGGGCGCCAATTCGCAACCCAGCCGAAAATAAGCAGACTTTCGCTCAGGACCTTTCCAAGGGTGTCCGATCCCATCACGTTGATGATGAGTTGGCTGCAAACGATGCTCAACGCCAGGGTCGGAATGCCAACGATCAGTTCACGTCGCCCTTCCCGTAGGAGCTCCCGCAATTCGCGGCGAGTTTGAACGGCTCGATCGCCGAAGTTATGTTGAATTGCCTCGCATATCATTGCAGCCGAGTCGGTTGCGAGTTCTTGAACTGGCAGCTGAACGACGATCTCCAGCCGAGCGCTTCTCGGTGCTTCCTGTGCCCATTCGACGATGAAGCGCTCCGCGTCTGGATCAAGGTCCCGCTCACGAAATGGCGTGGGGTCGAGGGAGTTGAATAGGCGCGCGGCGCAATCGACTTTCAAAATGATCGTGTGGCTCTCATCGTCCATCTGCCGAACAATCTCTTTTTGGCGCCCTATGTGACGCAAACCTTCATCAGCGGTCGGGCTCGATCTCAGCATCCACATGCATGATTTCTTGAGTTTATCGGAGTTTTGGCGACGCCTTTCCTTGAGATCGGTCAAATCAGGCGCCTGCGGAAGAGTTCATGAGGGAAATTGCAATCGGATCTCAAACGCGCAGTCGCAAGCTTTCTTTGATCGACCGCAATGCAGTCCTGCCGGGAAAGGGACAGAGTTGCCTCCGAGGGTCCCCCTCTATCATCTTCAAAAGTGGAGAGATCAGATGCACGACAGTACCATACAACAGGACGTTCTGGACGAACTTGAGTTCGAGCCAAGCATTGATGCTGCCAATATCGGCGTCGCGGTCGAAAATGGGATCGTCACCCTGTCAGGCCACGTCGAGAGTTATGCGGAAAAGGCCGCTGCCGAAGCAGCGGCGCGACGTGTGAGAGGTGTACGGGCAATTGCCGAGGAAATCGAGATTCGCTATCCGGAGCGGAAGAAGCATGCCGACGACGAAATTGCTGCCCGGGCGGTGAAGATCATCAGTTGGGATACAGCACTTCCAGATGCCGCTATCGGCGTGACCGTCCAGCGCGGCTGCGTTACGCTGACGGGCGAGGTGCCGTGGCACTTCCAGCGCGTCGCGGCGGAAAATGCCGTCCGCAAACTGGGCGGGGTTCTGGCGATCGTCAATCGTGTGACCATTCGGCCGACCGCAAGCGCGGCTGACGTTCGGGAGCGTATCGAGAGTGCATTGCGCCGCAATGCCGAGATCGAGGCGTCCGGCATTCGCGCTGACGTGGCCGGCGGCAGCGTTGTCCTCAATGGCGATGTCCATTCCTTGAACGAGCGTCGCGCCGCTGAACGCGCTGCCTGGTCTGTTCCCGGCGTGACCAAGGTAGACAACCGCATCGCGGTGCACTGAAGGGAAGGGAATCGTCAGGCGACGGCTCGGCGTCTGCTCAAGCAGCATATCGGCCTGGCTGAAGTCGAGCCGCCGTGTATGACCGAATGCCGCAGATGGGGCCTCACGCGTCGCATCGATTCATGCGACGCGTTTTAAGTGTTTGGTCTCGTGTATGCCGACATTGCCACGGCGACCTCCGCGACAGGCACCATGTGAATTTCACTACTGGCGTCTTCTCCTGGCTGAACCCATCGCGATTATGATGTCTGCTTCTCCCGGGCTTCTCGGCGAATAAGCCAGAGGCCAGGCAGCATCGGCAGCCAGAACGTGAAGCCTCGCAGCATAAGTGTCGCCGCGAGTCCCATTTCGACCTGCACCCCGAGCAGGTGAAGGAGAGCGACGCAGCTTCCTTCGAAGGGACCGAGACCAAGTGGTAGCGGCGAAAGTGTCGCGACGACGGAGGCCAGAATGAAACAGACCAGGGCGTTCGACAGCTCGATGTGCACGCCAATTGCCCGTAGCGCGAGCCATAACGTTGCAGCGTCGAGAAGAAAGATCGCTGCCTGTAAGGCCGTTGCCTGAGCCAGAACGGTACCGTCGCTCAGCAAGTCGCGCCTGACTTTGGCTAGCATGTCCGCAGTTCTCGCGATAGGCGGCCAGGACAACATCCGCCTGGGGATAAACCGGCCGCGGGAGTGGGCGACAAGGAGCAGAAGAGCCGCGATGAGGACGACGACGCCACTGAAGGCGATCGATAGGGAGAACCAGATGTCGGTCAGTTCGCCTCCGTACCACAGAAGTGCGAAGGCCATGAAGGCGACCAGCAGATAGGCGGCGTAATAGGAGATTGCCGCCACCAGCAGCGCGGTTATCGCAATCGGCGAGGGAACAGCCCGCTTGATCAGGCCGCGAACCACCATGAGGCTACCGCTCAGCCCACCGGTCGGGATCGCCTGATTGGCGAAAAGTTCAACAACTGCCAGGCAAAGGAGGTCGGGGATCCGTTTGCGGTGGCCGGCCTTGGCCATCACCATTGCCCAGATTGCCGCCGCACAGACATAGGTGGCTGCCTGGACTATCAGCGCCGCCGCAAGCCAGCTGGGATCCGCTGATTTCAGTGTGGCGATGAACAGACTGAGATCGCCGAAGTGCAGGATGAAGCCGACCAATCCTGCAAGGACGAGAACGCCAATTCCCCAGCCGACGAGCAGGTTGACGGTGCTCGGCTCACTTGAAAGCGATGGGAATTCCGACTCCAGCGATGGCTCCCCCGGTGCCACGAGATCTGGTCGGCGATTGACCATGATCGCATCCTATTGTGCCGCGAGTGGCAGGTCTTCCTGCACCTGATGGGCGCTCGCACTGTCGCCACGCTGCAGCGGCTCGAAATCGGCAGGGGTGATCGTTTCGCGCTCAAGCAGCAGCTTGGCGCCTGCGTGGAGATCGGCCATGCGTGTCTTCAGCAGCGCTTTAGCTTGTTCATAAGCCTCGTCGAGCATGGTGCGAATAGCGATGTCGACCTCGCGTGCAGTAGCTTCAGAATAGTCTTTCTGCCGCAGGTCCGGCTGGCCGTCGCCCAGCCACTGAAGACGCTGCGGTTCCAGGACGGCTTGGCCGACCGAACTCATGCCGAAGCGAGTCACACATCCCCGCGCCACATCGGTGGCCTTGGCAAGGTCGTCGGCAGCTCCCGTCGACACCTCGCCGAAGACGACGGCCTCCGCGGCCCGGCCTGCCAACAGAGCGATCATCCGCTCCTTCAACTCGCCGAGGGTGATCAGAAAGCGATCCTCCGTTGGCCGCTGCAGCGTATAGCCCAAGGCCCCGATGGAACGCGGAATAATCGAAACCTTCTGCACCGGATCGGTCCTCGTCAGGGCAGCTGCCGCCAGCGCGTGTCCCATCTCGTGATAGGCAACGCGCTCGCGCTCCTGCGGATTGAGCAGACGGCTGCGGCGTTCGGAACCGGCGACGATGCGCTCCACCGCCTGAGTGAAATCATCCATATTGACGGTGGTGCCGCTGCGGCGCGTCGCGAAGATCGCCGCCTCGTTGACGAGATTGGCAAGGTCGGCGCCTGTGAACCCCGGCGTCAGGCCCGCTATGTCGTCGACCTTCACGTCAGGCGCCATCGTCACCTTCTTCGCGTGGACGGCAAGAATGGCGGCACGACCTTTCCGGTCCGGCCGGTCGATTACGACCTGCCGATCGAAACGGCCGGCACGCAGCAGCGCCGCGTCCAGAATCTCAGGTCGGTTGGTGGCGGCCAGGAGCACGATTCCCACCCGGGGGTCGAAGCCGTCGAGTTCGGATAGAAGCTGGTTGAGCGTCTGCTCCTTCTCGTCGCTGCCGCCGTAACCCGCAAGCGGGCTTCGAGCGCGGCCGAGCGCATCGAGCTCGTCGATGAAAATGATGCACGGGGCGGCGTCCCGCGCCTGCTCGAAAAGATCGCGGACGCGCGCCGCACCGACACCGACGAACATCTCGACGAATTCTGATCCGGAGATCGAGAAGAAGGGCACACCCGCCTCGCCAGCCACCGCACGAGCCAGCAGCGTCTTGCCGGTGCCCGGCGGACCCACGAGCAGGATGCCCTTGGGAATACGGGCGCCAAGCCGACCGTACTTGTCCTTCTCCTTCAGGAAGGAAACGATCTCCTGCAATTCGGCCTTGGCCTCGTCTGCACCGGCGACGTCCTCGAACGTGACACCGGTCTTGCGTTCGAGGTAGACCTTGGCCCGGGATTTGCCGATATTGATCAGCCCCCCCATGCCCTGCCGCTCCGCAAAGCCGCGGAAGAGGAAAACCCAGACGCCGAGGAACAGCAGCGTCGGCAGCACCCAGGAAAGGAGGGTCGTCAGCCAATTGCTGTCCGTGCCTCCCATAACCTTGACGCCGGCCCTTTCGAAAGCCTCGGCGGCGGCGGGATCGACGCGGTTGCTGACGAACAATGTCTTGCCGTTTTGCGGTTGCTTGAACATGCCCTGGATCGTCGTCTCAGTCAGCGTTACCGACTGTACCTTTCCGTCGCTGACCATGTGCATCAGATCGCTATAGGCAACCTCGACGACATCTCTCGATGCGAGCCAGAGCTGAAAAATTCCGACCAAGACCATCGCAACGAAGAAGTACCCAAGGTTGAAGCCGTGTTTGCGTTCCATCGGTCACTCCCGCATCCGCGTCTTCCATTTTCCTTGCATAAGTGGGCGAGGCGATCATTGACGCCGATCAAGTTGCGGCGCGTCGCCATGGGAAAGTGTCGCGATCGGCGGAATTTGAAATTGATCCAACGCAACGCGGCCAAACCGAAAGCTGATAGACTGTGAGGTTAAGATGACGTGATGTGAGGAAGCGACATGCGCAATGATGCGAGCGGTGATTGGAAGCCTGGCATTTCGCCGGATAAAGTGCGCTTTCTCATTCTTAAGAGCCGGGAATTCGACGCGAAGGACGTGCTCACGGAGCCGGATCCCGGCTCCAATCCGACGGATGACAATATGATTGAAATCCTGGAAGAGCATCCGGATGACGTCGTCGAAAAGGAGCTGGAAAGCGCGATCTGGGCGCTCAACGAAGACGAGCAGATTGATCTTGTCGCTCTTGCCTGGCTCGGTCGCGGTGATGGCGACGCCAGCGAATGGGACGATCTGCGCCATCAGGCTGCCGAAGCGCATAACAATCGCACGGCTGCCTACCTTCTTGGCCTGCCGCTGCTGCCGGACTACCTCGAAGAGGCGCTCGACCAGTTCGGAGAGAGCTCGGCTGCCGCAATGGAAGGCAAATTGTAGAGGCACCAGTGCAACGGAAGGTGCGTTGCAAAGCTTAGCCGTGCGCCGGCGAAGAGCCGCCGGTTCAAACCACACCAAGGGCAGCGATGGTCAGGACCTCTTGAAGCTGTCAGCCTTTTTCTCAATCGCCTGTTCCAACTGCGCTTGCTCTTGGTCGATCATCCGACTTAGTTTTTCACGCTCTACAGGATCTCGCGCCAGTTCGAGCATGTCCTGAAATCGCCTGATGTTCTGCTGGATGACATAAGGGTCCATGGTCGTAGCCCTGTTCCGGACAGCGGGAACGCCCATTTTAGTCTCACGCCCGCCCAGATCAATAGCTCGTTTTAGCTATGGTCAGCTTCCATGATGTATGTTCGTTGTCACATCTATTTCCCGCCGCTGGCGTTCAGTGGTGCGACCCCCTTGCATAGCTGGCGAATTCCACCATGTTGTCGACGTATTCGTCGTCATTGCCCGCCAGTAGCACCAGAGCGGAGCGCTTGACGATCCTGACTGAATGACGACCGGCGGGGGCGACGACGCCCTTGTTCGTCAGCTTCGTCATCGTCCGCGAGACCGTCTCGATGGTCAGGCCGAGATAATCCGCAATATCGAGCCGGGTCATCGGCAGCTCGATGATGGCATCGCACTGGCGGCGGTCAGCATCGCGAAGGAGTTCCTTCAATAGAAAGCTGCAAACGCGCTCCTCGGCATTCTTGCGGGAGAGGAGCACCATCTGATCCTGGGCGGCTGCCATCTCGTCGCAGAGATGGACAAAGACCTCAGGCCGCAGATCCGGTGATTTGTCGACCGCTGTCTCGAAAGCCCTGCGTGAGATGCGGCGGACCTTGATATCGGTGACCGCTTCGGCGCTGTAGAGATAGTGGCTCTTTAGCGATACGCCGATAATGTCGCCGTCATGCAGGAAACCGGTGATGACGCGGCGGCCATCGGAGATGATCTTGAAGATCCGCAGGCTGCCCTCGATAACCTCGAAGAGATGCGTGGCGGCATCCCCCTCGAAGAACAGCGATTGGCCCGCGGCGACGCGTTCGACGGGCTGTTTTTGGAAAAGTGCCTGAAGGCCGGTCGGCGCGGAGCCAGGAAAGGTCGCGCTCGTGACGCCTTCTGCGTGGTGAAAATTGGCGACCTGCAGCATGTCCATCCCTCCGTGCTGTTGATGACGACAATTGACCAGCCGCCGGTGACACGCCGATGCCGCGCGTGTTAAAGATGGTGCGAATTTGTAACAGTTGGTAACAGGCAACGGCTTGTCGAGCAGATGGGTCCGGCGGGGCCCGTTCGACGGCGGGATAATAAGGTCCATGCCTCCAGATCATCCCGTTACGGCAACAGGTGCGTATTCGCAGCAGACTCGGCCACAAATATAATGCGCCTTTCGCTGTCAGCGGCCTGCAAGCGAGCTTCCCGCAATTGGTACAATCACGCTGCCTTTCGAGGCCGGCTGGCATTGTGGAGCAGACCACCAGCAATCCTTTGCCAATCTGCGAAAATGTACAGTACGAACCGCGTACTTTCTCGCAATCTCGGTTGCGTAGTCATACAGCGCGCGGCAGATGGCATTCTGGTTTGCGCCTTCTTCAACAATAAGAACCGGCACGTCCAGCACCTCGTGATAAGGCCACTGTTGCGTGCGTTGGAGCAAACAAAAGCCTCTGATCATGCCAACTCTATCGACGGCGATGAGCATTTGGTTTGAGCCCCGATGGGTCATGCCCGCTGGATATTCGACGGTCAGCTGCTTGAGTTCCTGCCACACAGCCGGCGGCGGCATTGCGCCTCCCGCATCCAGAAACCGCTCGAGGTCCGGCCAATCGCACTCCTGAGCCGGCGCTACAGTAAAGTCGCTCACACCGCTTGCCCTCCCGCTGCAATGAGGAGCAAAGATCTAACGAACTATAGATGTCGGACGGCTGGAGAACATTGCGACAGATCAAACGCTCCGGCCCGTGAGAATTGGCCTTGCACTGTCGAAGACTTGCTCGTGCGCGCTCGAAAACTCCTGCGTTGGCAAACTGTCGCGGCGCCTCCTCTCTCAAACGAGATCAGATTCTAACGGAACCCGCCTGGTGCGTTGTTCCTGAAATCTGTGGCGAATTGAGCTATCGCAAGGTCTTGTGGCGAGCAGTGTGGCATTGTCTCAATACTCGGCTGGAGGCGACGACGATGAGCGTGACGATTAAGGAAATGAACACAGACGATTGCTTCGATATGCTTCGCCACGCGAAAACGGGAATATTGGCATGTAGCCATGAGAACAAACCCTATCTCGTGCCGATCTCCTTTGCCTGCGAGGAACGAAAGATCTACGCCTTCTCGCTCGAGGGAAAGAAAATCGACTGGATGCGCGCAAATCCCCAAGTTTGCGTGCTGGTCCACGAACATACATCCCGTGGCTCATGGCGTTCCGTGATTGCCTCCGGACGCTTCGAAGAATTTCCAGATAAGAATGGCTTTGCCAGTGAACGTCAGCACGCCTGGAGTGTTCTGCAGAAGGACAGCGGGTGGTGGGAGCCTGGCGCGCTCACCCCTGAAGATGGGACCGCCGCAAAGCCACGCGAGCCGATTTTCTTTGGAATTTGGGTTGAAGAGATTTCGGGCAGGCATGGTGTCGAGGCAATTTGAGATGAATCGGAAGGGGTGCCGTGAGAGCTTTGGCTCTTCCCAATGGGCCGATGTGGCGACCCTTTTTCGTTTCGGATGCCTGGCAAAAATGCTTCGCCTTTAGATCCGGATGGCTGTCATTGGATCTTGACGTGGTGACGCCTTATGTGACGGACTCGTCGCGTCCACGGTTTTGAGGCTGGGACATAGACTTGAACAGCCTCCTGAAGTGGCGTGAGAAAAACTGAAGGATAGCGGCGCTTCATAGACCGAAGGGATAAGTCTCATCCTCTCCGGCGGCCACCTCAGTCGGCAAGGGAGTTACTGCGCAGGTCTGATCGAACCACACGAACGCATCGTACTGGTCGGACAACGACGCGTAACTGTAGTGACTCCATCGCTCCGTCTCGGGCCGATAGATGACACCAATGTAGCGTTCAAGCCGCGGGGCAGCGATGACGCGGCGGAGATTGTCGTGCTCCTTTGCGCGAAAATCTACCAGGAAGCGGTCGGCGCCGACGTTGTGGAACAAGTCCTCGTAACTGCCTGGGCGAGACGATCGTATGGCCTTGATTTCCATCGGCCCATCCCATTCCGATGCCGCCGCGACGGTACCGGAATGTGTGCCAAAGCCGATCAGCGCTGCATCACGTCCATACGCCTGTCTGCACAACTGGCCGATGTTCAGCTCGCCGCGCTCCATACCCATTTCGGTGAACCGCGCGTCTCCGATGTGGGAATTGTGTGCCCAGATAACCGCTTTCGCTTTTGGACCTGTCCATGCGAGGATATTCTGCAGCGCGTTGAACATGTGCTGGTCGCGGTGGTTCCATGATTCATGGGCCCCGTAATACATGGCCCGATAGTAGCGTTCCGCGTCAGCCACAAGACGGGCATTCTGCATCGCGTCGAAGAACTCAGCGCCATCGTTCTTGGCGTATTGGAGCTCCTTCTGCAGCAGGTCGATGAGAATGCGTGTCACCGGCCGTTCGCACAGTGCATAACCTTCAGTCAGCGATGCGCGGCCATAGGCAGCCGGCTCCCGCGACCACGGCGACAGGCAGGCATACCGTTCACGCGCAATTTGCGCGGCCTTGGGATCCACGCGGTCTAGATAGGCGAGCACGGCGGCGATCGACGCCGTCATGTTGTAAAGATCCAGGCCATAGAAACCGACCTTTTCACCTTGGAGTTTCGTGGCGTTGTGATCGCGCAGGAAACTGATGAAGGCGTCGACATCCTTGTTGCGCCACATCCAGGTGGGGAATCGCGCGAACGGTGTTGAGTGCATTGGCCGATGCGGGCTTTGCCGAACATAGCGGTCGATTGCGGCGGCATCGGGCCAGTCAGCCTCCACAGCGACAATCGTGAAGCCGTGCCGCTCGATCAGACGGCGCGTGATAGCGGCGCGAGCCCGATAAAATTCCGAAGTACCGTGGGAGGCTTCGCCAAGCAACACGACCCTTGCTTGAGCGAACCGGTCAAAGACGGCTGCGAAATTCGCGTCCTCCAGCGAAGGCAGTGGCTCGGCCGCAGTCCGCAACACGGCCACTGCCGATGTCTGTGAGATTGACTGAGGTATCGCGGAGGCTGGCTGGTTGGGCGTCAACAGGTAATGCTCGAACCAGGCACTTGCCAAGTCGGTCACCGCTTCAAGCGCACCAGGTTCTTCGAACAGATGCGTGGCTCCAGGAACGATTTTGAGCAGCTTCTCACATGCGAGTGCATTTAGTGCCTTGTGGTTCAGGGTAAGAACCTCCCGATCATCGCCGCCGACAATGAGCAGGGTCGGTGCTTCGACCTCGGCCAGACGCGGCCCGGCGAGATCAGGGCGCCCGCCGCGCGAGACTACCGCTGCCACGCGGCCTTGAAGTTCGGCAGCTGCCAACATTGCCGCCCCGGCGCCGGTGCTCGCACCGAACAGCCCCAACGGTAGATCGGCAATGTCCGGCTCAGCCTGAATCCAGATCGCAGCCTCGAGCAAACGCTCGGCAAGCAATGGAATATCGAAGACATTTCGGCGGTCTGTCGCCTCATCTGCCGTCAGCAGATCAAGAAGAAGCGTCGCGAAACCCTTGTCATTCAGCCTGTCAGCGACAGCAACGTTGCGAGGACTGAGGCGGCTCGACCCACTACCATGGGCGAATAATATGATGCCTCGTGGATCCGGTGGCACGCTCAAATCGCCCACCAGACTGTGCGGCGGGACCACGATACGGCGCCTGGAACGATCTGGGCCGGTGGTACTACCCTCGGCCCACCCTTGTCTCAGCAGTCCGATTGTCTCTTCATCGGTGAGTTGGTGGAAATCGCTGTAGAATGCGCCCACTCCCTGAAAACCTTGCGCCGGATGAAGACAGACGACAATGTCAGCATATGGACGCATTTCCGCCAGCGTTCCTTCTGGCGCCACGGGAACAGCAAGCACAACTTTTGCGGCACCCCGATTTTTGATTGCGATGAGCGCGGCTTTGGCTGTTGCCCCCGTGGCAAGACCATCATCGACGACGATTGCGGTTCGTCCCGCCGGCTCCAACCGTGCGTGACTACCGAGGTATAAGGCGCGCCGACGTTCGAGCTCGACAAGTTCCCGTTGCCGCGCACGCTCAAGGTAAGTATCGTCGGCACCCGTCGCCATCCGTACGTCTTCATTGATGACGGTTTCGGCCCCTGAGCCTTCGACGACAGCACCGAGCGCCACTTCGGGCGTCCCCGGCGCGCCAATTTTTCGGACCAGAAGGAGATCGAGCGGCGCTTGCAAAGCACGGGAGATTTCCAGCGCGACCGGTACGCCACCGCGCGGCAAGGCATAGACGACAGGTTGCTCGAGAGATAGCGCGACGAGCTTGGTCGCTAGCTGACGCCCTGCATCGAACCTGTCCCGAAATTGGAAGTGCAATTGAACCATACAGATAGAATGTGTGCCTGTTGATCTGCCACGCATTGATCAACATCAAATCCTCGCGGGAAATAGATGGACTAACTTTGCATTCGATGATGACGCGGAGCAGCAATCGGCGGCCATTTCGATAGGGAATCAATTTAGCACGCGGAACCTATTCAATTGAGCTCTACTACTGGCGCTTCCCTGCCTGCCAGTCCGGCGCTGCTTTTGCGAGCCCGGCTGGTATCGTTCTATGAACATGCTGTCGCGATCACGTGTGACGTCCGAGCTGCCTGCCAACATGCTCGTCATGGCAGCCTATGGCCATGCGCGGCTGCGAGCGGATATTCGTTACCCAAGCGATGATCGATAGGGCGACGGTCCCGATCCTGCTTGCGAGACAAGATGCGGTCGGCATGTTTCGCCAATCGCGGCATTGCGTCGCGATCAAGTCAGCTTGTACATCGGCTGATCTGAATACTCTTGCTGTCAGCTCGCTTGTTCTCAACGTGGAGCTCTGGCGGTGGGCCAGCGAGGGCCGAACCGAACCTATCTATCCTGACGTTTCGTGACTGATCTGCGCAGCGTTGAATTCTGCTGGACGAAATCGGACGCAACCCCGTCTTAGGGCGCCGAGCGATTACGGCAGCTGGAAGGAGGGTCAAAGCGGGTGCATGCTCCCGTGATCCCAACGATGACGATATTCCCGGTCATCGAGGAGGCTCCAGTTCTCTGGCCTGAGCGTCCATACCCTTAAATAATTGCAGTTCGCGTCAATCGCCTTGTTCCTCACATTGGAAAAGAGCTTTGCGGCGATCTCTTGCTCGCGAAACGCGCTCACCACGATGAAAATCGCAACATCGAACAGACGCCCGGCAAGTGGGTGGTTCTCGATTCGAGCGTGGCAGAGTCCGCGGACGCGATCATCGATATCGGCCGCGACGATGAAGTTGCGGCGTTCCGAACCGCTAGTGACCTGACGCCAGGAGGCGAGCGTCAGACGTGGCATTGCCGCCTGCGCGACGACATACGCACGCTCTATCTGAGTTTCCTGCAACTGGCCGATCTTCAGTTCGGATGTCATATGAAACCCATTCACGCCAAGCGACGGAATGCCGCCTCGCCGTCCTGACGGAGCAGCGTTTCTTGTTGCACGGGCAACAGCGCGTCGCCTTCTCGGATGACCTGCATGCAATCGCTGATGCAGTCACGCCGGGGACAGCAAAACCTCCCCGGCACGAAATTTGATGTGCCTTAATCCGGTCATCCGATCGCTATTTGATCATTTAACGTCTTGATTCCCGGAGCCGACCAGGCTGCCCGTTCGGCCGCTCTCCGCTCCGACCAAGTATGGACCTTGCCTTTGAGAGTTACGCTGCCGCCGGACACTTCGACCCGAATCCCCTGCGATTCCAGCTCGGCATCACGCTTGAACGCATCCTCGATGCGCTTCTTCACGTCAGCAGCGCTGACACGAGGACTGATCTCGATCAAATTCGACAGGCCGACGACGCCCACGAGGTTGCGAACGGCATCGGACGCAGCATTTTTCTGATATTGCCATTCGGCCTTGCCGGTGAGCGTGATCCAGCCCTTTTGGACCTTGACCTGGATTGCGCCCTTCGGGACGGAAACGTTCCAGTCGAGCATGTTGGCGGCGCGGCGGGCGATATCATCGTCGGAAGCCTCGTAGTTTCCGAAGATCCTGACGTCGATCTCTTGGGCAATGCCTCGCACGCCTTTGATCCGCTTTACCACTCGCTCGGCGGTCTCCTTTTCTGAGTAGGAGCCGACGTGACCGGTGAGAGTGACGATGCCCTCTTCGACGGATATTCCGATGTTGGCGGCATCGATACTGGGTTCGAAGTCAAGCTCGTCGATGATGTTCTGTCTGAGAGTAATATCGTCCATGATTTGCTCCTTTCTGCTTTCAGGACTTTTTCCGGCAACGGCCGAAGGCGCTTTCAGACGGGAAGCCCCATGCGTTCGTTTGCCGATTTCGCGCGCAACCCCTCCTTCTGCTGAAGCAAGGCGCTGCGCAGTTGGTCAAGTTGTGCGCGCGATCTCTGAATTGGGCTTTGGTCGTTGTAAGCCGCCGCCGGCAGGGTCACCCGTGGACCCTTCGAAATGCCGTGGCCTGCCCCGTCCAGGCTCATCAGACCGACGAGGCCGATGGAAGAAACGAAAATCGCTGCTGGCATCCGCATTTTCTTCTCCTTCAGAAATGAAAGGTGGTAACCGGCCCGACATATTCCGTCACGAAGCCGAAAGAACGGGCTTTCCTGATCAGTGCGTTGGCGCCAATGAGGTTGGTCTTGATGATCTGATCCTCTTTTGGATCGCCTTGGCCGAAATTCGCGCGCATCCAATGGGCTGCTCGGGGCGTGAGCGGGCTGATCGTCCAGTGGCTGGCCTCTTCACGCTTAACCCTGAAATCTGGCAGTTGCTGCTCATTCGAAGCAATTAAGACGGACATCCAATTTCTCCCCTATCGGCGCAACGATACGTTCGACATGAAGCCCGCGATACTCGGAGGTCTTCCGAGGCGCGAGCGATATACATGAGATGAGCTCCTTCTTCTTTCGTTCACCATAGGCGAAATGTTCCGGCGCTCTTTGATTCGAATCAAAGACGTCGAATGAAGTTGTTGCACGCGGGGGAAACAGGAGTGGCTCGCTTCGGACAGCCGCCTCCCAGTCGAGACGTCGACGGCGGTGGTCTGCGAAGGATTGAGCGGTTCAATGCATTTATGCAATTTCCGATCAAGGCATCGCCTACCGCGGGAGCTCAGGAGATGACCCGACGGATCTCGATCGGCATTGAAGGGTCAATTGCTCGAACTTCGATGAAGAGGAATTGCGCCAAACTCTGGTCACTGAGGCTGATTTTTTCGACCTTGACCAACGTCAATGTCCGAAAACCTATCATCGGCTAAAGGATCGGAAAATCGGATGGTCGAGGTAGATCATGAAACGGGATGTTGTCGCTATCGGAGCCTCTGCGGGTGGAATTGAAGCCGTTTCGAAGTTACTGAGTTATTTGCCGGCAGAACTCCCAGCCTCTGTCTTGGTCGTCATCCATCGACCAATTGAGCCGCCGAGTTACCTGCCTGAGGTTCTCGCACGACTATGCGCGCTTCCAGTGCGCTTCGCACGCGAAGGCGAGCAACTCGAACACGGCACCTGTCTGTTGAGCCCGCCTGGCCGGCACCTGAGCGTGTCGAAGGATTGCCGAGTACATTTGTTGGCCGATGGCTTCTATCGAGCCCACAACGTCGACGCCCTTTTCATGTCTCTTGCCGCCGCAATTGCCCCGCGTACGATCGGCGTGATCCTTTCGGGCGCCCTGAAAGATGGAACGCTAGGCCTGAAGTTCCTGAAAGAAGCTGGCGGCATCGCTTTGGTGCAAGATCCGGCGGAAGCCTCCTTTCCGGACATGCCGGAGAATGCGGCGATGCACGACGGGGAGATCGATCTGATCGGTCCCATCGAAACCCTTGCTGAATTCATCTGCGAGCAGGTCGGGCTTCAACCTCTATCCCTGGGCGCGCCCCCCGCAGGATGATCATGCTCAAGGTTTGACCGATCGGCGTGGACTAGTGATGTATTCGGCTTTCCCAATGCGGGCGCAGTCCGAGTGTCCGGAGTGCAAGGGGTCTCCGGCCATATTCGTCACGTCTGCTTCGGGAGGCCGTGGTTCAGAAACGGAGAAACGTCCACATGCGGATGCCCGGCTGGCGTGTCGCCAAAGCATGGATGCTGCCATTGGTAACATTGGCTCTGGTCGGCGGTGGATTGGCCAGATTTGTGGGGCAAGAGAGCCTTGCGACGCAATTTTGGACGACGGGCACAGCAGTCGTCTTTGCGGTGCTCGTCATCGATATCGGCATTGGTCTGCACAGGAAGGATTTCGGCCTGGATCTCATCGCGGCGCTGGCGATGGGCGGGGCCATCCTGTTTGGAGAGTATCTGGCCGGGATTGTCGTGGCACTCATGTTTACTGGCGGGCAGTTCCTGGAGAACTTCGCGCAAAACAGGGCAAGCCGGGAGATGACAGCACTGCTGAGCCGGGTGCCAACGCGCGCGGCCCGGTATCAAGACAGCCGCATCGAGGATGTTGCGGTGTCGGCCATCGCGCCTGGCGATCTCGTTCTGGTCCGCCGCGGCGAAGTTGTTCCCGTCGATGGCATTGTCGAGGGCAACCTTGCCGTCCTAGATGAATCCGCACTGACGGGCGAGGCGCTGCCTATCCGACGGCAATCTGGACAGGCGGTGATGAGCGGCTCCACGAATGCCGGCGATGCGTTCGACCTGAAGGCGACGAGCGCGGCTGCCGACAGCACCTATGCCGGCGTCATCCGGCTGGTCGAGGCAGCACAGCGGACGAAAGCGCCGATCGTGCGATTGGCGGCCAAATTCGGTTTGGCCTTCCTGGCCCTCACCTTGTCGATTGCCGCTTCAGCCTGGGCACTGACCGGCGAGGCAACCCGGGCTCTTGCCGTCATCGTGGTGGCGACGCCCTGTCCGCTGATACTCGCCGTACCCGTCGCCATCGTGTCCGGCATCTCGCGCTGCGCAAAGAAAGGCGTCCTGGTGAAAGACGGAGGCGCCCTTGAAGCCCTTGCTGCCGCGAGGACGGTGCTTCTCGACAAGACGGGAACGGTTACCGATGGTCGGGCCCGCCTGATTGAGATCAAGGCACGCGGCGACCTCGATCCGCTCGACCTCTTGAGGGTGGCGGCATCGCTGGATCAGAGCTCGCCTCATGTCGTGGCCCAGGCCCTCGTGGCCGCCGCCCGTGAACGGGGGCTGCGGCTTGATGTACCCAGCGGCGTCCGGGAAACGGCAGGCTCAGGATTGACGGGCCGCGTCGCCGGGCGAGAGGTCGTGGTCGGCGGCTGGGCTTTCGCGAGCACAGGCATTGAGGACTCGGACTTTCGCCGCGAGATCGAGGCATGGATACGGCGCGACGGAACGGTCGCAGTCGTTGTGACAATAGACGGCGCCCTGGCCGGGGCGATGCTTCTGGCAGACCAGATTCGTCCCGAAGCGGGTTACGTATTGCGGCATCTGCGCGAGACCGGCATTGCGCGCATCGTTCTCGTTACCGGCGATCGCGCCGATCTCGCTGCAGGTGTTGGCGCATTCCTCGGAGTGGATGACGTCATCAGCGAAATGAAGCCCGAGGACAAGACGAACGCGGTCGACAAGGAGCGGGTGAGAGGCCGTCCCGTGCTGATGATCGGCGATGGGGTCAATGATGCGCCCGCGCTTGCCGCCGCCGATGTCGGCATAGCAATGGGAGCGCGCGGTGCCGCTGCTTCGTCCGAAGCGGCGGATGTCGTGATCCTCGTCGATCGTCTGGACAGGCTGGTCGGTGCCCTCCATATCGCACGCCGCTCGCGCGCGATCGCGCTACAGAGCGTTTATGCCGGCATGGCCCTTTCGGTCGCAGGCATGATTGCTGCCGCCCTCGGTTATCTGACGCCGGTCGAAGGAGCGCTTTTTCAGGAGGCGATCGATGTCGCCGTCATCCTGAATGCCCTGCGCGCCCTGGGGCCACCTGTCTCCTTCGCCATGGCCTCGCCGCGGTTGAGCAACGAAGACCTGCAGAGACTGGAGGCCGAGCATAAGGCATTGGCTGACGTGGTCGACGATATTGGCATGACGGCAGATCGAATTGCACGCCTGCCACAGGAAGAGGCAATAGACGAGCTCCAAAGACTGGATCGCGGGCTGCGCGACCGTCTCCTTCCCCACGAGAAGAGGGACGAACAGGTTTACGCGCGGCTTCGCCAAAAAAACGCCAAGCCTGACATTCTGGCCGGAATGAGCCGGACGCACATGGAAATTCAGCGGCAAATTCACAACCTCACCGTCATGCGCAAGGCGTTCGACGGCAAGGCGCCGACAGAGGCGCAGCTTCATGAGGTCCAGCGGCTGCTGCACGGGCTGGAGGCGATCACACGTCTTCATTTTGCGCAGGAGGAGGAGATCTATCGCTCGCTGGAGGTCGAGTGAGGGGTCCCAGCCAGCACGGACTGCTGCGGTGTCGAACCCATCAGCGGCGCATTTCGCTGATCGTGCTCGATCATAGCTTTGATCGCTGGGATGCTGAAGACGGCCGCAACCATCAGAATGAGAACGATCAACAGGAGGTGATCGATGATAAGCCATCGCAGCCATCGTCCCGCGGAGAAGTGGTTCACGGCCTTGCTCCAATCGTAGCTGGTGAGCCAGTGAGAACGATTGTCTTCACGGCAACAGTCTAGAGGGCGCCATCGAAGAGGCATTGCGCAGGATCAAATTGCCGCCGCGCCGATTTCCTGGCGGCCGCTTTTGACGCCGGTCAATTTCATCACCGCGGATCTATGTCATTGATATCGTGCCAGCCTGTCAGGCGAGGTCATGACAACTTGGGGATAGGGCAATGCCGCACAAACAAGTTCTCTTTCATGCAGAGGCCAGGAGTAAGGTTCTTCAGGGGGCAACCAGACTGGCAGACGCCGTTCGCATCACCCTCGGCCCGCGTTCCAAGTCGGTTCTGATCGAGAAAAAGTGGGCTGCTCCCATCGTTTGCAATGACGGGGTGACGATCGCCAAGGAATTCGATCTGAAGGATCCCGAGGAAAATCTCGGCGCCCGCATGTTGCGCGCCGCTGCCGAGAAGACAGGAGATGTGGTTGGAGACGGAACAAGCACATCCACCGTGCTTGCGCACGCGATCTTGGCGGATGGTCACCGCAATGTCGTGGCGGGCGCGAGCGCCATCGACCTCAAGCGTGGCCTCGACCGCGCCGTCAACCGCACCATCAAGGCATTGCGGGATCTTTCCAGGCCGGTGACCACTGACAAGGAAAAACAGCAGGTTGCGGCGATCTCCGCACACAATGACGAAACCATCGGCCAGTTGGTCGCCGAAGCCATGACGCAAGTCGGCAAGGAAGGTGTCATCACCGTCGAGGAATCGAAGACGATGGAAACCCGGCTGGATGTCGTGGAAGGCACGCAATTCGACCGCGGCTATATCTCGCCCTATTTTGCGACGGATCCGGAAAAGATGGAATCCGTTCTCGAGGATGCTCGGATCTTGATCTTCGACAGGAAGATCTCTGCGCTTGGCGACTTGGTCGGCCTGCTCGAAGAAATCGCCAAGTCGGGCAGGCCGCTCCTCGTCATCGCCGAGGACGTGGAAAGCGAGGCGCTTGCCACTTTGATCGTCAACCAGATCCGCGGCACCTTCCGCAACTGCGCCGTCAAAGCGCCCGGCTTCGGTGACCGCCGCAAGGCAATGCTGCAGGATCTGGCGATCCTCACCGGCGCTCAGCTCATTTCGGAAGACCTCGGATTCAAGCTCGATAAGACGACGCTGGAGCAGCTCGGCACGGCGACGCGCGTTGTCGTGGATAAGGACACCACCACGATCATCGGGGGCGGCGGCTCGCAGCAGGCGATCAGGGCAAGGGGCGAGCAGATCCGCAAGGAGATTGAGACGACCACCAGCGACTATGACAAGGAGAAGCTGCAGGAACGGCTGGCGAAGCTTTCCGGTGGGGTGGCCGTCATTCGCGTTGGTGCTCCTGCGGAAGCGGAGGTGAAGGCCAAGAAGGAAGCTCTCGACGACGCGATCAATGCCACCAAGGCGGCGGTTGAGGAGGGTATCGTTCCCGGCGGCGGGCTTGCGCTCTTGCGCTGCATCGCGGCTGTGGCCGAGGAAGAACAGCTCTGCGATGGGGATGAGCGGACGGGCGTACAGATCCTGAAGCGTGCTCTGGAAGTCCCGGCGCGGCAGATTGCCGAGAACTCGGCTGTCGATGGCGGTGTCGTTGTTGCCAGGATGCTCGAAAGTCAGGGCGCGATCGGCTTCGACGCAGCGCGGAACCGCTATGTCGATCTCCTGCAGGAAGGCATTATCGATCCGACCAAGGTCGTGCGCGTCGCATTGGAAAACGCGGTCTCCGTCGCCAGCATATTGCTGCTGACGGAGGCGACGATGACGGAGATTCCCGAACCCGCCCGTCAGCCGACTGCGCCGCCGATGGAGATGTAGAGCCGGTCGACGCCGGCTGGACTTTGCGTGAGATCCTTTCGTGGCAATCAGGAAAGCGCCAGGGCGGCGCCGCGCAGGGCAACGTTCGAAGCGGTCACGATGTGGACCGGCACAGTCGACGCGAAGCCTGCTGGGCCGCCTGCAGCCATGAACGAGGCGGCGAATGTTCCCTCCGTCAGAACGTTCCGCAGATCGTTCGGCAGGCTGCCGGCCAGATAAAGTCCTCCCTCTGCGCCGTAAGCAGCAGCCAGGTCGCCGGCCAAGCGCCCGAGCCAAGTGGCAAAACGTTGGAGCGTTTCCCTCGCATGGGGGTCCGGCTCTTCGAGCGACGCGGCTTCGATGATCTCCGATACGCCCCAAGCTGATGCACTGAGACCGGCATGCTGCCGCAGCGCATCGTAAACACCGGCAAGCCCGGTTGAAGTCAGAACATTCCTTAGCACCATTCTGCCCGGTCCGCGTCGTATGCTATTGAGGACGAGGAGCTCATCCCCGTCTTCGGCACCGAACGAAATGTCGCCGGCTCGGCCCAATACGGCTTTCCAACCCGGGCCAACCGGAACGGCGGCAGCGACCTCCACGTCCCTTTCCACCAGCAGGATGGCTTTCGGTCCGACCCGCGGGGGCATTGCTTCGCCGATCCGCAGAAGGTCGTGCTGCGTCAGCAGCGGCACGGATCGACAGACTGCTTCGATGTCGCGCATAAGGCTGACTGTGGGAATGGAAAACGCGTCGTGCAGCTGTTTGGCGGTAAAACTCCAGGGATGATGAAGGAGGCGAGCCTGGCCTCCGGCGACATCGCCGGCCACGGCGAGGCTCATCCTCGCCGGCCGGTCCTGCAGCGACGTGAGATAAGCATCGATCGCCAGTTCGATCGAGTCGAATTCGGCGGTTCGAAAGTTGACATAGTGGTCCATCGCCAGTTCATCGATATCGGCCACCGCAAAGCGCAAGTGGGTCGGGCCGATCTCCCCGACAACGGCGTGACGATCTGAAAGGGTCGGCATATTGGGTCTCCACATTCTTAAACTTTTCCCAGTCTGCGCCAGCTGCTGCGCCCTGGCCTTGATTTTCATCAAGGTCGAAGGAGGCGAGCCCGTCTACTCTCGGCGCAGTTCAAGGGGGCAGGCCGGGAGCGTGTCATGGGCGGCAGGATGGAACAGGTGATCTGGTTTGAGCATCTCCGGCGCGGCGACATCGCCCGAGTGGGCGGCAAAAATGCCTCGCTGGGGGAAATGATCCAGGATCTCGCGCCGAAAGGAATTGCCGTACCCGCGGGTTTCGCCACCACCGCCGATGCCTACTGGCATTATGTCGACGCCAATGGTATTCGGGGCGAGATCGCCGCACGCATCGCCGACTGGCAGCAGGGCAAAGCGAGCTTGGCTGAAACCGGTTCGGCCATACGCAAGCTTTTCCTGCGCGGCGACTGGCCAGAGGACCTGGCGAACACCATCCGAACCGCTTACGCAGAGCTTTCGAAGCGCATCGGAAGCGAAGATGTCGCCGTTGCTGTTCGCTCCAGCGCCACGGCCGAAGATCTGCCGGATGCGAGCTTTGCCGGGCAGCAGGAAAGTTTCTTGAATATTCGCGGTGAGCGTTCGCTTCTCGATGCCTGCCGGCGCTGCTACGCTTCCCTATTCACCGACAGGGCGATCTCCTATCGCCAGACGAAGGACTTTGAGCATCTGAAAGTCGCACTCTCGATCGGCATCCAGCAGATGGTCCGGTCGGATCTCGGCGGCTCCGGCGTCATGTTCTCCATCGACACGGAAACCGGCTTCGACAAAATCGTGCTGATCAATGCCGCCTGGGGGCTCGGTGAGAATGTCGTCCAGGGCGCCGTCGACCCGGATGAATACCAAGTGTTCAAGCCGTTTCTTGCAAAGGGCTCTCTCCGCCCCATCATCGCCCGCAAGTGCGGCGCAAAGGCAAAGAAGATGATCTATGGATCGGCCGAAGAGCCTACCCTCAACGTTCCGACCTCGAAAGCCGAACGGGCAAGCTATGTGCTTGACGATGAAGCGGTGCTCAAGCTCGCCCGCTGGGCGTCGCTCATCGAGCAGCACTACGGCTGTCCGATGGACATGGAATGGGCCCGTAACGGCGAGGCCGGAGAACTCTTCATCGTGCAGGCGCGGCCGGAAACAGTTCAGTCGAGGCACAGGACAGGGGTCTTCAGGAGCTACAGCATCAAACAGAAAGGCAGGAAGCTTGTCGAAGGTCTGGCGATCGGTGACGCCATCGTCTCGGGCCGAGTCTGCCTCATTGAAACGGCCAAGGATATCGATCAATTCATCGACGGTTCGGTATTGGTAACTGCGACGACCGACCCGGACTGGATGCCGATCATGAAACGGGCGGCGGCGATCGTTACCGATCACGGGGGCCGCACTTCTCATGCCGCAATTGTCAGCCGCGAGCTTGGCCTGCCGGCGGTGGTGGGGACCGGCAACGCGACGCTGCTGCTGCATACGGGCGAGGAGGTGACTGTGTCCTGCGCGGAGGGGGACGAAGGGTTCGTCTATGACGGGGCTGCCGAATACGAGTCCGAAACGTTCGATGCCCACGACCTGTCGGCGACGCAGACCGAAGTGATGCTGAATCTTGCAAATCCGGGTACGGCCTTCCGCTGGTGGCGGCTGCCCGCTGATGGCGTCGGCCTTGCCCGGATGGAGTTCGTCATCAGCAACGCCATCCGCATCCATCCGATGGCGCTTGTCCACTTCGACAGCCTGAAGGACGAGGCTGCCCGGAACGAGATCGCGGCGCTGACGCAGGGTTATGACGACAAGTCGGAATATTTCGTCGACAATCTCGCGCGTGGCCTTGCCCGTATCGCCGCTGTGGTCCACCCCAATCCCGCCATCGTCCGGCTGAGCGATTTCAAGACGAATGAATATGCCGGGCTTCTGGGCGGGGCTGAGTTCGAGCCCAAGGAAGAAAATCCGATGCTCGGCTTCCGCGGTGCCTCCCGCTACTATTCACCTCGCTACCGTGAGGGTTTTGCGCTGGAATGCCGCGCCATTCGCAAGCTGCGCAACGAGATGGGTTTTGCCAATGTCGTCGTCATGGTTCCCTTCTGCCGGTCGGTCGAAGAAGCTGAGAAGGTGCTGCAGGTCATGGCGGAAAGCGGCTTGAAGCGCGGCGAGGACGGACTGAAGATCTATGTCATGTGCGAGATACCCTCAAACGTCATTCTTGCTAAGGATTTCGCCCGCTATTTCGATGGCTTCTCCATCGGCTCAAACGATCTCACGCAACTGACGCTCGGCGTCGATCGAGACGCGGGCGATCTCGCCGATCTATTTGACGAGCAGGATCCGGCGGTAAAGTGGATGATTTCGAGAGTGATCACCGAAGCCAGAAAGGCCGGCGTCAAGATCGGCATTTGCGGCCAGGCGCCGAGCGACTACCCCGACTTTGCCGCCTACCTCGTCGAATGCGGGATCGACAGCATTTCCGTCACGCCGGACAGCTTCGTGGCTGTAAAACAGAAAGTGGCGGAGGCTGAGCGGTGCAGGGAGCAGACCGTTCGGGGGTGATTGCAGACGAGACCGGAATGAAGCCCCTGCGTCTATATCTTGCTGTGCCGTGCCTCTCGAGCGCGATTATTCGGCGGGGAGCGCCGCGCGCCATACAGATAAGACGCTGGATTAACCGACGCAATCAGTGTGCCGCCGGTGCAAGCTGCTTGAAGCAGCGGATGACATCTTCGTCTGACAGCTGAGGAAAGTGGAAGTAGAAATCACCGACCGCGCGGAAGGACAGCCCGGCCTCAAGGCAAACCACCTCTTCGACCTCGTCCTCGAGATCGGCGACCACCTTTGCCGGCGCAACGGGAACGGCAATGATGATGCGTTCGACCCCGCATTGTCTGATTGCCATCGCCGCTGCCTTCATCGTGGCACCGGTAGCGATGCCGTCGTCCGCCAGGATGACGGTCCTGCCTTCGATGTCGATATCGGGCAAAATGCCCTTGAACACGGATCTGCGGCGCGCGATTTCTTTCAACTCCATATCCGTGGCGGATTGAAAGACGGCGTCCGAGATGTCGGTTTGGCGTATGATGTCGTCGTTCTTGAAGATACAGGGATGCGGTCCGTCGACGACCGCGCCCATAGCAACTTCAGACATTGCGGGCACTCCAATTTTCCTCACGAACACCATCGTCATTGGCGCGTCCAGAGCGCTGGCGATCTCGTAAGCAATTGGAATGCCTCCGCGCGGAAGGCCTACGACGACGACGTCTCGCCCACGATACCGGAGCAGGGCTGCAGCAAGTGCCCGACCAGCATCCTTTCTATCCTTGAACATCGTAAATCTCCTTTCGGCGCGCTTCTGAGCGCACATCGTTCTTTGGATCAATGGCCTCGGCCTACAGTGCGACTTGTTCCTGCAATACTGATCCCGATGCCTGCGCTAGTGACCGAGGAAAAGCGGCCGACTGCACGTCTCAATCATCGATCGCGTCACGCCGCCGAAAATGCGTTCGCGCAATCGGGAGTGGCTATATGCGCCCATGACAATCAGATCGGCCCCCATTTCCGCGGCGCGTTGCTTGAGGATGTCCTGGACGGGCCTTCCTCTGCTCATGACGGTTTCCGCCGTGACAGGCACGCCTTGTCGTGCAAGATAGGCAGCGATATCGGCACCCGGATCTTCGCCGCCGGGCGATGCCTTTGCCAAAGGATCGACCAGAACAAGACGCACTTCGCCGGCGCGCTGGAGAATTGGAAGGGCCTGCTGAACCGCGCGGGCCGCTTCTCTCCGGGAGTTCCAGGCGATCAGAACGGTGCGAGGGGTGAACTCGGCGGGCTGATCCGTCGGGTTCAAAAGCAGAGGGGCGGGCGCCTGAAACAAGGCTCCGCCGATGATCCGCGGGCAGAGATCGCGATCGCGGGCAGCCCGCCGGCCGACAAGAGTCAGATCGACATACAGCGCTCTTTCGGCGATCGCCTCGTCCGCCCAGGCGCCCTCCGTGTAGAGGTCCTGAACATCAAACGAAAGCCCCGAAGAGGCAAGCTGCTCTTCCACATGCCTCGTCTGCTCCGCAAGCTTCGCGATGTCGCCTCCGCGTTCCTCCAGCCAGACGGCTGAAATCTCCTCGGCAGATGCGCCAAAGGGCGGTGGCGCTGCCATGGCCGCCACTACAACCGACAAGTGCGCGCCAATCGTCTGACCACTGACGATGGCGTCCTTGATGTCGTCTTGAAAGTCGTTGACGCCAAGCACGACCAGTATCGTTTTGTAAAGCAATCTTATGCCTCCTTCTTTGGGCTGCACGCCGCAAGTCTAGTCCGCCTGCTTGCGGGCGCTTTGACTCACGTCAAGACGTGGAAGCCTTCATCCATGATCCGCCCCCTGCGAGGCAGAAGCAGGCCCGTCACCTGCGGGGCTTTCACAATGGAGATGAATGCTGATCACATTTTGACCCGCATCAATGAGAAACGGCGTTAAGAGATGTCTTCTTGAAGCGCTCCAGCCGAGATGATGGTCGCTACCGCGTTTGGTCGGACGAAAGCGACTACGACATCCCTGGCGTTGATCGCACCCCATGAAAGAAAGGGGGATGAAATGAGCCAAGTTGTCTCGCGGACGGCAGAGGCATTGCTAGCCGGCGCAGGGTGCCCGGATGTCCTTCGCGGTGGTGTGGACTTTCGCCTTGAGCGAACGAGCAATGATGACTGGCAGATAACGGCCGTGTCACCCCGCGCCCACGCCTGGATGCGTGACGAATTATGCGGCCCCTTCGCTCAATGCTTCAATGACGTCGTCCGAGCAGATGCTCTCAGCGCGAACTCTTTCGTGAAAGAGGCGCACGAAAGGGGATTGCGAACTGAATTCATTGGCCGCAGCGGCAAGGATCTATTTTAGCCTTTGGGGCACTAAACCGGCCGCTTAGGCAATCATTTGAAAGATCCTAGGACCGCCACCGCACGCCAGGATTTGCCACCTCGGCGAGAGCACCGACGGCGCATAGCCACAGGGCAACAGACCGAGAGAGCGGAGCTCTCCGGCGGAGAGGAGAAGAACATGATATCGGAGTTACTTAGATACACCTTACAGGTCGCGCTGATCTCGTTCATGCTTGGCAGCCTGGCAGATGTCGGCCTTAAACTTGATGTCAGGGATGCCTCGACTGCACTGCATGACAAGGAATTCGTCGTCCCCAGCGTATTGTCAGGCTTCGTTCTGGGGCCAATCCTTGCCATTGTCATCGCAAGATTGCTCGCCTTGCCGGAACCTTACGCCATCGGTTTGCTGCTGCTGGGCTTGGCGCCGTGTGCGCCATTCATGCCAATGCTGTCTGACGTTGCGAAAGGAGACCCCGCCTATACGGCGGCGTTCATCCTGATTGCTGCTCTTGGTACAATCCTCTTGATGCCGATCGCACTTCCCGTTGTTGCCCCAGGCCTCCACGCGGGTGTAGGTGTGATCGCACGGCCGCTCCTGCTTCTCATTCTCGCACCTTTCGGCATTGGAATAGCAGTGCGTCAACTGTCGAACAGGTGGGCGGATAGGTGCGACCCGATTATTAGGAAACTGGTCGCCTTCAGCACTATCGTATTGCTTTCCGTCGCGTTCCTGCAGAATTGGGACCACATTCTCAGCGCCATAGGAACCTGGGCGATAGCAGCACAGTTTATCTACTACTGCGCGTTGGCTCTGGGCTCCTACGCCGTTTCGTTCAGGCTTCCTCGCGAGAAGCGAGGCGTAGTCACACTTGGGGTCTGTACCAGGAACGTCGGGGCGGCACTCGCCCCATTGTCAGCAGTTGCCAATGCCGATCCGCGATCCAGCACGATGTGCATCCTGGCAGCCTTCATCACTCTGGCGGTCGGATTTGCCGTAGCGAAAATATTGGCTCGACTGGCGCCGAGGCCCGATTTGGCGATCAATACTGGCTAACTCCGCTTGTCCGCTCGGCAGCCCCTCCGAGTCCCTGCGAGTCTGGTGTGCGTGCCAGCGCCAAATCTTCAGGAAAGACGTATGTCCTCTCGAGCATCCGGTCGATGAGGTCCAGTTCAGCGAGCAGCGCCGGGCGCCGGTCCTGAGGCAAAATTTGCAGGGCATATTCGATCAGGGCTCGCAGACGGCGGGCGATCTGAAAGTTTTCCGCGCCGTATAAGCGTATCTCGCTGAAGGTCAGCTGCACGAAATCCTCCCAATTCGGCGTCCTGCAGATAAACCGCAGTTTGCCGGATTTTCCGCGGATCTCATCGCCGAGAAGATGCCTTCCTCCCACGAAGCAAAGAAGGCGTTGAAGCTGATCGATCGCGAGAACGGCCGTTGTGGGATCGTTGATGGCCTTTGATAGAGCTTTGATTCCGATATCGACGATGATCCTGAAGGCAAATGTCGCATCCTGTTCGAGCGTGCGTTCCGGCCCGAAAGCGACCAAGGCTGTCACTACGCTATCCGGGGGCAGACCCTCGCCGTACAGGCGGAAAAGAATTTCGCCCGCACCAACGAAATCGCCGACTTTTGGCACCAGCTCGATGATCGAGTCCGTCCTCTCGGCCAGCGCGACGAGCGCCGTCATATTGACCGCGACCACGACCGCGGAATTGGCCCGATGGTAAACAATTCTATCGGGCGAACTCGTGAACGAGGTCACTCCACGATGGGAGCAGTCACTTTCGGCAGGTGCGGGATAGACTTCCTCAATGACGGCATGACCGCTTTCGCCGACTCTCAAGATGATGCTGACAGGACGCAGCAGGCGGGCCGCGTAGTCTATCAGATACAGGAAGGCCGCAATGGAAAGAAAGCCAAGCAGTCCCGCGATCGCAGAGACACCATGAGGAACGGTCGCATCGAGTCTGGAAAGGGCGCCGGTTGCAAACAGTAATGTAAAAATGAAAAGGCCCACGGTGAATCGGATGGCATTGTCGCGCAAAAGAGTCGTCGCGATGATCCGGGGCGTCAACTGGCCGCCGGCAACTTGAATTGCCACCAGCAGCGATCCGAACGTGAACACCACGAACGTCAAAGTCATTGTAATGATTGTCTCAAGCATCCTTTGCGTGCCCGCCACTTCCCAAGGCCAGAAGTCGATCCAAGGGGTCCAGTTTTCAAAAGCATAGACCAATCGGATGGCGGCGACGTAAAGGAGCAGGGCCACGAAGGGAACGATCCACAAAGAGGATCTGATGTAACTCCTGAAGCTATACCAGCGGTTCCAACGCATCGACTTATCTCACTCCTGAAAATTCTGAGGGCGAAATTTTGCCTTTCAACCATGGTTTATCGCCCGGAAAGATCATTGATGCCGATCAAGACACGGCGTCTATTTTGATCTCGCTTAATGTCCGGCCTGCGGAATGTGCGTAGATTTCGGACGATCCCGTCGCACCTCCAATTGCGAGGGCATACGAGGAAGGGATCACAACAGCAGCGAGCGGAACAAGCTGGCAGGTGGGAAGCCAAGACAATGTACAAGAAAGGGAAATACATCTGCGTCCCCCGCGCCCTTCGGTCTCTACAGCTGGTCGAAGCGAGCAGCGGTTCACCGGGGAGGCGGGTGTGACATCGGTTTTTCTGACGCGGAACGAAGCCCGCGGAAGCGCCGCCCGCGCGGCGCGCTCGGCTCACTCTGCCGCCGCTTTCCAGCATGCCTGCAAGACATCCGGCAGACGCGCTCAGCGCAGGTTCCGTTGTGTCGTAAGCGCATGAAGAAGTCTTGATCGAACCGCCGAGGCCTTCTCCGGGCATTGACGCCGATCAAATCGCCAATCCAGCACCCGAGTATGATGAACCGCGCGAAAGAAAGGATATCGCGATGAATCAGAATATCATCTCATACAACGCGCGAGTGCTCGTCATGGACGCGAGAAAAGCCCTGCTTCTGCGCAATGTTGGGACAGCGTCCGACCTATCTCTCGAAGTCGAGCAGGTATTCGAGGCGCCGCACAATGCACCGACCCGTCAACAGGGAACAGATCGTCCCGGCCGGACCGCGAGCGGCAGCCATCGCAGCAGCCTCGGACAGACTGATTTCCATCAGCTTGAAGAAGAGCGGTTCTCTTCCATGGTCGCGGAAAAGTTGGAAATGATCTGCGCCGGCGACAACATTCAGAAGCTTTTTCTCGTGGCTCCCCCGAAGGCCCTTGCCGACTTGCGGCGTGTCATTTCGGAGGGTGTGAGGAAGCGGATCGTGGCCGAATACGACAAGGACCTCGTCAACCTTCCGGTCGACGAAATCGAAAAACATCTGACGTCGTGAACAACGAATTTATCATGGATGGCACGGCAGCGGCCAGGTCGACTCTCCGGTAGCTGATGACTGGCCGGGCAACGGCATCGGCAAAAGCACGGTGGGACGATGTGCATGGCGTTCGGCGATTTCTGTTGCCTCATCGCCAACGAAAACGGGCGCGCGTCGCGACGCGCGCCCGTCCGACACGAATCCGATCAAGCGACTTTTATCTCCACCTTCCGCTCGTTTTTTTTGGCATCGGCGCTCTTTGGAAGTCTCACCTTCAGGACGCCCTTGTTGAAGGTGGCCTCCACCTTGTTGGCGTCTACCCCATCTGGGATCTGGAAGGTGCGCTGGAAGGAGCCGTAGCGACGCTCGGACACATGGTATTCCTTCTGCTTATCCTCCTTCTCCTCCTGCTTTTCGCCACGGATTGTCAGGTAGCTGTTGGACAGCGTGACTTCGATGTTCTTTTCATCGAGGCCGGGCATTTCGGCGGTGATCTCGAAGGCGTCGTCCTTTTCGATCACATCGACAGCCGGGGCTGCCCATCCATTCAGCGACGGAAAGCCGCGCGCGAAAATGGATCGGTCAGAGGAACGCCAAGGCGAGGGCACGAAGCCATCGAACAGACGGTCGATCTCGGAGCGCAGCGCTTCGAAGGGGGACCAGATTCCCGCCGACTGGACCGGCTTATCTTCGTTCTTAACAGCAAGTTTGGTTGCATCTGCCATGATTTTTCTCCTGTCTTCCAAGAAGGAGGCCGCATCGAAGCGCCAAGTGGAATTCGATGCAGCCGACGTCAGCTCGTCATTGAGCATCTCCATTTCAAATCTTTAGGAGCAAGTCAGCATTGACGCGGATCAAGCTTCGTGCGCGGCGGACCTCATACGTGTTCGGCGCAACTCCCTGACGCCTCAGGCGCGTTCTGGCCGGAGACGCCGTGGAGATCTTCGACGTTTCCGGCCTGCGGTGCGGCGTCGTTGGTCCTCGCGTCGGAAGAACCAGTGTTTGGCCAGCTCCGACGACAAAAGATACATCACGCTGATGGAGACGATCCCAAGTATGGTGGGAAGCGGCAAGGGGAGGAAGCCGAACCAGCGCGCGACCGGCAGGAAGGGCAGCGCAAAGGTCACCGAGATGATCACAGCAGACAGAGCGGTGAGCAGGCGCGACGGCCAGCTCTGCCAGAACCTCTTGCGTGTACGGATAATGAAGACGATCAGCAATTCCGTCAGCAGCGATTCAACGAACCACGCCGTCTGGAAATGCCGCTCGCCGGCCCCCACCAGGAAAATCAAAAAGCCGAAGGTCAGGAGATCGAAGAGCGAACTGACCAAGCCGAAGGTGACCATGAACCGTCGTACGGAGCCGATTTCCCAATGACGGGGCCGACGCCTGTCCTCCTCGTCGACATTATCGGTGGCAATCGCGAAGGAGGGGATATCAGAGAGAAAATTATTGAGCAGGACCTGCTGGGCGAGAAGGGGCAGGAAAGGGAGCGCGACGGAGGCCAGCGCCATGCTGATCATATTGCCGAAATTGGCGCTGGTGGTGATCGATATATATTTCATCGTGTTGGCGAAGGTGGTTCGCCCGTCATCAACGCCTTGTACCAGTACGCCGAGATCGCGTTTCAGAAGGACCATATCGGCGGCTTCGCGCGCCACGTCTACGGCGCTGTCGACAGAAATCCCAATATCGGCTTCATGTAGGGCGGGGGCGTCGTTGATCCCATCGCCGAGATAGCCGACGACGTGGCCGCGCGACCTGAGGGCCCTTACGATGCTTTCTTTCTGATTGGGATCAATCTCGGCAAAGAGATCGATATGCGCTGCTTTTGCCGCAAGTGCTTGCGAGGAGAGCTTCGATAGGTCCGCCCCCGTAAGAATCAGATCGGATGACAGCCCGATCGCGGCAGCGAGGTGGGCGGCGACATAGCGGTTGTCACCGGAAATGACCTTGACCATGATGCCGCGCCTCGCCAGTTCGGAGAGGCAGCGCTGGATCCCCTGCTTCGGCGGATCAAGAAAAAGAAGAAAGCCTTCGAAGCAAAGGCCGTTTTCGTCCGTGCGGGCGTAAGGACCGGGAGTCCTCAAGCGCCGTGTTGCAAGACCGAGAACGCGAAAGCCCTGTTGGCTCCAGCTTTGGAACTTGCCCTCGACCGCAGCTCGATTCTCCGGATCGAGGGGTGCCTCTTTTCCAGCGTCGCGGATGGTGCTGCAGATCCCCAGGACACCGTCGACCGCCCCTTTGCAGATCAGCACGGTGTGTCCTTCCGGAGACGTGACGATCACCGACAGTCGCTTTCGCACAAAATCGTAGGGAATTTCGTCCCGCTTGGCGAAGAACTGCTCGCGCGCATCAGTGCCCTCTGCGGCGAGGATCGCTTCGTCCAGGGGATTGGTGAGGCCGCTCTGGAGAGTGGCATTGAGACGGGCCAGCAGGAGCACGTCCTGCGATCGCTGTCCGCTCGCATCCAGGCAGCTCTCGAGACGGATGACACCTTCCGTCAATGTCCCGGTCTTGTCGGTGCAAAGAATATCCATGCTGCCGAGGTTCTCGATCGCTTCAAGCCTGCGAACGATGACGCCGTTGGCCGCCATTGCCCTGGCTCCCCGGGCAAGCGTCACACTAATGATGGCGGGCAGCAGCTCGGGCGTGAGGCCGACCGCAAGCGCAAGGGAAAAGAGGATGGAGTCAATCAGCGGGCGGCCGAGCAGCGCGTTTGCGAAGAAGACCAGAATAACCATGACGAACATGATCTCGGTCATCAACAGGCCGAACCGGCGGATACCCCGGGAAAACTCGGTCTCCGGAACCTGACGTTCCAGGCTCTCGGCGATCGAGGCGAATTCCGTGTGGATGCCGGTTTTGACGGTCAGGACGCAAGCCTTGCCGCTGCGCACGGATGTACCGGCGAAAACAACGTTACTGCGCCGGGAAAGAGGCGCACCGGCTTCCGCGATGCCCGGTATCTTCACAGCCGGGAAAGTTTCTCCCGTCAGTACTGCCTCACCGACATTGAGGTCGCGCGCTTCCAGGATGATACCATCGGCGGGGATCAGGCTGCCTGCGGAAAGATGCACGATGTCGCCTGGCACGACCTCTTCGACGCGAATAGTACTCTCGGCGCCATTGCGCAGGACCACCGTTTTCTGTGACAGGCGCCGCTTGAGCTTTTCCGTCGCCTGCGAAGCCCCATACTCCTGGAAGAAGCCGAGCAGGCAGCTGGCCAGCACGATGATGGAGATAATAAGCGTCTCATGCCCTTCGCCCACAAAAGCGGAGATTGCCGCGGCCGCGATGAGGATCAGGACAAGAGGACTGCGGAACTGCCGCACAAGAGCCGCGGTCGCCGAGTGGCTCCGGTCCTGGCCAAGCGAATTCGGACCGCTGTCCTTCAATCGCCGTGCAACCTCGGATGTGGAAAGGCCGTCCCGCGAACTGTGCAGCTCCGCCAAGACCGTCTCAGCGGATAAGGACCAGTAGGGCGGCCTCGCGTGATCGGAGATCGTGTCCATTCCAGATCCTTTTCAGCGATTGGCAACCGCGCCTGGCGGCCCCAAGAGAACGGAGAGACCGCCCCGCACAGCCGTCATAGATAGAAGCCGGGTGGCGGTACCGGCATGTCAGGCGGCACAACGACCTGGATCCGGTCATCCACCCGTTTCACGCCGATCGTGTTTTCCGCCGCCACGTGAAGGGCGGTCTTCTCTCGCGTGTCCAACACCCGGCCTTCAAGCGTAACCACCCCATCGGCGACGTGCAGAGTCACGGAATCTCCCCATTTTTGACGAGCCAGCTCCGCTTCCAACGCATTTCGGATGTCGCTATCGGCTCGTGAGGCGCAATGGCTTGCGAGTTCGCGGACGAGCGCGGCCATGACGTCGAAGCGGGTCACGATACCGATGATTTCGTCGCCTTCGACCACGGGAAGACGTTTGATGTTCTTCCTGGCCATTAGCTCGGCAGCGGTTTCGACGGATGCATCGGGCTGCACAGTCACCGCCGGACAGGACATCACTTCGCCAACGGTACTTCCGAAGTTTTTCGCGTATTCTTCAGCCAGCTCGCCCCGTGAAGAAAAGAAATCACGCCAGAGGCCATGCGTTGCGTCGGTGTGGATTTCGCTGCGCCGCAGGAAGTCGCTTTCACTGATGATGCCGAGAAGGCCGCCTGATTGATCGGCGACGGGCAATCCGCTTATGCGGTGATCCAGCATCGCGTTGGCAGCCTCCCAGATCTTGGCATCCGGCCCGATCGTCGCCGGTTTTGGCGTCATGATTGATCGAATTTTCAACATCTTCCTGCCTCCTTAACTGACGGCAGGATACGACGTCTGCGGCGCTCTTCCTTGATCGCCGTCAATTGACATCGTCAGTCGCGATCAACGGAGGTCACCTTAACGACCGGCGAAATCCATGCAGGGAGAAAACAAACAAGACTGTGGCAATCACTGCAAGCCAAACGAATTGCGGCCAGACGGTGACAAAGCCGGCGCCACGATAGAGGATCGCTTGCGCCATGGTGATGAAATGCGTGTTCGGCGCCGCGAGCATGATCGTCTGTATCGCCTCGGGCATGCTCTCGCGCGGAGTGGTGGCGCCGGAGAGGATCTGCAGCGGCATCAGCACCAGCATCAGCAGCAGTCCGAACTGTGGCATGGAGCCCGCAATTGTCGCTAGCGCGATGCCCATTGCCGTTGTCGCCAGGAGGTGGAGTGCCGCTCCCGCCATGAAAAGGGCCAGTGACCCCTCGATCGGCACCTGAAGCAGGCCCTCCACCATGAAAACCAAGGAAAGACCGGTTGCGACGAAGACGACCAGCCCCATGGCCCAGACCTTGGCGAGCATGATCTCGAGTGGTGTAACCGGCATTACCAACAGATGCTCCACGGTACCGTGTTCCCGCTCACGTATCAGCGCAGTGCCGGTAAGGATGATCGACAACATCGTCACCATATTGATGACGTTCATCACCGATCCGAACCAGGTTTGATTGAGCTCGGGGTTGAATCGGGCCCGGAGCGCCAGATCAACCTGAGGGATTTGGGAGATTGTTTGTATGGCGGCAAAGCCCGTGATTTCCTGAGCAACAATGGATTGCACGTAACCTGATCCGGAAAATGCCTGGGTCATGCGGGTGGCGTCGACATTGAGCTGGATGACCGGCGATTTGCCGGCAATGAGGTCGCTCTGGAAATGTGGGGGAATGTCGAGCGCGAACGTATCCGTGGCTGCGTCCATGCGGGCGTCCATCTCGTCTGCGGTGATCGTCACCGGCGGCTTGAAATAGGGCTTCAAAAAAGCATCGGCGATGCGCAGCGAAAGCGGCGAACCATCTTCGTCGACGATGGCAATCGGAGCGTTGTTCAAGGTTTGGGGGACGGCCCTCGCTTCGGCATAAACGGCGACGGTGAAGGAATAGAAGATCAATCCGAGGAGGATCGGATCGCGCATCAACCCCCGCAACTCCTTGATGCCGAGATGTAAGATGGTGGCGAGGCGCATGGTTATCTCGCCTGCTTTTTGAGGAGAAGGGCGCTGGCGGCAAGGAGCAACGGCCCGGCGACGAGGATCGGAAGCAGGGTCGTTTCGAGATTGCCGAAGCCGAGCCCCTTCGAAAAAGTGCCGCGCGAGATGATGTTGAAATAGGTCGCCGGAAAGATGTGGCCAATTATCGCGCCAAAACCCTGCAGCGACGAGACCGGGTCGATCATGCCGGAGAACTGTACAGCCGGAATGATGGTCAGAAGCGTCGTGCCGAAGATCGCCGCGATCTGGCTGGACATGAAGGTGGAGATCATCAGTCCGAAAGCAGTCGCGAAGACCACGTAGAGGAAGGCGGATATCGTGAAGACGATAAGGCTGCCGGTGAACGGAACCTCAAAGATGAAGACCGCAAACAGCCAGAGCAGCGCGGCATTCATCATTCCGAGCACCAAGTAGGGAAGCTGCTTGCCGAGCAGGAATTCGAGCCTCGTCACAGGTGTGACGTAGAGATTGACGATCGATCCCAGTTCCTTCTCCCGGACGACCGAAAGAGCTGAAAGCATGGCGGGGATCAGAAGCAGCAGGAGCGGGATGACGGCCGGCACGATGGCGACCAGACTTTCAATGCCGGGATTGTAGCGAAAACGAGTCTCCACGGAGAACTGGCCGGGTCCTGGTTGGCCGTAGACTTCGCGTGCCCTGCGGGCGATCCAGCTATTGTGCATGCCCTGCACATAGCCGCGCGCCGTTTCCGCGCGCTGTGGCATCGCACCATCGATCCAGGCGCCGATCTCGACATTATGGCCGCGGGCGAGGTGTTCGGCAAAGCCGGGTGGTATCTCGATTGCGAGCTTCAGCGAGCCGTCGCGCATGCGTCGGTCGAGATCGGCGTAGTCGGTGATCGGCGACTGTTCGATGAAATAGCGAGAACCTGCAATATCCGCGATATAATCGCGGCTGGCGACCGTATCGTCCCGATCGAGCGCCGCGAAGGCAAGATCCTTGATGTCCATGTTGATGCCATAGCCGAGGACAAACATCAGGATAACGCTGCCGATCAAGGCCATGGTCGCGCGGACGGGATCGCGGCGCAGCTCCAGCGCTTCGCGGCGGCTATAGCTCAAAGCGCCGCGAAGATCGAAAGCGCGCCGCGGCTTGGCCGCGGGAAGTGGATGCGGCCTACCGATCATGGCAGACGGAGCGAGATCCGTTTTCGACGATTGACCGATCGCATCCTGGAGGTAGCTGACGAAGGCGTCCTCCAGCGTGGCCGCCCTGCGGCTTTCGCGGAGCGCCTCGGGCGTGTCCGTCACCAGAACGCGGCCGGCATGCATGAGCGAGACATGGTCGCAGCGCTCGGCTTCGTTCATGAAATGCGTGGAAATGAAGATCGTCACCTTCTCCTTGCGTGACAGTTCGATCAGCGCTGCCCAGAGTTGGTCACGAGCGATGGGGTCGACACCCGATGTCGGCTCGTCGAGAATGAGCATCTCCGGCCCATGGACGAGAGCCACCGCCAGTGACAATCGCTGCCGAATGCCGAGCGGCAGCGTGTCAGGCAGGAATTCCATGACGCCATCGAGCTGGAAGCGATGCCCCAGTTCCTCGATCCGCGCGGGGATGGTCTCGGCCGGCAATCCCAAAAGCCGCGCGTGCAGGTCGAGATTCTGCCGGACCGTCAATTCCGTGTAGAGCGAAAAGGCCTGGCTCATATAGCCGACGCGCTGGCGGACATCCATATTGCGCGTATCGACTGTTTTGCCGAACAGTCTTGCCGTGCCTCCGCTTGCCGGCAAAAGGCCGGTCAGCGTCTTCATCGTGGTCGATTTGCCGCATCCGTTCGAACCGATGAAGCCGAATATTTCGCCGCGGCGAATTTTGAAGCTGACGTTATCGACCGCGGTGAATTCGCCGAACCGTGTCGTCAGGCCCTCCGCCTCGATGACGAAGTCCGCTTCATCAGGTGTCGAGAGCGGCGGCAATTCCACGACATGATGCGACGCCCGCCTGTCTTCCGGCATCAGTGCGATGAAGGCATCGTCAAGTGTGGCCGTCTTCGTTCGCTCCAGCAGATATTGGGGCGATCCAGTCGCCACCAGCCGGCCAGCATCCATGGCCGCCAACCAGTCGAAACGCGCCGCCTCTTCCAGGTAGGCCGTTGCCACCACCACGCTGAGCCTCGGTCGCTCGGACCGTATGTCATCGATAAGGTCCCAGAATTGCCGGCGTGACAGAGGGTCGACGCCGGTGGTCGGCTCATCAAGAATCAGAAGCTCTGGGTCGTGGATCAGTGAACAGCAGAGGCCGAGCTTTTGTTTCATCCCTCCCGAAAGTTTCCCCGCCGGCCGGTCTTTGAAGCCGGAGAGGCCGGTGCGCTGCAGGAGCGTGCGGATGCGGTCCTGCCGTTCTTCTCGGCTCTGGCCGAACAGGCGACCGAAGAAGTCGGCATTCTCAAAAACCGAGAGGGTCGGATAGAGATTTTTGCCAAGGCCCTGAGGCATATAGGCGATCAGGGGGCAGGTCTGGCGACGGTGGCCGGCGCGGCGCATGTCGCCGCCAAGCACAGTCACATCGCCCTTTTGGATCTGTCGCGCGCCGGCGATCAGCGAGAGGAGTGAGGATTTGCCAACGCCATCCGGACCGACAAGGCCGGCCATCAAACCTGCCGGAATACCGATCGTGACTGCATCGAGAGCCGTGCATCCGCCGTAGGTATGCGTCACGTCCTTCAGGCGGGCGACATATGCCGAGTCTGTCATCTCGAAGGTCACAGGATGCTCCAGGTTACGGGGTGAGAGGCGTCGAAAGCGGGGCCGGCCATTTAGCGGCGGGATCGATCCTGACATAGGCTCGCCCAGGAAGGCCTGTCTTCACCTGCGTCACATATTTCTGCAGCAGTTCCTTCGGCACCTGCGCACGAAGGCGAAACATCAGCTTCTCGCGCTCCTCCTGCGTTTCGACCGTCTTCGGGGTAAACTGGGCGACGTCCGAAACGAAAGAAACTCGAGCAGGGATGACGTATTGCGGTGCGGCGTCGAGGACGATGCGTGCCTCGCTGCCGATCGCGGTGCGGCCCGCGTCCGCGGTTCCCAGAAAGAAGGTCATATAAACATCGCCAACATCCAGGAGGTTGAGGACTCGTCCTCCGGCCGCGACGACTTCGCCCGGATGCGCAACGAGATATTGGACGCGGCCGCTTCGCGGGGCCTTGAGATCGCAATCCCGCAGATCCGCCTCGATCCGCACGACGGTCGCCTCAGCGGCTTCAACGGCGGCTTCCGCGTCGATCACCTGCGCTTCGGCGTTGCCGATGGCAGCGTCAGTGGCGGCGAGGTTCGCCTTGGCTGCGCCAAGTGTGGCCGCCGCTGCGTCGGCGCGCGCGCGATCGTCGTCGAGCGTCTGCTCGGAGACGGTGCCGCTCCTTGAAAGTTGCTGACTGCGGGTAAGCCGCTTTTGCGCCGACTGAAGCTGGACGTCGTTCTGGGAAACGGTGGCTGCCGCGGCCTCCTTTTCCGCCTGCCGCTGAGCAACCAGCGTCCGTGCCGTGCCGATCGCAATTTTTGCCCTGGAGAGCTGCGCCATGGCCTCCCGCCTTTGGGCATTGAGCTGCTCGATGTCCATCGTCGCGACGACTTGGCCGGCCTCGACGAAGTCGCCTTCATGGACGAGCACGTCCGACAGACGTCCCGCCGTGCGTGCAGCGACGTCGATTTCGACGGCTTCGATGCGTCCGTTTCCACTCGCGATGCCTATCATGGCCTTCGCGGCACGCCGGTTTGCCTGAAACTGCCAGGCGGCATAGCTGGCACCCGCCAGGGCGAGGAGCAGGAGTGCAAGTTTCCAGTAACGGTTCAACGAAGGCTCCTTACCTGCGAGATCTGACGAGCCTTTCATCATACGATTCCCGGGAATCTACCTTGATGGGGATCAATCGCGACGGATTCAATTGATCTTCTCACGCGTGCTTGTGGCTATTGACAAAGATCATTGCGGCTTTCGGGCAGCCTTGTAGCCTCCCTAAGATCAACCAGCCAAACCGGAAGGAGATCACCATGTCCTTGAAAACTCTGCTTGCGATCGTCGGAGCCACGGATCCTGAAACAGAGATCAAGAGCGCCATTCAACTGGCGGTCGAGAACAGTGCTCATCTGTCGATTCTGGTAGTCGGCGCCGCGTTGCAGCCGGTCACCGTCGAATACCCGGTGACCACAGCCTGGATTGACCAAGTGCAGAAGGAGACAGATGCCCTGCAGAAGATCCGGCTGGAGGCCGAAGACTTGTGCCGCACGAACGATATCTCCTTCAATGTCGAGTGCCTCTATGAAGATCTCTTTATCCTGGAGAGCAGTATCGGCATGCGCAGCATGTACGCCGACATCGTCTTGATCGGACATGGCTTACGCGCTGACGCCGAGCTGAGGAGAACCGTTGTGGCGGCAACAACCTTCGATTCGAGGACGCCGCTGTTGCTTGTTCCGAATGCGGGCACCGCAAGCCTGAAGCCGACGAACGTGCTCGTTGCCTGGAACTCGCGACCTGAAGCCGCCAATGCCGCCAAGGCAGCTTTAGAGCTGCTGATCGCAGCCGAGGAGGTTCATCTTGTGCTCGTCGATCCGGATGGCACCTATTTCAAAAGCGGCGATGAGCCAGGGGCGGATTTTGCAACATTTCTGGCGCGCCATGGAGTAAAGATTGTTGTCGAGCAGTTGGCAAGCGGTGGACGCAGAACCGAGGAGGTTCTCCTGAGACGCGCGCGCGAGCTTGGCTGTGACATGATCGTTATGGGCGCCTATGGTCATTCGCGGCTTCGCGAAAGAATATTTGGCGGCGTGACGGCCTCGATTCTCGAGGACTGCAACACGCCGGTTTTAATGGCCCGATGAGCCAGAGCTTGCTGCCATTGGCGAAAGAGGGCAATGGCAGCTACTTTGCTTCGATTCTCCTCGGATATGCGCGAGAAGACGTGCGTTCCCGCACCTTGTCAACTTCGATGACCAGAAGCAGTGATCCGGCGGCCAGAAGCGTCAGCGCCCATTCCGCGAGGGAAATCGGCGCCAGGCCAAGCACCTCACGGAACCACGGGACATGCATGGCGCCGATATGGATGGCCTGGGCTACGACCATACTGGCAAGCAGCAGCGGGTTTTTGAAGAAGGACCGCGAGAAGAGCGAGTGATGTTCGGAACGGCAGCCGAGGGTTTGCACATTTTCGAACATGACGAAAAGCAGAAGCAACAGATTGCGCGCCTCGGATACCGGGTAGCCCTGTGACAGCAGCCAGTAGAAGACCGCAAACCCGCCGCCGCCGATGACGAGCGCGGATTGGACGATGCGGCGAACCATCAGCCGGTCGAAGATCGGCTCCTTCGGACGGCGAGGTGGCCGGGCCAGTTCGTCGCCCTCAGGCGGCTCTCCCGCGAGCGTCACGTCCTGAATTCCATTCGTCACGAGATTCAGCCAGAGGAGCTGCACGGGCAACAGTGGCATTGGAATGCCGAGCGGAATCGCCAGCAGGAACAGCAGCATTTCCGCAGCTCCTGTCGCCGTCAGCATCAGGATGACTTTGCGAATGTTAGAATAGGCGGTTCTGCCCTCGCGAATGCCGCCGACGATGGAGGCGAAATTGTCATCGACAACGACGATGTCGGCGCTCTCCTTGGCGACCTCCGTACCCTTCATGCCCATGGCGACACCGACATGGGCGTGTTTCAAAGCCGGAGCATCATTGACGCCGTCGCCCGTCACCGCCACGAAATGGCCGTTGCGCGCCAGGGAGAGCACAATCGCAAGCTTCTGATTGGGAGCGACCCGGGCATAGATGCGGGCGCCGTTTGTAAGCTCGTCCAGCCGCGCCGGGCCTGCGGCCTCGGCCTCGCGCACCGCATCGCCGGTGGTCACTTGGCTCGGTCCGAACTGCAAACCCGCCTGAGCGGCAATCGCCGCCGCTGTTTTGGGGTCGTCGCCCGTCACCATCGCCACCTCGACGCCGGCGGCGCGGCATTCGCGGATCGCCTGCGGAACTTCCCGGCGGATCGGATCCTGCATGCCTGTAATGCCGAGGAATATGAGATCGACCAGGTGATGATGGCCGAAGGCGGCGTCGGCATCACTCCGGATTTCGCCTTCCGCGAAAGCGAGGACCCGAAGGCCGCGGGCCGCCATCTCCTCTTTCTGGGCAAGAAGCCTGTGTCGGTCGATTTCCACCACGCGGTCGCCGATATCCATCCGGTCGGCCATGCTGAGCAGCGTTTCGGTCGAGCCCTTCGCGAAGATGTGCACGTTTTCGCTCCCGCGATGGAAGGAGGCGGCATATTTGAGATCGGGCTCATAGGGAATACGGGCGATCAAGGGATAGTCCGCAGCCACCTTGTCTTGCGCCAAGCCCGCCTTGCGCGCGGCGGTCAGAAGGGCGACGTCGACCGTGTCGCCGATACCCTTCCAGCCGTTCCCGTCCTGCATGAGCGAGCCCTCGTTGGGAAGGGAGGCGGCTCTGAGCAGTCGGCCGGCCCGTGCGCGCGCCTCCGCCACGGCCATATTGGCTGCCTTGATCTCGCAGGTGTCCGGGTCAGTCCCCGCATCAAGGGCAAGGTCGGTGCCATCCGGGAGCCGGATATCGGTAACGGTGAGCTCATTGAGCGTTAGAGTCCCGGTCTTGTCGGTTGCGATCATGGTGCAGGAGCCGAGCGCTTCGACCGCCGGCATTCGCCGGACGATAACGTTGCGTTTCGCCATGCGACGCATGCTGATCGCGAGCGCAATCGAGATTGCGATCGGCAGGCCTTCGGGGATGGCGCTGACGGCAAGACCGACCGACATAAGGAAAAGATCGCTCCAGGCGAGCCCTCGCATGAGGCCGATGCCGACCAGGACCAGCGACGTCAATCCCACCGCCCAGGCGATCGCATTGGAGAAACGAGCAAGTCGGATCATCAGTGGCGGTTGCGAGAGGGAAGTTTTGCCGATTTCGGCGGCGATCTTGCCAATCTCCGTTGCAAGTCCTGTCCCCGTCACGATGCCCGTGCCGCGGCCACGAGTAACGAGCGTGCCGGCGAATGCGGTTGCGGTCTTGCCCTCCGCAACCGGCGCGGCGGGGGACGGTGCCGTCTTGCGCGTCGCCATGGATTCTCCGGTAAGGAGGGATTCGTCGCACAGAAGCTCGGTCGCCTCGACCAGCGCGAGGTCGGCGGGAACCCTTCCGCCGGCTTCCAGCAGCACGAGATCCCCCGGCACCAACTGGCGCGCTTCAATGTCACGCACCTCTCCGTCGCGGATGACGGCGGCACGCGGTTGTTCCAGCTTGCGAAGCGCCAGCGCAGCTCGGCCCGCCGAATATTCCTGCAGGCTGCCGATCAAACCGTTCAACAGCAAGACGACGCCGATAAAGACCGCATCCTTTGTGTCACTGATCACCAGGGAGACCGCGGCAGCCAAAAACAGGATATAGATCAGCGGGCTGCGGAACTGCCGCATGAAGACGATGGCAAAAGAGGGGGCCTCGGGCTCGGGCAGAATGTTTGGACCGTAGCGCACGAGCCGGCTCTCGGCCTCTTCAGTGACGAGGCCTCTACGGCTGCCGAAGCTGGCGGCGAATGGCTGGGGAATGGGAACGGTCATGAGATGTCTCCTGCACGAAAGTGCCGGCAGCCTGGCGCATATCACCCGGAAAGGCTTTAGCCGACCTCGTCGAGGGATCTTGCCGCTTCAAGCCGAAGCTGCTTCATTTTCTCCGGAACCGCCTGAGCGCTGATCACGACGTCTGCATAGTCGCTGAAAATCTTACTGCATGTGGCTAATAACCCCTCACAGTTGCCGGCGCCGATTTCGCCGACCTCGGCAGGATCAAAAACCGTTGCCTTTTGTCGGCGGGATGAATGGATCTGGGTAGCCTTCCTTGGGAACTGTTTTCGTCTGCGGGGCGTTATCCGATTGATCGGGCTGCGGCCACCATGTCGCGCCGCTGTAGCCGGCCAGGATGGCAAGCAGGATCACAGCTGTTACTGTCACTATCTTCGGCATTGCGCGTTCCTTTCGCTCGGTGAGATGGCTATCTTCGAGCGAGCTTGGCCCCTGCGCATTGCGCTCGATCAATAAGCCGATCGAAGGGAATAACGATCGAGCGGGTTGCGCTTCAGCGCGATCGGCAGGTATCTCTTCGAAAGTGGCGCCGGCGTCCGCAAAGGTCGTGCGCGAGCTGGCGGAGGGCACCGCCAAAGACATGGTCGTGCGAACCTGCGCTTGAAAGCGGTGCAATAGACGTCAGCTATGCCGTTTTGGATCACGCGGCCGAAGACTTCCTGAGCCCCGTTGCCGATTATCGTCCAGCGAAAACCGTGCGGGAGCCTTCAAGTGACCCTCTGGCGGTTCATGCTCCACGATCATCAGTGCCGATGCCGATTTACGACAGCGAGCGCCTCGTCGGCTATCACCTGCTCCTCATCGGTTGGTATGACGAATGCGGCTATTGCGCTATCCCGGCCACTGATGATTAGCGCATTTGCCTTGTTCGCAGGCGCGCTGAGGTCGAGCCCCATCCAGGCGAGATAATGTGCCACGCTCTTTCGGACTTCCGGTTGATTTTCTCCGATTCCGGCGGTGAAGACGATGGCGTCCACACCGCCCAACGACACAGCCAACCTGCCTATCTCGCCTGCTATCCTGAAACAGAAGAGATCAAGCGCTTCCCGTGCCGCCGGGTGAAAGTCCTCTACAAGCACCCGCACGTCTCCGCTCACGCCGGAAACGCCGAGCAACCCACATTTGTGATAGAGAAAATCCTCAAGCTTGTCGGGGTCGTGGAATTTGTTTCGGAGAAGATGGATGACGGCGCCGGCGTCGATCGATCCCGGCCGCGTTGCCATGGGTATGCCGTCGAGCGCGGAAAACCCCATGCTGGTATCGATGCTGACGCCATCCACCATGCCACAAAGGCTCGCGCCGCTTCCCAGATGCGCGCAAACAACCCTGCCGCTGCCCAGATCCGGTGCGAGCTCCTTGAGTTTCGAAGAAACGAACTTGTAAGAAATCCCGTGGAAGCCGTATCTGCGGATTCCCGCGTCATGCAGTGCGCGCGGGATGGCCAGACGTGTGGCCATGCTGCATTGAGACGTGTGAAATGCGGTATCGAAGGATGCGGTCTGCGGCACGTCAGGACATGCCGTGCGCACAGCGCGGATCACATTCAGCGCTGGAGGCAAATGCAGAGGCGCCAGTGGTACGAGCTCTTCGATCCTCGCTTGTGTGTCCGCGTCTATCAGGACAGCGCCGGTAAACTTGGGGCCTCCATGAACGATGCGATGCCCGATCACTGCGGGCTGCGAACCTGGTGGCAGCAGCCGCGATAGAATTTCCGCAATCAAGGCGGGCCCGACTTCGGTGACGTTCGGCAGATCGGCTTCATAAACGGTCTCCCCTGTTTCGCATCTAAAGCGCGTTTCCTGGCCAATCGTCACGGTGCCCCTTGCCATCGGATGCGCGCCGGCCACTCCGATGTTGAAGGCGCCGATCTTCAAGCTCGACGATCCGATGTTGAAGGTAACTGCAATGCTGCTCATTGGACCTCCTGCAGATCTCCGCTAACGCGCCATCTTCTCGTCCTTCGTTTCCTCGCAGGCTAAAGTCAGCAGTTGAAGCGCGAGTTCCTTTGCGGCCCTTTTGTCGTCCGCGCACAACTTCAGCGGGGCGGACTTCGCTTTCAAATTTTCCAGGAGCCCGTGGCGAAGCCTGGGGATCTGATGCGAATCCGTTTTTGCGAGAAGCTCCTGCAAGCAGGTGATGGCAATCACTTCGAACATCAGAAGCTTGCCTTCGATTTCACCTTGCGAAGGAATAGCAAAGCGCTCGCCGCCTCGTTTGTAGTCTCGTTCCGTCGACAACATTTACGGGATCCCATTTTTCTTTGGGTCGTCCCCGTCGGCTTCGAGCGCGCGCTCAAGCCGGCGCAGGATGACGGCGCGGCTCTTGTGGTCGGCTGCATCCTTCAACCTGTCGGCCAGGTTGAGGACGAAGTTCTGGTAGTCGTTGTGCCAATCCCGATGTCCAATCTCCTCGGGCTGCAGACGAGCCGGTGCCACCCTGGACAGAAGTCGAGCGGATGTCCCACTCAGCTCATAGACGTCGTCGAGGTGTGGGGAAATTATCGCGACAGACAGTTTCTCGGAAAGTCTGCTCGACATCGCATCCCGGGCCCCGGCCTCGCCATGGACAAGAAACAGGCCTTTGCGGATCGGACCACGCTCCATCACCCAGTCATCCAGTTCGCTGGCATCGGCATGGCCACTATAGGCATCAAGGGTTGCCATTCTCGCGCTCACCCGGATTTCCTCGCCTTGGATCCGCACGATTTTGGCGCCGTCCTGCAAGATTCTGCCGAGCGTGCCGGCTGCCTGAAACCCCACGAAGAGCACGGTGCACTCGTTGCGCCAGAGCCAGTTCTTCAGACGGTGTCTGATCCTGCCCGCCTCGCACATGCCACTTGCCGCGATGATGATGTGAAAACCGGTTACCAGATCCAGGGCTTTGGACTGTTCGGCGGTCTCCGTAAACCTCACATTTGGCGCATTGAGCGCGCGCAAAAAGTTCGCTCCGTTCTCCATCTCGACGACATGTTTCTTGAAGGCACCGGTCGCTCTCGAGGCAAGCGGTGAGTCGATAAAAATGGGACACCGCTGCAGCGTTCCGGCTTCCATGAGCGCGAGAAGATCTGTCAGGACTTCCTGAGTGCGCTCGACCGCAAAAGACGGGATGAGAAGCACGCCATTGGGCTGGTTTGCTTGTGCGACCAGCTTCTGAAGGCGTATCCGTCTTTCCTTCAGCGCGTATTCCTCCCGCTCGCGATTGCCATAGGTGGTTTCACAGATCAAATAGTCGATCTCGCTCGGCGCTTCCGGCGGGCTCTCGAAAAGCTTGGAACCCGGTCCAATGTCGCCCGAGAACAAAAGCCTTACCGGCCCTTCCATGCCGCTCGCCTCTATTTCGATCGAGGCGGATCCGAGAAGGTGGCCGGCGTCCCAGAAACGAAATCTCACGGCGCCTGCCGTCTCGCGCCATTCTCCATATTCCACCGCGATAAACTGCGGCATGATGCTGCGCGCGTCGTCTGCGGTGTAGATCGGCTCCACCGTTTCTCGCGAGCGCCGTCGGTTCCGGCGATTAAGCTGACGAACCTCGGCTTCCTGGATATGCCCGGAATCCTGCAGCATGATGGCGCAAAGATCTATCGAAGCGGGTGTCGCGTAAATCGGGCCGCTGAAGCCGTCCTTGGCTAGTTTCGGAAGCAGGCCCGAATGGTCGATGTGGGCATGCGTGAGAAGCACCGCGCCGATCTCGACAGGCTCAAATGGGAACGGTCTATAGTTAAGTTCCTTCTCGGTTTTGGAGCCCTGGAACATTCCGCAATCAATCAGAATACGGGCACCGCCGGCCTTGAGAAGAAAACAGGATCCGGTGACTGAACCTGCGGCTCCGTGAAACTCTAGGATCGGGGTGTCCATCACTGCTCCTGTGGGTTCGGAGCCACTTTACAAAGCTAAATTCGAAACCGCTTTGATGAAGGTCAAGGAAACCCAGGGCCATCGCGATTATCCTTTTTGCATCCAGCAGAGAGGTATATCGACATGGCCATCAGGACGGCACTCAGCATCCTCAGCGTTCATCAGTTCGAGGAAGATCTCAAAACCGCCATCGACTTCTGCGGTGCCCATGGCGCGCATTTGAATGCGCTGGTGATTGCGACGGGAGCAGCTCCGATCATCGGGGACTACAATGTCATCTCGCCCGTATGGATCGAGGAACGCCAGCGCGAGATCGACGCGCTCTCCGACAAGGCTGCGGAGATCAAGGATATTCTCGACCGAAGCGAGATCTCCTACGAAGTCCAGGACGTCTACACGGAATTCGCATGGGCCGACGAAG